>NZ_JBFADM010000031.1:0-90907 GCF_040641355.1 Streptomyces sp. NPDC020996
AGGTGACTGGTGGAGGTGACCGGTACTAATAGGCCGAGGGCTTGTCCTCAGTTGCTCGCGTCCACTGTGTTGGTTCTGAAACCACGAACAGCCCTATGCCGTTTCGGCGGTGTGGTGTGGGTGTTCACAGTTTCATAGTGTTTCGGTGGTTATAGCGTGAGGGAAACGCCCGGTTACATTCCGAACCCGGAAGCTAAGCCTTACAGCGCCGATGGTACTGCAGGGGGGACCCTGTGGGAGAGTAGGACGCCGCCGAACAATTCTTCAAGAAAACCCCGTACCGGTTCCGGTACGGGGTTTTCTGCGTTCCGGCCCCCGGCTCTCCGTAGAGAGCCCCAGGAATCCGTCACAGGCGTCCCGCCGCTTTGAGGGCGAGATAGGCATCCGCCAGCGCCGGAGCCAGGTCGTCCGGTGCCGCGTCGACGACCGTCACCCCGTGCCGGCGGAGTTGCTCCGCCGTGCGGTGGCGTTCGCTCTGGGCCTGCGCGGCGGCCGCGGCCTCGTAGACCGCCTCCGTGCTTCCGCGGGCCGCGGCCATGCGGGCGACGAAGGGGTCCGCAACCGAGGCGACGAGGATCGTGTGGCGCTGCGTGAGCCGGGACAGGACCGGGAGCAGGCCCTCCTCCACAGGGGCCGCGTCGAGGCTGGTCAGCAGCACGATCAGGGAGCGGCGGGGGGCGGTCCGGAGAGCGGTGGAGGCCAGGCCGCGGGCGTCCAGTTCCACCAGTTCGGGTTCCAGCGTCGCCATCGCGTCGACGAGGGACGGGAGGACATCGCGCGCCGTGCGGCCCTGAATCAGGGCGCGGACCCGGCGGTCGTACGCGAGCAGGTCCACGCGGTCGCCGGCGCGGGCGGCGAGGGCTGCCAGGAGCAGGGCCGCGTCCATGGAAGCGTCCAGGCGCGGGGCGTCGCCCACGCGGCCGGCCGAGGTGCGGCCGGTGTCGAGGACCAGAAGGATGTGGCGGTCGCGTTCGGGGCGCCAGGTGCGGACCGCGACCGTGGTCTGCCGGGCCGTCGCGCGCCAGTCGATGGAGCGGGTGTCGTCACCGGGGACGTACTCGCGCAGGCTGTCGAACTCCGTGCCCTGGCCGCGGATGAGCACGCTGGTGCGGCCGTCCAGTTCGCGCAGGCGGGCCAGCTTGGAGGGGAGGTGCTTGCGGCTGGTGAACGGGGGCAGGACACGTACCGTCCAGGGGACCTGGTGGGTGCCCTGGCGGGTGAAGAGGCCGAGGGGGCCGTACGAGCGGACGGTGACGCGGTCGGCGTGGCGGTCGCCGCGGCGAGTCGGACGCAGCCGGGTCGTCACGCGTCGGCGTTCACCGGCGGGCACCGTCAGGCGGTGGCGGGAGGCCGCCACTTCCGTGCCGGGCTGCCAGCTGCTCGGGGGCCAGGCGTCGCGCAGGCGGGCGCGCAGTGGGCGGCGCGACGGATTGCTGATGGTCAGGGTGACGTCCGCGGCGTCGCCCAGGCGCACTGTCGTGTCACCGGAGCGGGTGAGGCCCAGGCGCCGCACCGGCGCGGCGAGCGCGAAGTCGCAGGCGCAGGCCACGGCCAGGGGCGCGTTCACGGCCAGGATGCCCGTCCAGCCGGGGGCCCAGATGCCGACGGGGAGGGAGCCGAGTGCCGCGAGGAGCGCGGCGCGTCCGGTGAAGGCCATCAGCGGGGGACGGGGACGTGGGCGAGGATGGCGTTGATGACGGAGTCGGCCGTCACGCCTTCCATCTCGGCCTCGGGGCGCAACTGGACACGGTGGCGGAGGGTGGGCAGAGCGAGCGCCTTGACGTCGTCGGGGATGACGTAGTCGCGGCCGGTGAGCCAGGCCCAGGCGCGCGCGGTGGCCAGAAGGGCCGTGGCGCCACGCGGGGAGACGCCGAGGGTGAGGGACGGCGACTCGCGGGTGGCCCGGCAGATGTCCACGACGTAGGCGGTGATCTCGGGGGAGACGGTCGTCTTGGCCACCGCGGCGCGGGCGGCCTCCAGGTCCGCCGGTCCCGCGACCGGGCGTACGCCGGCGGCGCGCAGGTCGCGCGGGTTGAAGCCCTCCGCGTGGCGGGTGAGGACGTCGATCTCGTCCTGGCGGGACGGCAGAGGGATCGTCAGCTTGAGCAGGAAGCGGTCCAGTTGGGCCTCGGGGAGGGGGTACGTGCCCTCGTACTCGACCGGGTTCTGGGTGGCTGCGACCAGGAACGGCTCGGGGAGCGGGCGGGGGGTGCCGTCAACCGTGACCTGGCGTTCCTCCATGGCTTCCAGGAGCGAAGACTGGGTCTTCGGCGGGGTGCGGTTGATCTCGTCGGCGAGGAGCAGGTTGGTGAAGACCGGGCCGGGCTGGAATGAGAACTCGGCCGTGCGGGCGTCGTAGACGAGGGAGCCGGTGACGTCGCTGGGCATCAGGTCGGGGGTGAACTGGACACGCTTCGTGTCCAGTTCGAGTGCGGATGCGAGGGCGCGGACGAGCAACGTTTTGGCGACCCCGGGGACTCCTTCAAGTAGTACGTGTCCGCGGCAGAGCAGGGCGACGACGAGGCCGGTCACGGCGGGGTCCTGGCCGACCACGGCTTTGGCGATCTCGGCGCGCAGGGCCTCCAGGGAGGCGCGGGCTCTGCCCGGATCCCCGGCGTACCCGGCGTTGTCAGTGGTCGGGTCCATCATGGACGGCGTACCTCTCTTTCGAGGGCGTCGAGTCGGTCGGCGAGGGTGATGAGGGCCGCGTCATCGCTGGGCGGCGGCCCGAAGAGGAGGGAGTGCAGGGCCTGTCCGTCGCCGTGGAGGCGGGCGGACAGGGCGGGGAGCAGGGTCTCGGGCGCGTGCGCCTGGGAGACGGGGACACCCGCGAGAGGGGCCAGGCGGATGCGGGTGGCGGAGCGCAGAGCGGCGGCCGCGCGGTCACGGGCGTTCGCCTTGCGGTAGAGGCGGGAGCGGCCTTCGACGGTTTCGGAGGCGCGGATCGCCACAGGGAGCTTCTCGGGCACGAGGGGGCCGAGCCGGCGTGCCCGCCAGAGAGCGGCGAGGGCGGCCGCGACGAAGAGCTGCAGGGTGCCCCAGAGCCAGCCGGAGGGCAGCAGTTCGAAGAAGCCCTTCTCGTCGTCCGGTTCGGCGGCCGAGGTGTCGGAGAGCGAGGGGAGGTACCAGACCAGATGGGGACGGGAGCCGAGGAGCTGGAGGGCGAGCGAGGCGTTGCCCGCCTTGTCCAGTCGTTCGTTGAAGAGGATGTCGGGCGCGCCGAGGACGATGGTGTCGCCGTGCCCCGAGGCCTCCGGGATGCGCAGCAGGGTGGCCAGGCGCTCGCTGGGGTAGCACTTGTCGGCGCCGAGGTGGGTGGTGGTGTAGCGGATGCCGCCGGTGTCGGCGCTGCCGGCGCGGCGGGCGGCGAGCAGGGAGCAGTCGGGAGAGAGGGTGGAACCGATGCTGGTGGCGGGGTCCGCGGTGACGCCGGGGGCGAGCTTCTCGACGGACGCGCTGCCGGCGGCGACCAGGACCGTGCGCCCGCCGGAGCCGGCGGTCGCGGAGCGCAGCAGTGTCTGCTGCCGGTGCGTCAGCAGGTCGGGGACGGCGATCAGGAGGGTCGTGTCCGGGGCGGCCGCTGCACGCGCCTGATCCAGGGTGCTGACCACGCGCGTGGACACGCCGCGGTCGGCGAGCAGTTCGGCGACGGCACGGCTGCCGTACGGGTCGGCGGAGCGCGGGTCGAGCGTGCCGTGCCGGGTGTCCGAGCGGATCACGGCGATGGCGACGGCGGCCACGAGCAGCAGCGCGACGGCGACCGCGATGCCGCGCGCGCGGGTCCACCAGCGGCGTGCGGTGGGCGGGGCCGAGGCGGTCGGGAGTGTGGTCCCGGGGGTCATTCGGCGGCTCCCCGGCGGGTGTCGTGGGCCGTCGCGGCGGCCGCGAGCCGGGGCCTGGCGCGCTCGAGCTCGCGGTCGAGTTCGGCGATGCGGTGGTACGACTGCTCGCTCGCCCTGCGTCCGCCGTACGTCACGTCGTCGAAGTCGCGGGCGGCGGCGCGCAGCCGGTCCGCGTGGGTGGGCAGCGCGCGGCCCGCCTCCGCGGCCGCCTCGTCGGCGGTGCGGCCGGGCCGGTCGTCGAGCAGGGCGCGCTCCTCCAGGGAGCGGACGATGGCGCGCATGCGTTCCTGGACGGCCTGGCTCCAGTGGCCCTGGGCGGCGTGGGCCTCGGCGGCCGCGCGATGCTCCGCCGCGCTGCGCGGACGGTCGTCGAACAGGGCGGCGGCGGAGGCGGGGCCGCGGCGCGGAGTGCCCAGGCGCCACCACAGCGCACCGAGCACGGCGAGTACGGCCACCACGATGACGACCAGGCCGAGCGTGCCCCCGGGCGCCGCGGTGGAGGCCGAGCCGAGCAGCTTGTCGACCCAGTCCCAGAAGGCGTTGAGGGCCCGCTGGAGCCAGCTGGGGTCGTTCTCGTGGTACATGCGCTTGGACAGCTCGCGCCGGGCCGCCTCCCGCGCGGGATCGCGCGGGGTCGTCACCGGCGGTTCGTCACCGGATCCGAGCGTGGACAGCACGGACGTGAGGACACCCCCCGTCAGGCTCACCGCATCAGCCTCCCGAGCCGGTGCCGTAGCCCTGCAGGCCCGCCGCGCGGGCGAGTTCGAGGTCGAGGGCCTCGCGGCGGATGCGCTGGTCGACGTAGAGGAGGACGGTGACGCCCGCCGTGATGGGGAAGGTGATCATCGAGCCGATCACCGCGCCGATCCCGCTGATGACGAGGAAGGCCCAGCCGGGGTTGCCGCCGGTGTTGTTCAGGAAGAAGGCGATGCCGCCGTCGGCGAACAGGGCCGCGAGGACCGTGAAGGGGATGACGACGATCGACGCGACGATGTTCGCGATGACCGTCGCGAGCAGCTGGATGCCGAAGACGCGCCACCAGGAGCCGCGGACCAGCTTCGCGGAGCGGCTCATCGCCTTCTTGATGCCCTGCTTCTCCAGCATCAGCGCGGGCGAGGCCAGCGAGAAGCGGATCATCAGCCACAGCGCGACCACGCCGGCGCCGAGGGTGCCCAGGACGCCGAGCGCGGCGCCCGCGTCGCCGGATCCCGACACGGCCACGAGGATGCCGGGCAAGGCGCCGCCGAGGACGATGCCGAACGTGATGAGCAGCAGCAGGAAGATCAGGCCGAACAGCTTCACCACCTGCGGGCGGGCGTCGCGCCAGGCCTCGCCGGTGGTGACCGGCTTGCCGAGCACCGCCCGGCTGGTGACGGTCGTGAGCAGGGCGGTCGCCGCGATCGTGCCGAGCAGGGAGATCAGGAAGACGACGCCGGTGTTGAGCATGGTGTCGCCCAGGGCGCGCGTCAGCTCGCTCAGGGTGGCGCTCGGGTCGTTCAGTGCCTCGGTGCCGGCTCGGTCGTAGAGGAACAGGCCCTCGAGCAGGATGACGACGACCTGCACCACGACCGCGACGGTCAGCGAGATGCCGAGGACGGTGCGCCAGTGGGTGCGCATGGTGGAGACCGCGCCGTCGAGGATCTCGCCCACGCCGAGCGGACGCAGCGGGATCACGCCTGGCTTCGCCGCGGGCGGGGGACCGCCCCAGCCGCCGCCCCAGCCGCCGTAGGGGACGTGGCCGGGAGCGCCCTGGCCGCCGGGGGCGACCGGGGGCCGGCCGCCCCAGCCCGGGCCGGGCGGCGGAGGCGGCGGGGCTTGGCCCGGGCTCGCCGGACCGGAGGGGGCGGACCACTGGCCTGCGGGCGGCTGCTCCTTGGACCACTTCACGCCCGGTGCCTGCGGGTCCGTGACCGGCTGGTCGGCGGGTTCCGCGGGGCGGTCGCCGGGCTCGGCAGGGCCGGACGCGCCGGGCTCCTGCCCCTCGGACGGGGCGGATCCGGGCGAGGCCCAGCCCGGAGTGTCTTTCATCGTCGCTCCTTCACGGTGCCCGTCCGCGGGCGCGGCGGCAGTTCGGCTGCCATCGTGCCATGGGGCGGTCGTCGAGGTGCCGGCCGCGGTAGGGGGTGCGGAGCTTCAATTGTCTGCCGGAAAACGGGCAGACTGACCGCATGGCTGATCAGTACGCGCATTCCGGCGAGGACAGCAGGCCGACCGAGATCCCGGCGATCCGCTGGGAGGAGCCACCGGAAGGCCCCGTGGTGGTGCTCCTGGACCAGACGAGGCTGCCGGCAGAGGAGGTCGAGCTGGTCTGTACGGACGCCTCCGCGCTGGTGGAGGCGATCCGTTCGCTCGCCGTGCGCGGGGCGCCGCTGCTCGGCATCGCCGGGGCGTACGGCGTCGCGCTCGCCGCCGCGCGCGGTTTCGAGGTGGACGACGCGGCGGCCGCCCTGGCGGGTGCCCGGCCCACCGCGGTGAACCTCTCCGTCGGCGTGCGCAGAGCCCAGGCCGCGTACCGGGCCGAGTTCGCCAGGAGCGGCGATCCCGCGCAGGCCGCGGCGGCGGCGCTGGCGGCCGCGCGGCAGCTGCACCAGCAGGACGCGGAGGCCAGCGCCCGGATGGCCGAGCGCGGTCTGGCGTTGCTGGAGGAGCTGCTGCCCGGCGGCGGGCACCGGATCCTCACCCACTGCAACACCGGCTCGCTGGTGTCGGGCGGCGAGGGTACGGCGTTCGCGGTCGCGCTCGCGGCGCACCGGGCGGGCAAGCTGCGGCGGCTGTGGGTGGACGAGACGCGTCCGCTGCTGCAGGGCGCGCGCCTGACGGCGTACGAGGCGGCCCGCAGCGGGATGGCGTACACCCTGCTCACGGACAACGCGGCGGGTTCGCTGTTCGCGGCCGGCGAGGTGGACGCGGTGCTGATCGGGGCGGACCGCATCGCCGCCGACGGTTCGGTGGCGAACAAGGTGGGGAGCTATCCGCTCGCGGTGCTCGCCCGGTACCACCACGTGCCCTTCGTCGTGGTGGCGCCGGTGACGACGGTGGATCCGGACACGCCGGACGGGGCGTCCATCGAGGTGGAGCAGCGGCCCGGGTTCGAGGTCACCGAGATCATGGCGCCGCAGATGCCGGTGACCGGCGTGGGAGGCGGGCTTCCGGTCGCACCTCTGGGGACGCAGGCGTACAACCCGGCGTTCGACGTGACGCCGCCCGAGCTGATCACGGCGATCGTCACGGAGGAGGGCGCCGTGTCGCCCGTGACCGCCGAGGCGCTCGCGGAGCTGTGTGCCAGGTCACGGCAGGTGAGCATCGGTTAGCCGAACAGGGGGGCATCGGCCGGTCGGCGGGGGTACGGACCGCGGGGCTCGGCGGGGAGCGGCGGACACCTGCTCCCGCGGCGTCCCCTGCCTGCGGCCGCACCCGGCGGACGAGGGCAGACAGCAACGACCCCATACGACTATCGTCACGGGCCAGTGACCTCTCTCACCAGCGCCCCGGTCACTGTTACGAGAATGGGATGATGTCGTTTATGAAGGGACGAGTCCTCGTCGTCGACGACGACACCGCACTGGCCGAGATGCTCGGCATCGTGCTGCGTGGTGAAGGTTTTGAACCGTCTTTCGTAGCCGACGGCGACAAGGCGCTGGCCGCGTTCCGTGAGTCCAAGCCCGACCTGGTGCTGCTGGACCTGATGCTGCCCGGACGGGACGGCATCGAGGTGTGCCGTCTGATCAGGGCGGAGTCCGGGGTGCCGATCGTGATGCTCACGGCCAAGAGCGACACGGTCGACGTCGTCGTCGGCCTGGAGTCGGGCGCGGACGACTACATCGTGAAGCCGTTCAAGCCGAAGGAGCTGGTCGCCCGGATCCGGGCGCGCCTGCGCCGGTCGGAGGAACCGGCGCCGGAGCAGCTCGCCATCGGCGACCTGGTCATCGACGTGGCCGGGCACTCCGTCAAGCGGGACGGGCAGTCGATCGCGCTGACGCCGCTGGAGTTCGACCTGCTGGTCGCGCTCGCGCGCAAGCCGTGGCAGGTCTTCACACGCGAGGTGCTGCTCGAGCAGGTGTGGGGCTACCGGCACGCCGCCGACACCCGCCTGGTCAACGTGCACGTCCAGAGGCTGCGCTCGAAGGTCGAGAAGGACCCGGAGCGGCCGGAGATCGTGGTGACCGTCCGTGGCGTCGGGTACAAGGCGGGACCCAGCTGATATGTCCGGTGACAGTGCCGCTTCGGAGCCCGGGCCGGGCGGGGCCCGCGCCGGGCGGCCTGTCGGCCGGAACGCGGCGGCGGGTTCCCGTCGGCGACGCCTCTTCGAGGGCGGGCTGCTGCAGGGCGGCGTCCAGGGCAGTCCTGTCCTGCGGCTGCTCCTGCGGTGGGTACGGCGGCCGCTGCTGCCGGTGATGCGGCTGTGGCGGCGCAACATCCAGCTGAAGATCGTCGTCACGACGCTGCTGATGTCCCTGGGCGTCGTCCTGCTGCTGGGCTTCGTCGTCATCGGGCAGGTGCGCAACGGCCTGCTGGACGCCAAGGTGAAGGCCTCGCAGAGCCAGGCGACCGGAGGGTTCGCGGTGGCCAAGCAGAAGGCCGACGAGGCCGCCTCCGGCACCGTCGACGACGGCACCGCGGCCGACGGCCGCCCCACGCAGAACCTCACCCCGTGGATGAGCGAACTGGTGTCCTCCCTGTCCAGCGGCGGCCAGGGCGCCTTCGACGTGGTCACCCTGCCCGTGGGCGACGACAGCGGCGGCGGACGCGGCCCGCGCGCCTCCGGGTACGTCGACCCGTCGGTCAGCGTGCCCGACGCTCTGCGCGCGCGGATCGACAAGAGCACCGCGGCCGCCCAGAGCTACACCCGCATCGTCTACAGCAACGGCAAGGAATCGCAGCCGGCGCTGGTCATCGGCAAGCAGGTCAACGACCCCAACGGCGACCCCTACCAGCTCTACTACCTCTTCCCGCTCACGCAGGAGGAGAGGTCGCTGAGCCTGGTCAAGGGCACGCTGGCGACCGCCGGACTGTTCGTCGTCGTCCTGCTCGGGGCGATCGCCTGGCTGGTGGTGCGGCAGGTCGTCACGCCCGTGCGGATGGCGGCCGGCATCGCCGAGCGGCTGTCGGCCGGGCGGCTGCAGGAACGCATGAAGGTCACCGGCGAGGACGACATCGCGCGGCTCGGCGAGGCCTTCAACAAGATGGCGCAGAACCTGCAGCTGAAGATCCAGCAGCTGGAGGACCTGTCGCGGATGCAGCGGCGGTTCGTGTCGGACGTGTCCCACGAGCTGCGGACGCCGCTGACGACCGTACGCATGGCCGCGGACGTCATCCACGAGGCCCGGGAGGACTTCGACCCGGTGACCGCGCGGTCGGCGGAACTGCTCGCCGACCAGCTGGACCGCTTCGAGTCGCTGCTCGCGGATCTGCTGGAGATCAGCCGCTTCGACGCGGGCGCGGCGGCCCTGGAGGCGGAACCGATAGACCTCAGGGAGGTCGTGCGGCGCGTGGTCAGCGGCGCCGAGCCGCTCGCGGAGCGCAAGGGCACGAAGATCCGGGTCGTCGGCGACCAGCAGCCCGTCGTCGCCGAGGCGGACGCCCGGCGGGTGGAGCGGGTGCTGCGCAATCTCGTCGTCAACGCGGTGGAGCACGGCGACGGCAAGGACGTCGTCGTCAAGCTCGCCGCGGCGGGCGGGGCGGTCGCGATCGCGGTGCGCGACTACGGCGTCGGGCTCAAGCCCGGTGAGGCGACCCGCGTCTTCAGCCGTTTCTGGCGGGCCGACCCGGCACGCGCGCGTACCACGGGCGGTACCGGCCTGGGGCTGTCCATCGCGCTGGAGGACGCGCGGCTGCACGGCGGCTGGCTGCAGGCGTGGGGTGAGCCGGGCGGCGGGTCGCAGTTCCGGCTTACGCTGCCGCGCACGGCGGACGAGCCGCTGCGTGGCTCCCCGATCCCCCTGGAGCCCAAGGACTCGCGGCGCAACCGCGGGCTCAACGGCGCCGGGCTGCCGCGCGGGGGCGGCGGGAAGACGGCGACGGTGCCCGTGCAGCCGGCCGAGATGTCGTCGCTGACCCCGCGGCTGGGCGGCCCGGCCCCCACCGCCGACCCGACCGCGCTGCCCGGGAACGGCGCGCGCGTGGTCTCCCGGCCCGTCCGGGGCACGCGAGGACGGGGAGACGGACAGACCGGGACCGGGGGCTCCGCCGGGGAGGGAGCGCGCTCCGGGAACGAGGCATCCGCCAGGGACGGGGCATCCGCCAGGGACGGGGCATCCGCCAGGGACGGGGGGCCCGCCGCTGACGGGGCGCGCGACGAGACCGCGAGCCGTCCGGATGCCGCTCCGCAGGACTCGAACAGGGAAGGGAAGGCGGCTCGTGGGCGCTGACCGCGAGGGGGGCGCCCGGCGCATGCCGGCGCGCGCGGTGGCGTACGCCACCTGTGGTGCCGTACTGCTGACGGGGTGCGCCTCGATGCCCGACAGCGGGGATCTGCGCGGCGTCGACTCCACCCCGCGGCAGGACACCCAGGTGCGGGTGTTCGCCGTGCCGCCGCAGGACAACGCCCCGCCCCCGGACATCGTCTCGGGTTTCCTGGAGGCGCTGACCAGCGACGACCCCGACTACTCCACGGCGCGCCTGTACCTGACGGGCAAGGCGTCGCACATGTGGCGGCCGGGCCTGTCCACCACGGTCCTCGCGGACGGTCCGGGCACCGATCCCGACCGCTCGGACGCCCGGGAGGACACGGACGAGCTGTCGTTCACGCTGACCGGCACAAAGGTCGCCACGGTGGACGCGCAGCAGTCCTACCGGCCGGCCGAGGGCAGCTACCACGCGCTGGTGCACCTCACGCGGAATCGGAAGACCAACCAGTGGCGCATCGACCGGCTGCCGCAGGGCCTGGTGATGGGCAAGTCGGACTTCCAGCGCAACTACATGTCCGTCAACAAGTACTACTTCGCCTCGAACACCGCCACGGGCAGCGAGACGCAGGCCGCGGCCGTCGCCGACCCGGTGTACGTGCGGCGGCGCGTGGATCCCATGACTCAGGTGGTGCGCTCCCTGCTCAACGGGCCCACGACCTGGCTCGACCCCGTGGTCCGGACGAGTTTCCCCACCGGCGCGGCCCTGGAGAAGGGCGTCGCCTCGCTGGCGCCCGACGACCGGAGCAAGCTCACCGTGCCGCTGAACGGCAAAGCCGCCCGGGTGGGCACCGGCATGTGCCGCGAGATGGCGGCCCAGTTGCTGCTCACGCTGCAGAACCTCACGCCGGCGGTCGACCAGGTCGAGCTGCGCTCCGGCGGCTCGCGCCTGTGCTCGCTCGGCGAGGAGCGGGTCGACGACGTGGCCGCGCCCGCTTCCGCTCAGCACCCTTCCTACCTGTACTTCATCGACGGCAAGAACAGGCTCGTACGGATAGCCGCCGGCAGCAGCGGGACCAACGCCAGCGCGGTGCCGGGGGCACTGGGCGAGGGCGGCAAGGCGCTGCGCTCGGTGGCCGTGGCACGCGACGAGCGCACCGCGGCCGCGGTCACCGCCGACGGCCAGGCGTTGTACGTGGCGTCGCTGGTGTCGGGCGGATCGCTCGGGGATCCCGTGCTGGTCAGCCACGGCAAGACGGAGGACGACCGGCTGACGGCGCCCAGCTGGGACGCGCACGGCGACCTCTGGGTGGCCGACCGGGACCCCGGCGCCCCGCGCCTGCTGCTGCTGGAGCAGGGCAGGGACGAGCCGCTGGTGGTGACGACCTCGGGGCTGGACGGGCGCATCGAGGACGTGCGGGTGGCAGCCGACGGGGTGCGGATCGCGTTGGTGGTGGCCAAGGGCAAGAAGAAGTCCCTGCTCATCGGGCGGATCGAACGACACGCGGACACGGATGAGCGGGCGGTGTTCTCGGTGGTCGGACTGCGCTCCGCGACACCGGAGCTGGAGGACGTCACGGCCATGTCGTGGGCCGGTGACACCCGGCTCGTGGTGGCCGGGCGCGAGCAGGGCGGCGTGCAGACCATGCGGTACGTCCAGGTCGACGGCTCCACGCCGGAAATGGCGGCGCCCGCGGCGCTGACGGGGGTCAAGGAGATCACCGCGGCGGAGGACGACGGGCTGCCGCTGGTGGCGTACTCCGAGGACGACGGGATCGTCCGGCTGCCGTCGGGGGCGCAGTGGCAGAAGGTGGTCACGGACGGGAGGGCGCCGGTCTATCCGGGGTGAACCGCCGGTGCGGTCCGGGGCCGGCGGCCGGGTCTCGCTGGTTGTCCACAGGGGTGGCCGGCCGGGTCTCGCTGGTTGTCCACAGGGGTGGCCGGCCGGCTTCGATGTCGGCACAGTGGTGGGCATGCGGGGGTGGTGGCAGGACCTCACCGACCTGGTGCTGCCGGCCGAGTGCGGAGGCTGCGGGATGCCTCGCACGGCTCTCTGTCCCGAGTGCCGTGCCGCCCTGGACGGGGCCGTACCGAGCCGGGTGCGACCGGTGCCGGAACCACCCGGGCTGCCCGTGGTGCACGCGGCCGCCCGGTACGCGGACGAGGTGCGGGCCGTGCTGCTGGCCCACAAGGAGCGCGGCGCGCTGGCACTCGCGGCGCCGCTGGGGACCGCTTTGGCAGAGGCGGTCCGGGCGGGGCTGCGGGAGGCACGGCGAAGCGGCCGCGGAACCGCGCGCCGTGACGGTCCCTTGCTGCTGGTCCCCGTGCCGTCCGCCCGTGCCGCCGTGCGGGCGCGGGGGCACGACCCGGCGCGGCGGATCGCGCTCGCGGCGGCGGGCGAGCTGCGCCGTACGGGGACGCCGGCCCGGGTGCTGGCCGTGCTGCGGCAGCGGCGTGCCGTGGCCGACCAGTCGGGGCTCGACGCGCGGCAGCGGCTCGACAACCTCGCCGACGCACTGGCCGTGGTGCCGGGCGGTGCGCGGCTGCTGCGCGGAGGACAGGTGGTGCTGGTCGACGACCTGATGACGACGGGCGCCTCCTTGGCGGAGGCGGCACGCGCCGTGCGGGCGGCGCGGTCGGAGCGGGAGCGGCACGAGCCGCCGACGACTGGCGGCGGGAGGGGCCGCGGGCGGGTTCCGCAGACCGTGGAGATGACGGCCGTGTACCCGGCCGCAACTCGGGAAGGCAGAAAGGAACGAACAACCGGAACAGGGAACGAGGGCGCCGTAACGGGGAACGAAGGCGTCGGCCGCGGCCGAAGAGCGCCCGGAACGACAGAGGCGGAGGCGGCCGGCCCGGATGCCGTGGTGTGCGCGGCCGTGGTCGCCGCACCGCCGGATTCTTTTGAAATAAACCGGAACTGACTGTGAACGCGCGTCGTTGCAGGCAACGAGAGCATCAAATCACCGGAACGGAGGTACGGCGCAGTAGAGGGTGACGACATCCGTCCGGGCGAGATATGTTCAGTTGTGAGGGAAAGGCCCAGGCCATACCCCTCCTGAGCGAATGCCGCGCTGCGGGATTTGCACCATCACCCGTGCCGGTGGGGTGGGGATCTTGCCCATGGGGGAGGAGGAGGTGGAAGTCACCGAGTCCGAGATTCCGGAACTCACCGGAATCTGGTGCACAAGGGAGATGCTCCGCCGCCGAAGCGGAGCAATCCGGGAACGGAGTTCTGCGTGGACATCGTCGTCAAGGGCCGCAAGACCGAGGTGCCCGAGCGGTTCCGCAAGCACGTGGCCGAGAAGCTGAAGCTGGAGAAGATCCAGAGGCTCGATGCCAAGGTGATCAGCCTCGACGTCGAGGTGTCCAAGGAGCCGAACCCCCGACAGGCCGACCGCTGCGACCGGGTGGAGATCACGCTCCGCTCCCGCGGTCCGGTGATCCGGGCGGAGGCGGCGGCCAGCGATCCGTACGCAGCCCTCGACCTGGCCGCGGAGAAGCTGGACGCCCGGCTGCGCAAGCAGCACGACAAGCGGTTCTCGCGCCGTGGCGCACGCAGGATCTCGGCAGCCGAGGTCCCCGATCACGTCCCGGACGCGGCGACGCTCAACGGGAACGGCGGCACCGTCTACGAGGAGGAGTCGGACGGTGTGCCCACGAAGAAGATCGGCTCGCTGGAAGTGAAGGGGGAAGGACCCCTCGTCGTACGCGAGAAGACTCACGTTGCCTCACCGATGACGCTCGACCAGGCCCTCTACGAGATGGAACTGGTCGGCCACGACTTCTATCTGTTCGTCGACTCCGAGACCAAGGAACCGAGTGTCGTCTACCGGCGGCATGCCTATGACTACGGCGTCATCCACCTCAGCACCGACCCGATGGTCGCCCAGGCGCAAATCCCCGGCGCGGGCGGCACCGTGGGTGAGTGACCGCGCGGTCGAGCGGTGAACCGGTGCCCCTGGAGCGCGTGTGCGCCCCCAGGGGCACCCGCGTGCGACCACTTCGCGCCCCGCTCCGTCACCGCGTTGCCGCCCAGGCATGGAATCATGGCGACAACGGCCCAACGGGTGGGCCGTTGCCTTGGGTTGGCGATGGCACAGGACCACAGGCCACAGCCTTCAGGGGGAGGAACGATGGCGGACAGCTTCGGACCGATGCATGACGAGGATGCCGACGACGGCGTCATCGGCATGGGCCCGGACGCGGGCACCTCACGCAAGGAGCCGATCAGAGTCCTTGTCGTGGACGACCACGCCCTGTTCCGCCGCGGCCTGGAGATCGTGCTCGCCGCCGAGGAGGACATCCAGGTCGTCGGCGAGGCGGGAGACGGCGCGGAGGCCGTCGACAAGGCCGCCGACCTGCTGCCGGACATCGTGCTGATGGACGTCCGCATGCCCAAGCGGGGCGGGATCGAGGCCTGCACCTCGATCAAGGAGGTGGCCCCCAGCGCCAAGATCATCATGCTGACGATCAGCGACGAGGAAGCCGACCTCTACGACGCGATCAAGGCGGGCGCGACCGGCTATCTCCTCAAGGAGATCTCCACGGACGAGGTGGCCACCGCCATCCGGGCGGTGGCCGACGGGCAGTCGCAGATCAGCCCGTCCATGGCGTCGAAGCTGCTCACCGAGTTCAAGTCGATGATCCAGCGCACCGACGAGCGCCGGCTCGTGCCCGCGCCGCGGCTGACCGACCGCGAACTGGAAGTCCTCAAACTCGTCGCCACGGGCATGAACAACCGTGACATCGCCAAGGAGTTGTTCATCTCCGAGAACACCGTGAAGAACCACGTGCGCAACATCCTGGAGAAGCTGCAGCTGCACTCCAGGATGGAGGCCGTGGTGTACGCGATGCGGGAGAAGATCCTCGAGATCCGCTAGCAGAAGCAGGCGAGCGGGCGGGCGAGCGGATCAGGCCAGCAGGCGGGCGAGTTCCGTCACCAGGGGCTCGCGCAGGTGCGCCGCGTCCACCCGCTCGACACGCACGTCCGTGCACTCCACCCAGCCCGCCGCCTCCACCAGGGCCTGCGCCACCGCCGGAACCGCCTTGGCGCCGTCCACGGTGACCTGCCTGGCCACCAGCGTGCGGCCCTCGCGGGCGGGGTCCACCCGGCCGACCAGGCGGCCGCCGGCGAGCACCGGCATCGCGAAGTAGCCGTACACCCGCTTCGGCTTGGGGACGTAGGCCTCCAGGCGGTGGGTGAAGCCGAAGATCCGTTCCGTGCGCGCCCGTTCCCAGATCAGGGAGTCGAAGGGGGACAGCAGCGTGGTGCGGTGGCGGCCGCGCGGGGGTGTCCCGAGGGCCGCGGGGTCGGCCCAGGCCGGCTTGGACCAGCCCTCGACCGTGACCGGTACCAGGCCCGAGTCCGCGATCACCGCGTCGACCTGCTCGCCCTTGAGGCGGTGGTAGTCGGCGATGTCCGCGCGGGTGCCGACCCCGAGGGACTGACCCGCCAGGCGGACCAGGCGGCGCAGGCACTCCGCGTCGTCCAGACCGTCGTGCAGCAGCGGGCCGGGGATCGCGCGCTCGGCGAGGTCGTACACCCGCTTCCAGCCGCGGCGGCGCACACACACCACCTCGCCGTACATCAGCGCACGCTCGACGGCGACCTTGGAGCCGGACCAGTCCCACCACTCGCTGGTCCGCTTCGCGCCGCCCAACTCGGTGGCCGTCAGCGGGCCTTCGGCGCTCAACTGCTTGATCACCCGGTCGTAGGCGCCGTCCGGGAGGGCGTGGTTCCAGTGCGGGCGAGCGCGGTAGGCGCGACGGCGGAAGGCGAAGTGCGGCCACTCCTCGACGGGGAGTATGCACGCCGCGTGCGACCAGTACTCGAAGGAGTGCGCCTGCACGGTGGGCGCGGCCCAGTAGGCGTCCTCGACCGTCCTGCGGCCCACCGCGCCGAGGCGGGCGTAGGGGATGAGTTCGTGGGAGCGGGCCAGGACGGAGATCGTGTCCAGCTGGACCGCGCCCAGGCGGCGCAGGATGCCGCGGACGCCGGCTCTGCGGTCGGGCGTGCCGAGGAGGCCCTGGGCGCGCAGGGCGATGCGGCGGGCCTCGTCGGCCGACAGGTCGATGGAGGGACGCGGGGTCGTCATGGTCGGCACGATAGGGGCCGGCACTGACAGTCCGGCGTGAGCTGCGGCTTCCGGCGACGTGCCGGAACCGTGCCAGGGCGGCTAGGACGGCGCCGGAACATAGGGGGCGGTGGACGGCAGGCCCAGGTCCGACGGGAGCAGGGAGCCCACCCAGCAGTCGCGTCGCACCCCCTTGTTGTCGACGGCGGAACGCAGGGTGCCCTCGATGGTGAAGCCCGCGCGCCGCGCCACCGCCAGGGAGGCGGCGTTGCCGACCTCCGCCCGCCATTCCACGCGGCCGACCGACAGGCGGGTGAAGGCCCAGCGGGAGGCGGCGAGGACGGCCTCGGTGACGTAGCCGTTGCCGCGGTGTTCCTTGGCGGCCCAGAAACCGATCTCGCCCACGCCCATGGAGCGCATCGTGATGCCGAGCATGCCGGTCAGGGCGCCGTCGGGCAGGAAGGCGCCGAAGGTGAACATGGAGCCGTTCGCCCAGCCGTCGGGCGCCATCTGCCGGGTGAAGCTGCGCGCGTGCTCGGGCAGGTAGGGGGAGGGGACGGTGGTCCAGCGCTGGATGTCCGGGTCCTGCGCCGCGGCGTACACGGCGTCGGCGTCCTGCGGGCCGACGGTGCGCAGGAGGAGTCGGGGCGTCGTGAGCGTCACGGGTTCCATCGGCCGATTCTGCGGCGCGGCCGGCGAGGACGCCATCCATTTCCATCCGTGAGCGGGTGATCACAATTCGCGCAATTCTTCGGCGTGGCGCGGCACCATCCGCGAGGTCCGGCCGTTGTCCCCTTTGAAGAAGATTTGAATCAGTGCGCCGAGCGGCGGCCGGTCGTCGTGGTGGCAGGCCTCCCGGCCCGGCCGTGTCCTCGCATACGATGGCCGTTGCTCAGTAAGTCAAATGGAAACCGACCGTCCCAGGCCCGACCGGCAAGGAGACCAACCCCCGTGTCCGTCCTCTCGAAGATCATGCGTGCAGGCGAAGGCAAGATCCTGCGCAAGCTGCACCGCATCGCGGACCAGGTCAACTCCATCGAAGAGGACTTCGTCGACCTCTCCGACGCCGAGCTGCGGGCCCTCACCGATGAGTACAAGCAGCGGTACGCCGACGGCGAGAGCCTCGACGACCTGCTGCCCGAGGCGTTCGCCACGGTCCGCGAGGCCGCCAAGCGGGTCCTCGGCCAGCGGCACTACGACGTGCAGCTGATGGGCGGCGCGGCCCTGCACCTCGGCTACGTCGCCGAGATGAAGACCGGTGAGGGCAAGACCCTGGTCGGCACGCTGCCCGCGTATCTGAACGCCCTCTCGGGTGACGGCGTCCACCTCATCACGGTCAACGACTACCTGGCCGAGCGCGACTCCGAGATGATGGGCCGCGTCCACAAGTTCCTGGGCCTGACGGTCGGTTGCATCCTCGCCAACATGACGCCGGCCCAGCGCCGCGAGCAGTACCTGTGCGACATCACCTACGGCACGAACAACGAGTTCGGCTTCGACTACCTGCGCGACAACATGGCCTGGTCCAAGGACGAGCTCGTCCAGCGCGGCCACAACTTCGCCATCGTCGACGAGGTCGACTCCATCCTCGTCGACGAGGCCCGTACGCCGCTGATCATCTCCGGCCCGGCCGACCAGGCCACCAAGTGGTACGGCGACTTCGCCAAGCTGGTCACGCGGCTGAAGAAGGGCGAGGCCGGCAACCCGCTCAAGGGCCTCGAGGAGACCGGCGACTACGACGTCGACGAGAAGAAGCGCACGGTCGCCATCCACGAGTCCGGCGTCAGCAAGGTCGAGGACTGGCTGGGCATCGACAACCTGTACGAGTCGGTGAACACGCCGCTGGTGGGCTACCTGAACAACGCCATCAAGGCCAAGGAACTGTTCAAGAAGGACAAGGACTACGTCGTCATCGACGGCGAGGTCATGATCGTCGACGAGCACACCGGCCGTATCCTCGCCGGCCGCCGTTACAACGAGGGCATGCACCAGGCGATCGAGGCGAAGGAAGGGGTGGACATCAAGGACGAGAACCAGACGCTCGCCACGATCACCCTGCAGAACTTCTTCCGCCTCTACGACAAGCTCTCCGGCATGACCGGTACGGCGATGACCGAGGCCGCCGAGTTCCACCAGATCTACAAGCTCGGCGTGGTCCCGATCCCGACCAACAAGCCGATGATCCGCAAGGACCAGTCGGACCTGATCTACCGCACCGAGGTCGCCAAGTTCGAGGCGGTCGTCGACGACATCGCGGAGAAGCACGAGAAGGGTCAGCCGATCCTCGTCGGCACGACGTCCGTCGAGAAGTCGGAGTACCTCTCGCAGCAGCTCAGCAAGCGCGGCATCCAGCACGAGGTGCTGAACGCCAAGCACCACGAGCGTGAGGCGCAGATCGTGGCGCAGGCCGGCCGCAAGGGCGCCGTGACGGTCGCCACCAACATGGCCGGCCGTGGTACGGACATCAAGCTCGGCGGCAACCCCGAGGACCTCGCCGAGGCGGAGCTGCGCCAGCGCGGCCTCGACCCCGAGGAGCACATCGAGGAGTGGGCCGCGGCGCTGCCGGCCGCCCTGGAGCGCGCCGAGGCGGCCGTCAAGGCCGAGAAGGAAGAGGTCGAGTCGCTCGGCGGTCTGTACGTGCTCGGCACCGAGCGGCACGAGTCGCGCCGTATCGACAACCAGCTGCGCGGTCGTTCCGGCCGTCAGGGCGACCCGGGCGAGTCCCGCTTCTACCTGTCGCTGGGTGACGACCTGATGCGCCTGTTCAAGGCCCAGATGGTCGAGCGCGTGATGTCCATGGCGAACGTGCCGGACGACGTGCCGATCGAGAACAAGATGGTCACGCGCGCGATCGCGTCCGCGCAGTCGCAGGTGGAGCAGCAGAACTTCGAGACCCGTAAGAACGTCCTGAAGTACGACGAGGTCCTCAACCGCCAGCGCGAGGTCATCTACGGCGAGCGGCGCCGCGTCCTGGAGGGCGAGGACCTGCACGAGCAGGTACAGCACTTCATGGACGACACGATCGACGCCTACATCGCCGCGGAGACCGCCGAGGGCTTCCCGGAGGACTGGGACCTGGACCGGCTGTGGGGCGCGTTCAAGCAGCTCTACCCGGTGAAGGTCACCGTGGAGGAGCTCGAGGAGGCGGCGGGCGACCGGGCGGGCCTGACCGCGGAGTTCATCTCCGAGTCCATCAAGGACGACATCCACGAGCAGTACGAGGCGCGCGAGGCGCAGCTCGGCTCCGAGATCATGCGCGAGCTGGAGCGCCGGGTCGTGCTGTCGGTCCTGGACCGCAAGTGGCGCGAGCACCTCTACGAGATGGACTACCTCCAGGAGGGCATCGGCCTGCGCGCGATGGCGCAGAAGGACCCCCTGGTCGAGTACCAGCGCGAGGGCTTCGACATGTTCCAGGCCATGATGGAGGGCATCAAGGAGGAGTCCGTCGGCTACCTGTTCAACCTGGAGGTCCAGGTCGAGCAGCAGGTCGAGGAGGTCCCGGTCGAGGACGCGGCGCCGGTCGACATGCAGAAGCAGGACGCGGTGCCGGCGCAGACCGGCGGGCGCCCGGAGATCCGGGCCAAGGGCCTGGACGCCCCGCTCCGCCGCAACCTGCACTTCTCCGCGCCCACGGTGGACGGCGAGGGCGGCACCATCGAGGGCGACTTCGCCGGCGACGACGAGCCCGTGCGCTCCGAGGCCGACGGCCTCACGCGCGCGGAGCGGCGCAAGCAGGCCCGGGGCGGCCGTCGCCGCAAGAAGTGACGGTTCCCGCCACGCCGTAGCGGTTCGGAGGGCCGGGTCACCCTGTGGGGTGGTCCGGCCCTCCGGCGTGTGCGGGCGGGGCACTCGGCGTGTGTCGTCAGAGGTCGTCGGTCAGGCGTCAGCGGTCAGCGGTCGTCGGCGGTGGCCCGCGCCGGGCGCGGGCCACCCATCTCCACCGCTGTGCAGCGCCAGCGCAGGTCGGGGCCCTGTTCCAGGCGGAAGGCCAGGGCCCGCAGCTGGTCCCCGGCGCCGATGCGGGCGAAGGCCTCGATGGCGCCCGGGCGGGGGACGAAGTAGCCGATGTCGCGGACGACGGGCCGGGCGCGGCGGGTGCGCAGCGGGCCGCGCTCGGCGAGCCGGGCCAGTTCGTCGTAGGCGCGGCCCGCGGTGTGCCGGAGCATCCAGTGGACCGGCCGCTGGCCGCTCAGGACGGCGAGGAGACGGTCGGCGAAGACATCCGTGGGGCGGGGCGGCGCCGCCGGTGCGGGGGCCGGGGCCGTACCAGGGGTGCCGGCGCGGGCGCGGGCCGCGGTGCCGTCCGTGGTCCTGCCGGGGCCCGGCGCGGGGCGGGCGTCGGCAGGACCGCAGGCCGCGGCGGGACCGCTGCCGCGCGCTCCGGGCGGGCGGCCGTCCCCGGGCGCGGTGCGGGCCGGACCGCCGCCCGGCGCCCGGGGCGGGGCGCCACCGGGGCGGCGGGAGTCGTGGCGGCCCGGCGGGCGGGCGCCCGGGCGGTGCTGTGCCCTGGTCATGACCTTGTGCATGCGTGTCCCCGTTCCACGGGCCCGGGCGATACCGGGAGGTAACTTGGCGGTGGGGCTCTTGTACGGCTCCGGGGACGGCAGGGGCAAGGAACCCGGACCACGCGTCGGGGCGGCGGAAAAGTTCACCTATCAGGGTGACCGGGGGCTGTCCGGGCCCGTCGCCACGGGGGCGGACCGGGTGAATTCCGGGACGGGAGTTGACGCCTGCGGGCGGCTGCGGGGGAACTCGAAAGGGGACCGCCGCACGTATCCTGAAGGCCCTCCGGGGACGCGGGTGCGCCCTCGGGACTCCAGCGGAGCACGAGCCACCGACCACGAAAGAAGCGGCCGCCCATGCGCGTCTACGTCCCTCTCACCCTCCCCGGTCTCGCCGAGGCGTACAGGACGGGCGAGCTGGGGACCGCGCCCCTCGCCGCCTACGCCGTCACGCCGGCGCTGCGCGAGTGGTACCTCTCCGACGACATCGAGGAGCTGGAGTACGCGGCACTGAACCGGGCCGCGCTCGCCTCGCTGCGCCTGCTCGCGGCCGAGCCGGCGGCGCCGCGGCGCCGGGTCGTGGTGGCCGTCGACGTGCCCGACGGCACCGCCTCCGCCGACCCCGACCGGGGACTGGATCCGGCGGCGCTCGGCGAGGTGCGGGTCGCCCGCGCCGTTCCGCTGGCGAAGGCGGCGTCGGTGCACGTCGACGCCGACGACGCGGAGGCGGACGTGGCCGCCGCGGCCGAGGCGTTGCCGGCGGCGGACGACGGGGACGACGACGCCCAGTTCGTGGTGGACGGGGCCGAGGACCACGAGCTGCTGTGGTACGCCACGCAGGAGATCCCCAACCTGGTGGGCCTCGGCTGAGGTCGCCCCTTGACTGTCAGTGGCGGCGGGTAGGTTTTCTGCATGGGGAAGCACACTGGGGCGCACATCGTCTGGGACTGGAACGGCACGCTGTTCCACGACAACGAAGCGATCATCGGCGCGACGAACGCGGCGTTCGCCGAGCTGGGCCTCGAGCCGATCACGATCGAGCAGTACCGCGAGCTGTACTGCGTGCCGGTGCCGAAGTTCTACGAGCGGCTGATGGGGCGGCTGCCGACCGACGCCGAGTGGGAGGTCATGGACGAGGTCTTCCACCGGTACTACGCCGAGCACCGGGTGCGGTGCGGCCTCACCGAGGGCGTGGTGGACCTGCTCGCCGGGTGGCGGTCGGCGGGCCGCAGCCAGTCCCTGCTCAGCATGTACGTGCACGACGAACTCGTCCCGCTGGTAAGGGGATTCGGGATCGAGGCGCACTTCGTACGGGTGGACGGGCGGACCGGTCCGTCCGGAGGCAGCAAGGCCGAGCACATGGTGCGCCACCTCGCCTCGCTCACCGGTGTGGACCCCGCTCGCACGGTGGTGATCGGGGACGCCGCCGACGACGCGCTGGCCGCGCGGCACGTGGGAGCGCAGGCCGTGCTCTACACCGGCGGCTCGCACGGCCGGACCAGCCTCGAGGCGGCGGGCGCGCCGGTGGTCGACACGCTGGCCGAGGCGGTCGCGGAGGCGGCACGGCTGGCGGCGTGAGCCCGCCTGCCGCGCCGCGCTGCGGCAGGAACACGGCAGGCCCGCCGGGGCGTGCCGTGCCTGGAGGACCTGCCGCGTCCGGCGAGCCCGCGGCGTCCGGCGGGCCTGCGGCGGGCTTCCGGCGGGCCTGCGGCCTCCGGGGTGAGTGCCGCGTCCGGCGGACGCGTCGCGTCTCCGGCACCCCGCGCCCCGGCGCGCGCGGCCGCGCATTCGACCGGTCGCGCCTCGGCGGCGCACGCGCCGTTCCGGCCACCCCGCGCCCGTCGCACGTACACGTACGCACCCACGTACGTACGCACCCACGCCCTCACGCCCCCACGCATGCCCCTACGCATGCACGCCCCTACGCCCCAACGCACGTACGCGCGTGCGACGGCGGGATCAGGTCACCGGCGCCTTCGCGCGCAGTACCGTGAGGAACTCCCGCATCCAGGCGGAGTGGTCCGGCCACGCACGCGAGGAGACCAGCGTGCCGTCGACGACCGCCTCGGCGTCCTGGAAGGTGGCACCGGCGGCCTGCATGTCCGGCTCCAGCGCGGGGTACGCCGTGACACGCCGGCCCCGCAGGCCGTCCACCGCCGCGGTCAGCAGGGGACCGTGGCAGATCTGCGCGACGGGCTTGTCCGCGTCGAAGAACGACTTGAGGATCTTGCGCAGTTCGGGATCGTTGCGCAGGTACTCCGGAGCCCGCCCGCCCGGGATGACCAGGGCCGCGTACCGGCCGGGCTCGACGTCGGCGAAGGCGAGGTCGGCGGGCCAGGTGTACCCGGGCTTCTCGGTGTAGGTGTCGAAGCCGGGCTCGAAGTCGTGGACGACGAACTGCAGCTTCTTGCGGGTGGGGGCCGCGATGTGGACCTCGTAGCCCTCCTCGCGCAGCCGCTGGTAGGGGTACAGGACTTCCAGGGACTCCGCCGCGTCTCCGGTGACGATCAGGATTTTGGCTGTCATGTCGGCAACCTGCCCCCGACGGGCGCGATTGCCAAGAGGGCACGCATGATTGCGCCGAATACGCCGTCTCGGTCGCCTTCGCCCTGTGCAGAACGTCAAACTTCCACCCCAGGTTTTGTACACATACGGCTCATGACGACCCCCCTGTGATGAGCGATAGCCTGGTGGCGTGATCAGCGCGATAGCTCGCGGGGGCAACGTCGCCCCTGCCCTGCGCCCGGCGCCCACGGACGACATCCGTGGCCGGGCGGCGCCCGCTGGTCCGCGCGGGCGGGACGGGGGTGCGACAGTCCCCAGGGCGCCGCGCACATCCCGGGAAGCGACGCGGCAGAGAGCAGCGTCACACCCGTCGGGAACCTCAACATTGACTCATATCCCCCCGCTCATCTCACCGTGCGGCATAGCGTCGGAGCAGACCGGACACCCCGCGTCGCGGCGTCACGTCACCGGGGAAGAGACCGTACTTCCTTCTACGTCACGCAACGGCGCGCGACAGGAGCCAGAGGACAATGCAGACCAAGCTGGACGAAGCCAAGGCCGAGCTGCTCGAGAGGGCCGCTCGGGTAGCTGAGAACAGCCCGGTCGGGGGGCACCTACCGACCGGGACGACGGAACAGGGCACTCCGGGCACCCCGGACAGTGAGACCGTGCTCGCGTTCCTCCAGCGCTACTACCTGCACACCGCCCCGGAGGACCTCGCCGACCGTGACCCGGTCGACGTCTTCGGGGCCGCCTTCTCGCACTACCGGCTGGCCGAGAACCGCCCCCAGGGCACGGCCAGCGTGCGGGTGCACACCCCGACCGTCGAGGAGAACGGCTGGACCTGCAGCCACTCCGTCGTCGAGGTGGTCACCGACGACATGCCCTTCCTCGTCGACTCCGTCACCAACGAGCTCACCCGGCAGAACCGCGGCATCCACGTGGTGATCCACCCGCAGTTCGTCGTCCGCCGCGACGTCACCGGCAAGCTCATCGAGGTGCTCACCACGCCGCCGAAGGAGCCCCTGCCGCACGACGCGCACACCGAGTCCTGGATCCACGTCGAGATCGACCGCGAGACCGACCGCTCCGACCTCAAGCAGATCACCTCCGACCTGCTGCGCGTGCTGTCCGACGTCCGCGAGGCCGTCGAGGACTGGGAGAAGATGCGGGACTGCGCGATCCGCATCGCCGACGGGATGCCGGACGAGCCGTTCCCCGGCGACCTTCCCGCATCGCAGGTCGAGGAGGCCCGCGAGCTGCTGCGCTGGCTGGCCGCCGACCACTTCACCTTCCTCGGCTACCGCGAGTACCAGCTGCGCGACGACGACTCGCTGGCCGCCGTGCCCGGCACCGGACTCGGCATACTGCGATCCGACCCGCACCACTCCGGCGACGAGGAGCACCCGGTCAGCCCGTCCTTCGAGCGGCTGCCCGCCGACGCGCGCGCCAAGGCCCGCGAGCACAAGCTCCTCGTCCTCACCAAGGCCAACAGCCGTGCCACCGTGCACCGGCCGTCTTACCTGGACTACATCGGCGTCAAGAAGTTCGACGCGGACGGCAACGTGATCGGCGAGCGCCGCTTCCTGGGACTGTTCTCCTCCGCCGCGTACACGGAGTCGGTGCGCCGGGTCCCGGTCATCCGCCGCAAGGTCGAGGACGTCCTGCAGCGCGCCGGCTTCTCGCCCAACAGCCATGACGGCCGCGACCTGCTGCAGATCCTGGAGACGTACCCGCGCGACGAGCTCTTCCAGACCCCGGCCGACGAGCTGCAGTCCATCGTCACCTCCGTCCTGTACCTGCAGGAGCGCCGGCGGCTGCGCCTGTACCTGCGCCAGGACGAGTACGGCCGCTACTACTCCGCCCTCGTCTACCTCCCCCGCGACCGCTACACCACCGGCGTGCGCCTGCGGATCATCGACATCCTGAAGGAGGAGCTGGGCGGCATCAGCGTCGACTTCACCGCCTGGAACACCGAGTCGATCCTGTCCCGGCTGCACTTCGTCGTCCGCGTCCCGCCGGGCACCGAGCTGCCGGAGCTGTCCGACGCCGACCGGGAGCGCATCGAGGCCCGCCTGGTCGAGGCCGCCCGCTCCTGGGCCGACGGCTTCGCCGAGGCGCTCACCGCCGAGCTGGGCGAGGAGCGGGCGGCCGAGCTGCTGCGCCGCTACCACAACGCCTTCCCCGAGGGCTACAAGGCCGACCACACCCCGCGCGCCGCGGTCGCCGACCTGGTCAACATCGAGCAGCTCAGCGACTCGCACGACAAGGGCGGCAAGGACTTCGCGCTCAGCCTCTACGAGCCGGTGGGCGCCGCCCCCGACGAGCGCCGGTTCAAGATCTACCGCAAGGGCGGCGCCATCTCCCTGTCCGCGGTGCTGCCGGTGCTCAGCCAGCTCGGCGTCGAGGTGATCGACGAGCGGCCGTACGAACTGCGCTGCTCCGACCGCAGTGTCGCGTGGATCTACGACTTCGGCCTGCGCATGCCCAAGGCGCAGACCGGCAGCGCCGACTACCTCGGCGACGACGCCCGCGGGCGCTTCCAGGAGGCCTTCGCCGCCGCCTGGACCGGCCGGGCGGAGAACGACGGCTTCAACGCCCTCGTGCTGAGCGCCGGCCTGACCTGGCGGCAGGCGATGGTGCTGCGGGCGTACGCGAAGTACCTGCGGCAGGCCGGGTCCACCTTCAGCCAGGACTACATGGAGGACACCCTCCGTAACAACGTCCACACCACCCGGCTGCTGGTCTCCCTGTTCGAGGCGCGGATGTCGCCGGACCGGCAGCGCGCCGGGCTCGAGATCGTCGACGCCCTCCTGGAGGAGGTCGACGCAGCCCTCGACCAGGTCGCCAGCCTCGACGAGGACCGCATCCTGCGTTCCTTCCTGACCGTCATCAAGGCGACCCTCAGGACGAACTTCTTCCAGCGGGCGACCGGCGGCAAGCCGCACGACTACGTCTCCATGAAGTTCGACCCGCAGGCGATCCCCGACCTGCCGGCACCGCGCCCGGCGTTCGAGATCTGGGTGTACTCGCCGCGTGTCGAGGGCGTTCACCTGCGCTTCGGCAAGGTCGCCCGAGGCGGTCTGCGCTGGTCCGACCGGCGTGAGGACTTCCGCACCGAGATCCTCGGCCTGGTCAAGGCGCAGATGGTGAAGAACACCGTCATCGTGCCCGTCGGCGCCAAGGGCGGCTTCGTCGCCAAGCAGCTGCCCGACCCGGGCGTCGACCGGGACGCGTGGCTGGCCGAGGGCATCGCCAGCTACAAGACCTTCATCTCGGCGCTGCTCGACATCACCGACAACATGGTCGCCGGAGAGGTGGTCCCGCCGCAGGACGTCGTCCGGCACGACGAGGACGACACCTACCTCGTCGTCGCCGCCGACAAGGGCACGGCGACGTTCTCCGACATCGCCAACGAGGTCGCCCAGCAGTACAACTTCTGGCTCGGCGACGCCTTCGCCTCCGGCGGCTCCGCCGGCTACGACCACAAGGGCATGGGCATCACGGCCCGCGGCGCCTGGGAGTCGGTCAAGCGGCACTTCCGCGAGCTCGGCGTCGACACGCAGACCGAGGACTTCACGGTCGTCGGCATCGGCGACATGTCCGGCGACGTGTTCGGCAACGGCATGCTGCTGAGCGAGCACATCCGCCTGGTGGCCGCCTTCGACCACCGGCACATCTTCATCGACCCCGAGCCGGACGCTGCCACCTCCTACGCCGAACGCCGCCGCCTCTTCGAGCTCCCGCGCTCCAGCTGGGCCGACTACGACACCGCGCTCATCTCCGCCGGCGGCGGCGTGTTCCCGCGCACCGCCAAGGCCATCCCGATCGGCGGCCACATCCGCGAGGCCCTCGGCATCGAGGGCAAGGTCACCAAGATGACCCCGGCCGACCTGATGAAGGCCATCCTCAAGGCGCCGGTGGACCTGCTGTGGAACGGCGGCATCGGCACGTACGTCAAGGCGTCCACCGAGACGCACGCCGACGTCGGCGACAAGGCCAACGACGCGATCCGCGTGGACGGCGCCGACCTCCAGGTCAAGGTCGTCGGCGAGGGAGGCAACCTGGGCCTGACCCAGCTCGGCCGGATCGAGTTCGCCCTGCACGGCGGCAAGATCAACACCGACGCCATCGACAACAGCGCGGGCGTGGACACCTCCGACCACGAGGTGAACATCAAGATCCTGCTCAACGGCCTGGTCACGGACGGCGACATGACCGTCAAGCAGCGCAACAAGCTGCTCGCCGAGATGACCGACGAGGTCGGCGGCCTGGTCCTGCGCAACAACTACGCGCAGAACACGGCCATCGCCAACGCGCTCGCCCAGTCCAAGGACATGCTCCACGCCCAGCAGCGCTACCTGCGGCACCTGGTGCGCGAGGGCCACCTCGACCGGGCGCTGGAGTTCCTGCCGACCGACCGGCAGATCCGCGAACGCCTCGGCTCCGGACAGGGCCTGACCGGCCCGGAGACCGCCGTCCTGCTGGCGTACACGAAGATCACGGTCGCGGAGGAGCTGCTGCAGACCTCGCTGCCGGACGACCCCTACCTGCGCGGCCTGCTGCACGCCTACTTCCCGACCGCGCTGCGCGAGCAGTTCACCGACCGCATCGACGGTCACCCGCTGCGCCGTGAGATCACCACCACCGTGCTGGTCAACGACACGGTCAACACGGGCGGTACGACGTATCTGCACCGGCTGCGCGAGGAGACCGGCGCCTCCCTGGAGGAGATCGTCCGGGCGCAGACCGTGGCCCGCGCGATCTTCCTCTCGGCGCCGGTGTGGGACGCGGTGGAGTCCCTGGACAACCGGGTCGAGGCGGTCGTCCAGACCCGCATCCGCCTGCACTCGCGCCGTCTGGTCGAGCGCGGCACGCGCTGGCTGCTGAACAACCGGCCGCAGCCGCTGCAGCTCGCCGAGACGGTCGACTTCTTCGCCGAACGCGTCGAGCAGGTGTGGCAGCAGCTGCCGAAGCTGCTGCGCGGCGTGGACCTGGACTGGTGGCAGCAGATCTACGACGAGCTGACCGGCGCCGGCGTCCCGGACGAACTGGCCACCCGCGTGGCCG
Organism: Streptomyces sp. NPDC020996; assembly: GCF_040641355.1. Lineage (NCBI taxonomy): Bacteria > Bacillati > Actinomycetota > Actinomycetes > Kitasatosporales > Streptomycetaceae > Streptomyces > Streptomyces sp. NPDC020996. Next base: position 28,341 of record NZ_JBFADM010000031.1, read on the forward strand.
GGTTCTCCTCCGCCTTCCCGGCGCTGGACATCGTCTCGGTGGCCGACCGCATGGGCAAGGAGCCGCTGGACGTCGCCGACGTGTACTACGACCTCGCCGACCGTCTGCACATCACCCGGCTCATGGACCGCATCATTGAGCTGCCGCGCGCCGACCGCTGGCAGTCCATGGCCCGTGCGTCCATCCGTGAGGACCTGTACGCGGCCCACGCGGCCCTGACCGCGGACGTGCTCGCCGTCGGCAACGGCACCTCGACTCCCGAGCAGCGCTTCGTGGCCTGGGAGGAGAAGAACGCGGCGATCCTGGGACGGGCGCGCACCACGCTGGAGGAGATCCGCGGCTCGGAGACGTTCGACCTCGCCAACCTGTCGGTGGCGATGCGCACGATGCGGACGCTGCTGCGCACGCACTCGTAGGCGGCGGGTACGCCGAAGCGCCCCCGGACCGCGGCGTCACAGCGGTCCGGGGGCGCTTCGGCGTGCCGGGGCAGGTGTCAGGCCGGCACGGTGGTCTGCGGCGCCTTCGGCTTGGGCTTGGCCTTCTTCGCCGCCGTCTTGTCGCTCTTGTCGCCGGTGAAGGCCTCGTACTCCTTCATGACGTCCTCGGTCGGGCCGTCCATGCGCAGCTCGCCGCGCTCCAGCCACAGCACGCGGTCGCAGGTGTCGCGGATGGACTTGTTGTTGTGGCTGACCAGGAAGACGGTGCCCGCCTGCTCGCGCAGCGCGCGGATCCGCGCCTCGGAACGCTTGCGGAAGGCCGCGTCGCCGGTGGCCAGCGCCTCGTCGATGAGCAGCACGTCGTGGTCCTTGGCGGCGGCGATGGAGAAGCGGAGCCGGGCCGCCATGCCGGAGGAGTAGGTGCGCATCGGCAGGGTGATGAAGTCGCCCTTGTCGTTGATGCCGGAGAAGTCGACGATCTCCTGGTAGCGCTCCTTGACCTGCTCGCGGGACATGCCCATGGCGAGGCCGCCGAGGAAGACGTTGCGCTCGCCGGTCAGGTCGTTCATCAGCGCCGCGTTGACGCCGAGGAGGGAGGGCTGGCCGTCGGTGAAGATGCGGCCGTTCTCCACCGGGAGCAGGCCGGCGACGGCCTTGAGCAGGGTCGACTTGCCGGAGCCGTTGGTGCCGATCAGGCCGATCGCCTCGCCGCGGTAGGCGACGAAGGACACGTTCCTGACCGCGTGCACCCTGCGCACGCCGGACGCCTTCTCGGTCTGCTTGCGGCGCAGCATGCGGTTGAGGGCGGCGGTCGCGGAGCCGCGTCCGGCGCCGGTGCCGTTGACGCGGTAGACGATGTCGACGCCGTCGGCCACGACGGTGGGGACGGTCTTGACGGTGTGCTCAGCCACGGCCGTAGGTCTCCTCAGCCTTCCAGAAGTAGATGAAGCCGCCGACCCCGGCGAGCAGGGCCCAGCCCAGCGCGATCAGCCACACGTGCGGCGGCAGCTGGCTCGAGTGGAAGCTGTCGATCAGGGCGAAGCGCATCAGGTCGATGTAGACGGCGGCCGGGTTGGCCTGCAGCGCGACGGTCACCGCGTGCGGCATGTGGTCGCGGCTGGTCAGCTTGTCGATGCTCCACATGACGCCCGAGACGTACATCCAGGTGCGCAGGACGAACGGCATCAGCTGCGCGATGTCCGGCGTCTTCGCCCCCATCCGGGCCATGATCATCGCCATGCCGGCGTTGAACGTGAACTGCAGCAGCAGCGCCGGGACCGCGAGCACCCAGGAGGCGGCGACCGGCACGCCGAAGAACAGCAGGATCACCACCAGGGCGCACATCGAGAACAGCAGCTGCTGGAGCTGCTGCAGGCAGAAGGAGATCGGCAGCGCGGCCCGCGGGAAGTGCAGCGCGCGGACGAGGCCGAGGTTGCCGGAGATCGCGCGGGTGCCCGACAGGATCGAACTCTGCGTGAACGTCCACACGAACACGCCGGTCACCAGGAACGGGACGTAGTCCGGCACGCCCCGCTTGGTGCCCAGCAGGATGCCGAAGATCAGGTAGTAGACCGCCGCGTTCAGCAGCGGGGTCATCACCTGCCAGACCTGGCCCAGCTTCGCCTGGCTGTACTGGGAGGTGAGCTTGGCGGTCGAGAAGGCGGCGATGAAGTGGCGCCGGGCCCACAGCTGGCGGACGTAGTCGGGCAGCGAGGGGCGGGCGCCGCTGACCGAGAGGCCGTGGCGGGCGGCGAGGGCCGCGAGGTCGCCGTCGGCGGGGGCCGACGTCGGGGGCGGTGTGTGGAGGACCTGGCTCACATCCGCTGCTTTCGCTCGGGGGGAGGGGGGTTGCGCCGGGGGTTGCCGTGCGGTGGTACCGCGGACGCCGTGTCCCGTCACCCGGCGTTTCCTTACGCTTCTCTTCACGTTCTCTTACGTCGGGACGGGACCGTATCGTCGCAACGTGAGCGTAGGCCGAGTGGCGTCGGGACGCAACCGTTTCGTCGTCACGTCCTGCGTGAGGACGGGACCGTATCGTCGTGACGTGGCACGTGGGGACGGGACCGTATCGTCGCAACGCTCTATGCTGGTCGCATGACGACGAACGCCGACGAACCCCGGACGGGGACGCGCCGCCGGGCCCCCGCCGGAGCGGCCGTGCTCCGGGAGGATGTGACGGAAGCCATCCGGGCGGCCGTCTTCGAGGAGCTCGCGGCCGTCGGCTACGCGCGGATGTCCATCGAGGGGATCGCGCGCCGTGCGGGCGTCGGCAAGACGGCCGTGTACCGCCGCTGGCGCTCCAAGCTGCACCTGGTGCTCGACGTCGTCTCGGCGCTCGCGGTGCAGGGACTGCCGGTGCCCGACACCGGCACCCTGGAGGGCGACCTGCGCCTGCTGTACGAGGTCACCTCCCGCGCCCTGCGCCACCCCGTGGCCTCGCAGATCATCCCCGACCTCCAGGCGGAGGCCGCCCGCAACCCCGACATCGCCGAGGCGATGCAGAAGGCGCTGCGCGAGGGACAGGAGGGCGTCGCCAGCAAGATCGTCCGGGCGGCGGCGCAACGGGGCGAGATGGGCCCGGACTTCGACGAGGACCTGGCGCTCGACCTGATCTCGGGCCCCCTCTACTGGCGCTCGGTGGTGATCCGCAGCCCCAGGCTGCCGAAGGGATACCTGGACGCCCTGGCCCGGGCCACCGCGCAGGCCCTCAAGGCTCTGTGAGGGGCGGCGGCCTGTGCGGGGCCGCCGCCTGACCCTCAATGCCGCGCCGCCTCCGGGTGCAGGCGCAGCCAGCCCGCCCAGGCCGAGGTGATCATGTCCTGGACGTCGTGCTTGGCCTTCCAGGCCAGTTCGGTGGTGGCGCGGGCGGCGGAGGCGACGACGCGGGCCGGGTCGCCGGGGCGGCGCGGGGCCACCGTCGGGGGGCGGTCGTGGCCGGTGACGGCGTTGATGCGGTCGATCATCTCGCGGACGGAGACGCCCTCGCCGCGGCCGATGTTGAGGGTGAGGTCGCGGCCCGGCGACGCCGACAGGGCGCGGGCGGCGGCCACGTGGGCCTCGGCCACGTCCACCACGTGGATGTAGTCGCGGACGCACGTGCCGTCGGGGGTCGGATAGTCGTCGCCGAAGATGTGCGGCGGCGCGTCCTGGGTGAGCTTGTCGAACACCATCGGGATCAGGTTGTGGACGCCGGTGTCCGCCAGCTGCGGGGTGGCCGCGCCCGCCACGTTGAAGTAGCGCAGGCAGGCGGTGGACAGGCCGGTCGCGCGGCCCGTCGCCCGCACCAGCCACTCCCCGGCCAGCTTGGTCTCGCCGTACGGCGAAAGGGGCGCGCAGGGCGTGTCCTCGGTGACCAGCTCCACGTCCGGCATGCCGTAGACCGCGGCGGAGGACGAGAAGACGAAGGAGGGGACGCCGGCCGCCGTGACCGCCTCCAGCAGGACGCGCAGGCCCTCGACGTTCTCCCGGTAGTAGTGCAGGGGCCGCGCCACCGACTCGCCCACCTGCTTCTTCGCCGCGAGGTGGACGACGCCGGTCACCGTGTGGTCGGCGAGGGCGCGCGCCACGCGCTCGGCGTCCAGGGTCGAGCCCACGACCAGCGGCACACCCTCCGGCACGCGCGCCGCGTCGCCCGTCGACAGGTCGTCGTAGACCACGGCGCCGCCGCGCGCCCCGGCCATCGCCCGTACGACGTGCGCCCCGATGTAACCGGCGCCGCCGGTGATCAGCCAGGTCATGTGCGGCCGTCTCCCTCTTTCCCGCCCTCGTGTGCCGCGTATCAGTGAAGCAGGCCGCCGGGTGCGTTGAGCCGCACCGGCTTTCCGGCGTACGGGTGCCATCGGACCGTCAATCTCCGGCAGCCGCCCGCCCGCGGCACACAATCGGCTGCGTGGACAATCGGAACATCCAGGACAATCGGGACGGCGTGGGCGCGGAGCGGGCGGGCCGGTGGCGGGTGCGGGCGGACGTCGTGGCGGTGGCGGTGCCCACGGCCGTGATGCTCGCCATCGGGCTGTGGGGCCTGGACCGCGGCGGCATATGGGGTGACGAGGGCGTCACCTTCCTGGTCGGGCAGCGTTCGGTGCCGCAGATCTGGCGGTTCCTGCACGGCATGGACGCGGTGCACGGCCTGTACTACCTGTTGATGCACGCCGTCCTGGCCGTCCGTCCCGACGAGGTCGTGCTGCGTCTGCCGTCCGTGTGCGGGGCGGCCGCGGCGGCCGGCCTGGTCGCGGCCCTCGGCGTCCGGCTTGCCCGCCCGCGGGTCGGGCTGTGGGCCGGTCTGCTGTACGCGGTCACCCCGCTGACCGGCCACTACGCGCAGGAGGGACGCTCGTACGCGCTCGTCGCGGCGGGCGTGGCGGCGGCGACGCTGCTGCTGGTGCGGGCGCTGGAGGAGCGGCCGCCGCGGTGGTGGCCGTACGGAACCGTCGTGGCCGTGACCTGTCTGCTGCACGAGCTGGCCGTGCTGGCCCTGTGCGCGCACGCCGTGACGCTGGCGCTGCTGCGGGCGCCGGGGCGGGTGTGGGCCGGCTGGGGGCGCGCGGCCGGCGCGGCCGGGCTGGTCGTGTTGCCGCTGGTGTGGGTGTCGCGGCGGCAGTCGGCCCAGGTGTCGTGGCTGGTGGCGCCGGGCTGGGAGCAGGCGGGGCAGCTGCTGCGGGACTTCGCCGTCGCCCCGCAGGGCCCGGTGTTCTGGGCGGCGGTGCTGCTGATGGCGGCGGGGCTGGGCGCGGGCCGGACGGGAGCGGTCGCGGGTCCGTTGCTGGTGGTGCCGCCGGGCGTCCTGATGGTCCTCTCCCAGGTACGGCCCCTTTACCACGAGCGGTACGTGCTGTACGCGCTGGCGGGCGCGTCGCTGCTGGTGGCCGCGGGCGCCGACCGGTGCGCGCGGGCCCTGGTGCGCCCACGGCCGCGTCACCCGTCCCCGGTGCATCCGCCGTCCCCGACGCATGCACAGTCCCCGGCGTCCCCGCCGAGCCCGGCGCGCGCGCCGTACCCGCCACCTCCGGCGTACCCCCCGCGCACGGTGCGCGCGACGGCGCAGCCGTCGTCCCCGCGTCCGGGCACGGGCGCTACGCCGGCCACAGGCGCGTCGCCATCGCCCACGTCGCCGCCGTCCGCGCGCCCGGGTGCGGCCGGGCCGCCGCCGTCCGCGCAGCCGCGCATGCCCGTGTCGCGCGCGCCCGTGCGGTCGCGGGTCGCCCTGGCCGGGGTTCTGGTGGTCGCCGTCGTCTTCGTGCACCACCTGCCCCTGTACCGGTACGACCGGTCCGCCGCGCACCGTCCCGAGAACCTCGCCGCCGTCGGCGCCGTCGCCGCCCGTGAGATCCGCCCCGGCGACCCGGTGCTGTTCGTGCCGTCGGTCTGGCGGCTGACGGCGCTGGCGTACCCGCAGGACTTCAGCGGGGCTCGCGACATCGCCCTGCTGGAGTCCGGGCCCAGGTCCGGGACGCTGAGCGGGCGCGAGACCACGCCCGAGCAACTGCGCCAACGCCTCGCCTCGGCGGACCGTGTCTGGGTGCTCGCCGAGACGCGTCTGCTGCAGACGCCCGCCGACCCGGGCGACCCGACCGAGCGCGCCAAGCTCGCGCTGGTCGGCGAGCAGTTCGAGCCCCAGGTCCAGTACGTCCGCGGCCGGGTCACCCTCCGCCTCTACGTGCGCCGCCCCGCCACCACAGCCACGCCGGAGACGACAGCGACGCCGGACACGACAGCCACGCCGGGAGCCACGCCGGGCACGACAGCCACGCCGGGCACGACCGCGACGCCGGGAGCCACGCCGGGCACGGCAGCCACGCCGGGCACGACGCCCACGTCGGGCACGACAGCCACCCCGGGCACGACAGCCACGCCAGGCACGTGAACAGCCGCCGCCGCCACCGGCGCCGCCGGCGCTACCAGCGTTCCGCCTGCGCCCCCTGCTCCCCCTGCGCGGCCGGCGCCCCCTGCGCCGCGGCCGTGTCCAGCGCGGAGGTGAGCCGGTCCAGGCGGGCGCGCAGGTCGCCGATCTCGTCGAGGTCGAGGCCGGTGGACGCCGCGATCCGGCGCGGCACCTCCAGCGCGCGCTCGCGCAGCGCGGCCCCCTCGCCGGTCAGCCGCACCTCCACCGAGCGCTCGTCGCGCGCGCTGCGCTCCCGCACCACGAGACCGGCCGCCTCCAGGCGCTTGAGCAGCGGGGACAGGGTGCCGGAGTCGAGGCGCAGGTGTTCGCCCAGCCGCTTCACGGGCAGTTCGCCGTGCTCCCACAGCACCATCATCACCAGGTACTGCGGGTAGGTGAGCCCGAGGTCCTTGAGGACCACGCGGTAGACGCCGTTGAAGGCGCGCGAGGCGGCGTGCAGGGAGAAGCAGACCTGCTGGTCGAGGCGGAGCCAGTCGGTGGCGGGAGTGGTGGCGGGAGTGGTGGCCATGCTCACGAGGATAGCCCTCCTCGCCATTTAGTTGCGCGCAATTGAATTGCGTGCTCTACTTGTGGTCGTGAGGCGGCCGCAGCGAGCCGCCGGTACGTGACTCGAGAGGGATGGTCTTCCATGGACGCGCTCTACACCGCCGTCGCCACCGCCACCCACGGCCGCGAAGGCCGCGCCGTCAGTTCCGACGGCAAGATCGACCTTCCGCTGTCGATCCCGGTGGAGATGGGCGGCAACGGTCAGGGCACCAACCCCGAGCAGCTGTTCGCCGCCGGTTACGCCGCCTGTTTCGGCAGCGCCCTCGGTCTCGTCGGCCGCCAGGCCAAGGTGGACGTCACCGACGCCGCCGTCACCGCCGAGGTCGGCATCGGCAAGCAGGGCGAGGGCTTCGGCCTCCAGGTGACGCTGCGCGTCGAACTGCCCGACGGCCTGGACCAGGAGACCGGCCGCAAGCTGGTCGAGCAGGCCCACCAGGTCTGCCCCTACTCCAACGCCACCCGCGGCAACATCGAGGTCGACCTCGTCATCGAGTGACGATCGAGTGACGCCTGAGGGGCCGCGCCCTCAGTTCCCCGCCCCGACCCGCGCCAGCACCTCCCCGGTCCGCGCGCTCCGCGCCACCACCACCGCCTCCGCGGGCACCGGCCGGCCGCGCGTCAGCAGCAGCCAGCGCACGTGGTAGCGGCGGACCAGGGCGGCCCGCCGGGCGCGGGTCGCGTCGGGGGCGAAGTAGGCGCGGACGTCGGCACCGCGGCGTCTGCGCTCCCGCTCGTCCAGGGCGGGGTCCGGCCAGATCGGCGCGGCGAGGTTCGGACCGTACCCGGCGATGAGGTGCGAGGCGGTGTAGTCGTCGGTGAGCACCACCTCGCCGCGCCCGATGTACCGGGCCGCCCAGCCGTACGTCGGCCAGCGCGGCGGCTGCTCGAACCCCACGGGGTCCAGCGCGCGCGGCACCACCGCGCCGGCGTGCACGGTGAAGAACCCCACGCACGCCCACACCACCGCCGTCGCCGCCAGCACCTTCCGCACCGAACCCCACGGCCGGGGCGCCGCCAGTTCCACCGCGAGCGCGAACTGCAACGGCACCAGTGCCGCCCACAACGCCCTCGCGTACGTGTAGTGCCCGCTCACCCAGCCGTACGCCAGCACCAGGCACCCCAGCGCGAACATCAGCACCAGCGGATCACGCGCCGACCGCCGGGCCCGCCACCACAGCGCGGGCGCCCCGATCAGCGCCAGCCACGAGTTGCCCGCCAGGTGCTCGTACAGCCGCCGGTGCATCCCGTCCATGCCCGTGTCGCCGCTCAGCGACAGCACGTCGTAGTACGGCCACACCAGGGCGAGAGCCAGCGCCGACGCGGCCGCCAGCGCCCACCGGGCTGCGACCGGCGACCGCCAGTCGCGCTGCCGCGCCGCCACCACCGCCACCGCGCCGGTCGCCGCGGAGACGGCCGTGACCGGGTGGATCAGCAGGATCAGGCCGTACAGGGCGCCGATCCCGGCGTAGCCCCACCAGCCGCCCAGACCGCTCGGCCCGACGTAGCGGACCGGCGCATCCCGTTCGCAGGCGCGCCCGCCGGTCAGCGCCCACGCCCAGAACGTCAGCCCGATCGCGAACGCCGACGGATAGCTGATGTTCGTCGTCATCGACATCAGCCCCAGGTAGCCGCTCCACAGGATCCGCTCGGTGCCCCACAGCAGCGTCATCGCGGGCAGCGCCAGCACCGGCGCCCACGGGCGGGGCGTGAGCACCCGCACGAAACGGCCGACCCCGGTCAGCAGCACGGCCAGGTGCAGCGGACCCGCGAGCCGCAGGACCTCCCACCCGGACAGTCCCGTCAGCCGGGCGAACACGCCCTGCGCGACGGCGTACGGGCCGTAGTACGGGCTGCCCGTGCCCGGCAGGTCCGCCATCGAGTGGGCGGGGTGCAGCAGGTCGGCCCGCAGCCGCTCGACGACCGCCGCGTGCTGGCCGGCGTCGCAGCACAGCGGGATCCGCCAGAACGCCAGGGTCATCACCAGCCAGAACAGGCCGCCGAAGACCTGGTACGGGCTGGGCCGCCGGAGCCGGCCGACGCGCAGCGCCGTCGCGCCGCGCAGGGTCCGGCGGACGAGGACGCCGGCGCTCACAGGACGGCCGGCCGGGCGAAGGTCTTGGGCATGGGCCGTATGTTTCCCGCCGAAGGCGACGCCTTGGCCGTCCGTCACCTCAACGGGTGAGACGGTGTGTCGGAACCTCCCGGCCGTCCCCGGCGGCGGGGGCGGGGACGACGGGGCAGGGCTCCGGGCCGGGCATCGGCTCGCCCAGCATCAGCGTCCGCACCACCCGCTCGGCGGCCCGGCCGTCGTCGAACTCGCAGAACCGCTCCCGGAACGCCGCCCGCAGCTTCGCCGACTCCTCGCCCCGCCAGCCGCCCGACGCGAACAGCCACGCCAGCTCCCGGTAGGAACGCGACACCGGGCCCGGCGGCTCGGCCGTGACGTCGAAGTAGACGCCCCGGCTCGCCACGTAGGCGTCCCAGTCGTCGGCGTGGACCACGATCGGCCGGTCCAGGTTGGCGTAGTCGAACATCAGCGCCGAGTAGTCGGTGACCAGCACGTCTGAGGCGAGCATCACATCCTCGACGTGCGGCTCGTCCGTCGCGTCCACCAGCACGCCCCGCCGGTGCAGGTCGGCCAGGCCCAGGCCGCGCGCGATGCCGGCGGCGAGCGAGGGGTGCAGCCGGACCACGAGGGTGTGGCCGGGGCCGAGATCGGCGGCGAACCGGGCCAGGTCGATCCGGTCCACATGGCCGCCGCGCCGGTACTCCCGCCGGGTCGGTGCGTACAGCACCACCGTGTCGCCGTCGGGGATGCCGAGCCGCTCGCGGACCGCACGGCCGCGCCGCGCGGAGGGCTCCACCAGGACGTCGTTGCGCGGGCTGCCGGTCCGCAGCGAGGTGAAGTGACAGGGGTAGGCCCGTTCCCACGCCAGCTCGGAGTGGCGGTTGGCGACCAGGCTGTAGTCCCAGCGGTCGGCGCGGCGCAGCATCTGCGGCACGCTGAAACCGTGCCGGGCGCCGGGCTTGCCCAGCAGGTCGGCGCCCATGAACTTCAGCGGGGTGCCCAGGTGGGTGTGGATGTGGACGCTGCCGGGCCGCTTGACCAGGCTGCCCGGCCAGTTGACGTTGTTCACCCAGTACGTGGCCCGCGCCATGACCGCGTGGTAGCGCGCCGACCCCGGCGTCACGTGCTCGATGCCCGGCGGCAGGGTGTCCACCGCGTCCTCCCGCACCACCCACACCCCGCGGATGTGCGGGGCCAGTTCGCGGGCCTTGGCGTGGATCGCCGCCGGGTCGCCGGACACCCCCCGGTGGTGGCCGGAGGAGTAGACGGCCAGGTGCGGGTCGAGGGGGAGCCTCGACCCGGCCCCGTACAGGACCCGCTGGGAGCGCTCCGAGACGGTCCGCGCCGTGCGCCGGGCCGCCTTCCCCGCGAGGGCGCGCGCCCCGCGCGCGCCCCGCAGCGCCGCGTACGCCGGGTAGGGCGACGACGCCAGCAGCCGCATCTCGGTGCCGCGCGGTCCGTCCGGCGGGGTGAAGCCCGCCGGGAGGTGACGGCGGTGGAAGGACCGGATCTCGCGGTGGAAGTCGGCGCGGTGACCGGGCGTCACCCGGTCCTCGCAGGCCAGCACGTACAGCATGTGGTCCAGCGCCCGCTCGAACAGCAGCGGCCGCGCCCAGGCCAGGTCCGCGCGCTCCTCCAGGAACGCGAACAGGCCCTCGTACTGCGCGAAGATGTCGAAGTGGCGGAGCCCCGGCGTCTTGGTGATCGCGCCCTGCCGGCGCTGCCGGTACTCGACGCCGATCCGGTTCAGGCAGGCGATCCGGTCCGCGAGGACCATCGACCGGTAGGTGACCGGCGCGTCCTCGTACAGGCCGGGCGCGTACCGCAGCCCGTGCCCCTGGAAGAACGCGCGCCGGTAGGCCTTGTTCCAGGCCACCAGGAACAGGTGCACGTACTCGGGGCTCTCGCGCAGGCTGAAGGTGTCCAGGCCCGCCGCCTGGAGCAGGGCGGCGGAGTCGCTGCGCCCGCCGCGCCCCCACCAGTGCGTGCGGACGTGGTCGAAGACCAGGATGTCGGGGTCGCCGGCCGACTCCAGCCGGGCGGCGACGGCGGCCAGCAGGCCCGGCGTGTAGGCGTCGTCGCTGTCGAGGAAGAGGACGTAGTCGCCGCCCGCCTGCTCCAGGCCGGCGTTGCGGGCGCGGCCGAGACCGACGTTCTCCGGCAGGTGCAGCACCCGCACCCGCGGGTCGCGCGCGACGTACTCGTCGAGGATCGCGCCGCAGCCGTCGGGCGAGCGGTCGTCGACGGCGACCACCTCGAAGTCGCCGTACGACTGCCCGAGCACCGAGTCGAGGCACTCGCGCAGGTAGCCCTGCACCTTGAAGACGGGGACGATGATGCTGAAGCGGGGCACGGCTGACGTCAGCTCCTTACGAGGGGGGAGGCGGCCGGGGCCGGGACGCGCTCCGCGAGCGGGAGAACGGGCGGGATCGACTCGGGCGGCTCGCCGAGCAGCACCCGGCGCACGACCCGTTCGGCGGCGCGCCCGTCGTCGAACTGGCAGAACCGCTCCCGGAAGGCGGCCCGCGCCGCGGCGGCCTCCGGCCCCGCCCAGGAACCGTCGGCGAAGACCCGCGCCAGCTCCTCGGGGGTGCGGGCCACCGCGCCCGGCGGGCTCTCCATCAGATCGAAGTAGACGCCGCGGGTCTCCCGGTAGACGTCCCAGTCGTCCGCGTACACCACGATCGGCCGGTCCAGGTTGGCGTAGTCGAACATGATCGACGAGTAGTCGGTGATCAGCGCGTCGGCGGCCAGGCACACGTCCTCGGAGGAGCGGTGCGAGGAGACGTCGATGACCCGGCTGACCCTGCCGCCCCGGCCGGTGTCCGGACTGCCGCCGCGGTCGTAGAAGTAGTGGGCGCGCAGCAGCACGACGACGTTCTCGCCGGCCGCCTCGCAGAACGCCTCCAGGTCCAGGCCCGTCTCGAAGCCGGTGCGGTAGTCGCGGTGGGTGGGCGCGTACAGGACGGCCGTGCTGTCCTCCGGCACGCCCAGCTCCCGGCGCACGCGCGCCACGTCGTCCGCCGTCGCCGTGCAGTAGACGTCGTTGCGCGGATAGCCGTACTCCAGGGTCTCGTGCGCGCCGGGGAAGGCCCGCTCCCACATCTCGGTGGAGTGGCGGTTGGAGGTGAGGTTGTAGTCCCAGCGGTCCACCCGGGCCAGCAGCCTGGCGAAGCTGCCGGTGGCGGCCGCGACCACGGGGTACGCCACCTGGTCGACGCCCATCTTCTTCAGCGGGGTGCCGTGCTGGGTCTGCACGTGCACGCTGTCGGGCCGTTTGACGACGGCGTCCGCGAAGTTGGCGTTGTTGACGAGGTAGGTGGCGCGGGCCAGCACCTCCCAGTACCGGCGGCTGCCGATCACCGCGTAGTCGACGTCGGCCGGCATGGTGTGCGCCTGGTCCGCCTCCACCACCCACACCCCGCGGATGTGCGGGGCCAGTTGGCGCGCCTTGGCGTGGATCGCAGCCGGGCTGCAGGCGTAGCCGCGGCCCCAGTAGGCGCAGTACACCGCGAGGTGGGGATCCAGCGGGCGGCGCAGGGCGCGCGCGTAGCGCAGGCGGGTGCGCAGCCCCTTCGGCCGCGGCAGGCGCTCCCGCGCCCCGGCCGCCGCCCGGTTGACGGAGCGCAGGGTGCGGAACGCCGTGTACGCCCCCGCCGCCAGCAGCCGGTGCTGCACGCCGACGCTGCCGCCCGGCGGGCGGAACCCGGCCGGGCGGTGGCGCCGGTAGAGCCTGCTCGCCCGCCGGAAGAAGGCCCGCCGCCTGGCCGGCAGCCGCCCGGGATGCGCGGCGGTCTTCAGGATCGCGGCGAACAGCTGCGCGAACAGCGGCCCCGACCGCTCGGCCGGCAGCCCCAGTTCGGCGGCCCGGGTGAGCACCAGGTCGGTCTGGTCGAGGAGTTCGAAGTGGTGCTCGCCCGGCCGGGCCGCCCGGCTGCCCTGCCGCCGCACCAGGTGCCGCACCACGACCCGGCGCAGCACCGCGGCCCGCTCGGCGTGCAGCGCGACCAGCCCGCAGAAGCCGACGTCGGTGAAGTGGCCGCCGGGGAAACGGAGTTCGTGTTCGAGGAGGAACCCGCGGCGGTGCGCGGCGCTCCACGCCGGCAGCCGCACCCCGGTCAGCTGCGGCACCTGGCCGGGAGCGAAGGCGCCGTCCGGGAGCCTCCGCGGCCACAGCAGCGCGGCCGGGTTGGTGGGCTCGCCCTCCCACCACGGGGCCCGCTCGTGCTCGAAGTACAGCACGTCGACGTCGCCGGTGTCCGCCAGGCGGGCGTCGAGCGCCGCCAGCGCGCCCGGTACGAGGGTGTCGTCGCCGTCGAGGAACAGCACGTACGCGCCGGTCGCCGCCCGCATGCCGGTGTTGCGCGCCCCGGCCAGACCGGCCGACGGGGGCGAGTGCACCGGGACCACCCGGGAGTCCCGCTCGGCGTACCGGGCGGCGACGTCCGCCGCGGGCGAGCCGGGGGCGTCGCAGACCGGGATCAGCTCGACGTCGCCGAAGGGCTGCGCGAGGACGGAGTCCAGCGCCTGGGACAGCCGGCCCGCCACACCGTGGGACGGGACGATGATGCTGAAGCGGGGCATTCTGATCTTCCTGTCGATGTTCTGCACGGGCTCGGGCGCCTCAGACGGCGCGGCCTCGCCCCGGACGCCCGGCGGGACGCCGGCTGCACGGCCTGCTCGGGGCGGGCCGCGACGGACTGGAGGGCATGCGAACTCCTCGGTGTGACAACGGCGTTCAGAGGCTGTCGGTGACGGTCAGCGGGCCGGCCGGTTGCGGCACCGTGGTCTGCGGGGCGCGCGTGGGGGCCGCCGCCGACGGCACCGGGCGGCGCTCGGCGAGCGGCACGACCGGCGGCAGGTCCGCCCCGCGCTCACCCAGTACCACGTGCCGGACCACGCGTTCGGCGGCGCGCCCGTCGTCGTACGGGCAGAAGCGCTCCCGGAACGCCGAGCGCAGCCGCGCCGAGCGGGCGTCGTGCCAGCGTCCGGCGGCGAAGACCTCGATCAGCTCGTCCTCGCTGCGGACGACCGGGCCCGGCGGGGCGTCACGCAGGTCGAAGTAGGCGCCGCTGGAAGCCTCGAAGGCCTCCCAGTCCGCGGCGTGGACCACGATCGGCCGGTCCAGGTTGGCGTAGTCGAACATGATCGACGAGTAGTCGGTGACCAGGGCGTCGGAGGCGAGGCAGACGTCCTCGACGCTGGGGTGGCCGGTGACGTCGATGATCCGCGCGCCCCGCGGCAGGGGGCCGGTGTGCCGGGCGTGGGCGCGCAGCAGGACGACGAAGCGCCGCCCGAGCCGGCGCGCGACGCGCTCCACGTCCAGGGCCGGTCCCTGGGTGCGCCGGTGGTCGCGGCAGGTGGGCGCGTACAGGACCGCCACCGCGTCCCCGGGGACGCCGAACAGCTTGCGCAGCCGCGCCACGTCCGCCGGGGTCGCGCGCTGGAACACGTCGTTGCGCGGGGCGCCGTACTCCAGCGTGGTGTAGGCGCCCGGGAAGACGCGTTCGAAGGTCAGGGTGGAGTGGCGGTTGGCGGACAGCAGGTAGTCCCAGGTGTCGACGCCTCGCAGCAGGGCGGCGAAGTCCGTGTCGCGGGCGGCCGCCGGGCGCTCCTGGAGGTCCAGGCCCCGGTGCCGGAGCGGGGTGTCGTGCCCGGCCCGCACCAGGATCTGGCCGGGGCGTTTGACCAGGCGCCGGTCGAGGTCGGTGTCGTCGACGAGGTACTTGGAGCGGGCGAGCGCCGTGAAGTACGCGGCCGTGTCCGGGCTGACCCGCGGGGCCGCTTCGGGGGCGGGGTGCCGGTGCCCGGGGCGGGCGACCCACGTGGTGCGGATGTGCGGCGCCAGGGCGCGGAACGCCTCCTCCAGCGCCCCCGGGTCGCAGCCGTGGCCGCGGCCCCCGGAGGCGGAGAAGACGGCGCGGTCGGTGCGCAGCGGCAGGCACCGCTGGAGGCGGTAGTGCAGCCGGAGGCCGCCCGCCCGCACCGACCTGAGCAGGCGTGCGGCGAGTTTGCCGGTCCTGCGGTGCGCCGCCGACGCCAGCCGCAGGGCGCGGTAGGTGCGGTGCAGGCCCCAGCGGACCAGGGCGTGCCGCAGCGGAACGGGGCCGCCGGCCGAGCCGCCGGGGCCTCCGGGGACGCGGTAACGGCGGTAGTAGGCGCGGGCCTTGCGCAGGAACTCGGCGCGCGCCTCGCGCGGCAGCCGGTCGCGCCGGGAGAACACCACGATCAGATGGTCGACCATGCGGCGGAACAACACCGGCTGCCAGCAGGCCAGTTCGGGGCGCCGCTCGAGGTAGGCGAAGACGCGGTCGTACTGCTCGAAGACGTCGAAGTGCCGGCGGCTGGTGGTGCCGAGGATGTTGCCCCGGCGGCGCTGCCGGTAGTGGACGCACACCCGGTCGAGGGTGGCGAGCGACTCGGCCGCCATCAGCGCCGGGAACGTCCACGGGGTGTCCTCGTAGTAGCCGGGCGGGAAGGCGAGCGCCTCGCGCTCGACGAACTCCCGCTTGTACGCCTTGTTCCAGGCGACCATCAGCAGGCGCAGCAGGCCCGGCCGGTCCGCCAGCCGGAAGGGCGCCGGGCCCTGCTCGGTGAGCTGGGCGGCGGCCTGGTTGCGGACGGTCTCGCCCGACCAGAAGGTGCGCGCGTAGTCGTAGACCAGCACGTCCGGGTCGCCCGTCTCCTCCAGCCGGTCGGCGATCGCCCGCAGCGCGTCCGGGGCGAGGGTGTCGTCGCCGTCCAGGAACACCAGGTAGTCGCCGGTGGCCCGGGCCAGGCCGGCGTTCCGGGCGGGGCCGAGGCCCCCGTTCTCCGGCAGGTGCACGGGGCGCACGCGCGCATCGCGCCGCGCGAACTCGTCGATGATCTCGCCGCAGGCGTCCGGCGAGCGGTCGTCCACCGCGATCACCTCGAGATCGGGGTACGACTGGGTCAGCACCGATTCCAGGCATGCGTGCAGGTACGCCTGAACCTCGTACGCGGGGACGATGACACTGAACCTGGGCAAGGCACATCCAAGTTGGCTCGGCGCGGGGGGTTCTGCCCAGGAACGGCCAATGGAGTGACCTGGTTACGGTTTGTACGGCATACGGGGGATGCCGGGTGAACGAGAGGGGGCGGGGCCGTGACGGCCCCGCCCCCTCGGGCGTTGTTCACACGGTCACTTGACGGCGCCGGCCATCACGCCGGAGACGAACTGCCGCTGGAAGGCGAAGAACACGGCCAGCGGGATCACCATCGAGATGAACGCGCCGGGCGCCAGCACGTCGACGTTGTTGCCGAACTGCCTCACCTGCGTCTGCAGGGCGACCGTGATGGGCTGGGTGCCCGCCTTGGTGAACACCAGGGCGACCAGCATGTCGTTCCACACCCACAGGAACTGGAAGATGCCCAGGCTCGCGATCGCGGGCCCGCCGAGCGGCATCACCACGCGGGCGAACAGGCGCAGTTCGCCGGCCCCGTCGAGCCGGGCCGCCTCCAGCAGCTCCCGCGGGATCTCCGCGAAGAAGTTCCGCAGCAGGAACACCGCGAACGGCAGGCCGAAGCCCACGTGGAACAGGATCACCCCGAAGATCGTCCCGAACAGGCCGATGTTGCCGAAGAGTTCGGCGATCGGGATCAGCGCCACCTGCACCGGCACCACCAGCAGGCCGACCACGCCCAGGAACCACCAGTCGCGGCCCGGGAACTCCATCCACGCGAAGGCGTAGCCCGCGAGGGCGCCGATGACGACGACCATGACCGTCGCCGGGACGGTGATCCAGATCGTGTTCAGCAGCGCGTCGGTGATGTCGCTGTTGGCGAGCAGTTTCTGGTAGCTGTCGAACGTGATCTGCGACGGCTCGCTGAACACGTTCCACCAGCCGTTCGCCGCCATGTCCTCGGGGGAGCGCAGCGACGACAGCAGCAGGCCGATCGTCGGGACCAGCCAGAACAGGGCCACGACCAGGAGGAAGGCGCGCAGCACGCCACCGCTGACCGCGCCCGCGAGCCGCGAGCCGAGCGACTGCCCGGCCTTGGCGGGCCGGACGGGCTCGACGGGCGCCGCTTCGGGGAGACTTCCGGCTTCCGCGGTCATCGCCGCACCTCCCGTCGCAGCCTGCGGACGTTGAACAGCATCACCGGGATGACGAGCAGCAGCAGGAACACCGAGATCGCGCTGGCGATGCCGGGCTGGTCCTCGGAGAAGCCCTTCCGGTACAGCTCCAGGGCCAGCACGTTGGCGTCGTCCTGGGAGCTGTTCGGGGCGATGATGAAGACCAGGTCGAAGATCTTCAGCACGTTGATCATCAGGGTGACGACGACGACCGCGAGGACCGGCGCCAGCAGCGGCACGGTGATCCTGCGGAACACCTGCCACTCGCCCGCGCCGTCGACGCGGGCCGCCTCCAGGAGTTCCCGCGGGATGCCCGCGAGCCCGGCCGCGATCAGGACCATCGCGAAGCCCGCCCACATCCATACGTAACTGCCGATGATCGCCGGTGTGACCAGCGACGGGCCGAGCCAGTCCAGGCCGTTGTACGGCTCCGCGAAGTTGGACGCGGGCAGCCGCAGGTGCGCCCCGTCGGCCTTCGCGGGCAGCGCGAAGGTGCCGTCGTCCGCGGCCTTCGCCGTCGCCACGACCCTGCCGTCCTTGACGGCCTCGATCCGCATGCCGGGGTAGCCCAGCTCGGAGGCGTCGACGGCGCCGAGCTTCCCCACGCCCTTGCCGCGGGTGAAGTCCTGCCAGGTCGTGCCGGTGATCTTCCCCGGGTCGGGCTTCGCCTGTACGGCGTGCTTCGCGCTGCCGGGCATCTGGTCGGGGGCGACGCCGACCAGCGGGAGGGCGACGGACTCCCCGGTGCGGACGGCCGCCTTGGTCACGAAGCCGCCGCCCTGCGCCGTCAGCGGTGACTCGCGGCCCGGGTGCGCCTTCGGGAACGCGGAGGACTCGGCGAAGGTGTCGTGCACCCCGACCCACACCGCGTTCGCCACGCCCTTGTCGGGGTCCTGGTCGTAGACCAGGCGGAAGATGATGCCGGCCGCCAGCATCGAGATCGCCATCGGCATGAAGACGACCAGCTTGAACGCCGTGCCCCAGCGCACCCGTTCGGTGAGCACCGCGAAGATCAGGCCGAGCGCGGTCGCCACCGTGGGCGCGAACACCACCCAGACGATGTTGTTCTTCAGCGCGGTGCGGATGCCGTCGTCGGTGAACAGGGCCCGGTAGTTGTCGAATCCGGCGAAGCCGTCGCCGGAGGCGTTGTAGAAGCTGCGGACGACCGAGTACCCGATCGGGTAGACCACGAGCGCGCCGAGCAGCACCAGGGCGGGCAGCAGGAAGAGCGCTGCCACCGTCCGGCGGGTGCCGGTCACACTCTTGCGCGGACGGGGAGCGGAGGGTCTCGCCGTGTTCTTGGCGACACCCTCCGCGGCGGCCGGCGTCATCGCCGGCTCCACCCCACAGTGACGTGTCCGGTCATCGTCCGGTCAGCCTCCGTACGCCTTCGCCGCGTCCGCCTCGAGCTTCGCCTGCGCGCCCGCCACGTCCTTCGGGTTCTTCAGGAAGTCCTGAAGGTCCTTCCACTCGCCCTTGCCGGGCGTGCCGCCGAAGGACTGCGGGGCCTGGTCGGACATGTCGAAGCGGAAGTCGTCGCCGGCCGCGATGAGCGCCTTGGCGATCTTCCGCTGGACCGGGTTCGGATACGCCGAGTTGGGCACGTTCTTGTTCGGCGAGAGGTAGCCGCCCAGCTTGGCCTGGATGGTCGCCGCGTCGGGCGAGGCCAGGAAGGTGACCAGGGCCTGCGCGGCCTTGGAGTCCTTCAGGATCACGGCCGCGTCGCCGCCGGAGACCACCGGCGGGCTGTCACCGACCGCGGGGAACGGGAACACCTTCGCGTCGGTGCCCACCTTCGCCTTGGTCTCCTGGATGTTGACCTGCACGAAGTCGCCTTCGTAGACCATGGACGCCTTGGGCTGGGCGCCGCCGGTGAAGGTCTGCGTGACGGAGGCGGGGAACTCCGTCTGCAGGGCGCCGGAGCTGCCGCCCGCCACGTAGTCCTTCTTGCCCCAGATCTGGGCGAGCGTGGTCAGGGCCTCCTTCACGGAGGGGTCCGTCCACTTGATCTTGTGTTGGGCGAGCCGGTCGTACTTCTCCGGGCCCGCCTGGGAGAGATAGACGTTCTCGAACCAGTCGGTCAGCGGCCAGCCGTCCGCGCCGGCGACGGAGAACGGCGTCACACCGGAGTCGTAGACCGTCTGGGCGGTGCTGAGCAGTTCCTTCCACGTCTTCGGCTCGGAGGCGCCCGCGTTCTCGAAGACCTTGGCGTTGTACCAGATCAGCGACTTGTTGGCGGCCTTGTAGTAGGCGCCGTACTGCTTGCCGTCGACCTTGCCGATGTCCTGCCAGCCCTGGGCATAGTTCTTCTTCAGCTCCGCGACGGCCTCGGCGCCGAGGGGCTTGGCCCAGCCCTTGTCGACGGCCTGCTTGATGGCGCCCGGCTGCGGCAGCAGCGCGACGTCCGGCGGCTGCCCGCCCGCGATCTTCGAGCCGAGGAAGTTGATGATCGGGTCCTGGGCGGGCACGAAGGTGACCTTGGCGCCGGTGCGCTTCTCGAATTCGGCCAGGACCTTCTTGAAGTTCTTCTGCTCGCCGCCGGTCCAGACGGCGGCGACCTCCAGGTTCGCGCCGTTCAGCTTCGGGAGGGTGACGGTGGAGCCCGTCTCCTTGCCGCCGCCTGTGTCGTCCTTGCTCTTGTCGGTGCCGTCGCCGCCGCAGGCGGTGAGCGACAGGGTGAGCGCCCCTAAGAGGAGCGCGGCGGCCGTCCTCGCGGCCCTGCGGTTCTTGCTCGTGCTGTGCATTCACTGCCCCGTTCTTCGATCTTCGTCGAACGACCGAGCGCTGTCCCGTCCGTCTGGTCTACGCCCGTGCGCAGGGGGCGGCAAGAGCGCCTCCCGTGTCAAGTGGCGATTCGTGACCGCGTCGTGACCGGGGGTGGGGGCGGGGGTGCGGGTGGGTCCGGGCGGGTGCGGGATGGCGTGGCCGCCCGGCGGGCACGCCGAGGGCCGGGCGGGCGCGGCAACGGGCCGGGCGGCTGTCGGGCGGCTGCCGGGCGGGTGCCGAAGGACGCCGGGCGGGTGCCGACGGGTGTCGGGCGGGGGTGCGAACGGCCGTCGGGGCTGCAAACGGCCGTCGGGGCTACAGCAGTGACGGGACGTGTGCCGCCGACACCTCTCGTGCGGCCCTCTCCAGCGCGCTGGCCAGCAGGGCGAGGTCGGTCGGCCCGTTGCCCAGTTCCCGTACGGGGCGGCGGGCGGGCGGGTCGCCCATGCGCTCCCATTCCAGGGGGACGACCGTCGGGCGCAGCGTCGCCGTGCGGGGTATGCGGCCCGTGACCCGGCCGCCCTGGAAGGCCGTGGCCCGTCCGTCCGCCCAGGTCAGGCGGCCCCGCCCGGGAGCCGGCTGGTCCGGTCCGGCGCCGGGCGCGTCCAGCGTCACGCGCAGGCCGGCCCGGCGGGCCGGTTCGGTCTCCGCGGTACGGCCGCCCGGCCCGGCCGCCGCCACCAGGTGCACGCCGAGCCGCTCGCCCTCCCGGGCCACCGCCTCCAGCGCCCGCATCACCGAACCGGCCGCCGGCCGGCCGGGTGAACCCAGCGCGGGGGACACGAGGGCGTCCAGGTCGTCGACGATCACGACCAGCCGGGGCAGCGGCGGCGGCGCGTCCTCCGCACGCCTCCGGGCGGCCGCCGGGCGCAGCCGCAGGGTCGAGCTGGGCGGGGTGTCCAGGTCGGCGGCCCCGGCACCGGACGGGCCGGCGGCGCGGCCTCCGGCCGCCAGGGCTGCCGCGGCCGCCGCGCCGGGTGCCACGGCCGTGGTGCCTGCCGCGGTGCCGGGCGCGGGCGCGGCGGCGGGCGTGCCGCGGGTCGCCGCCGCCCGCTGGGGGACGATCCGGCCCGCCGCCGCCCGCCCGGCGTGCCACTCGTCGAAGTCGCAGCGGCCCAGCAGTTCGGCCCGCCGCTTCAGCTCGGCGCTCAGGGACTGCGCGAACTCCCGCATCCGAACGGGGTCGTTGGCGGTGAGGTGGGTGGTGACGTGCGGGACGTCCGTGCAGACGCGCAGGCCCTCGCCGGGTCCACCCGGCGCGCCCGTGCCGTCCCGGCCGTCGATCAGGACGATGCCCAGCCGGTCGGGGCGTTCGGCGGCGGCGAGCGAGGCGACCACGGCCCGCAGCAGCTCCGTGCGTCCGCTGCCCGCCGGTCCCTCGACCAGCAGGTGCGGCCCGTCCGCCGCCAGGTCCGCGCAGACCGGCCCGCGCGGACCGGCGCCGAGCACGGCCCACGCCCGCCCGCCGAGCGACTGCGCGTCGTCCGCCGCGTCCGCCCAGCGCGCCATCAGCGACGCCGGGGTGGCCCGGGCGAGCCCCAGCTCGTCCAGCAGCCGGGCGGCCTGGGGCAGCGGCACGGACACGCGCGTGTGCTGTTCGGCCGGGGAACCGTCCGGCCGCAACGGCGCCAGCGCCCGCGCGAACCGCTCGGCCCACGCGAGCGACACGGCGTCCACGGCGGCCGTCGTGCCGGGACCCACCGGGCCTGCGTGCGGCGGGGCGGGCACGGCGGAGCGGCCCGCGGCACCGGAGCCGGGGCCGGGACCGGTACCGAGGCCGGTGGCCGGGCGGTCGGCGGGGGCCGGAGCGGTCCGGGCCACGCGCATCAGGCGCAGCGCCGTGGCCACGTCGCCGCTGAGCAGCGCGACCGCGCCGCAGTCCCGGAACGCCGGGGCCACCGCGCACGCCGCCCGGTAGGTCTCCGTGACCGGTGACGCGGGCGGCGCGGACTCCGTCTCGGCGAGGCACACGACGTGGATCCCGGCCGCCGGTCCCGCCAGGGCCAGCCGCGTCACCGCCTCGCGCACGGCGGTGCCGGGGTCGCCGTCCACGACCAGCACGGTGTACGGCCCGGTGAAGCCGTCCGCCCCGTCCTCGTCGTCTTCCCGGGCCCAGGAAGGGCGCCGGGCGGCGGGGAGTCCGGGGGCCGGGGCGGCCGGCCGGGCACCCGGACGGGCGTCCGCCGACCGGTCCTCCAGGCGCCGGAGCAGCTCGTCGGTGCGCGCCGCGGCCTGTTCGTGGTCGTAGGCGAGCAGCAGACGGCAGTCCTGGCCGTGCGCGGGACGCACATGGGGGAGCCAGCCGAGCCAGGACCACTCCGCGGCGCGCTCCTGCACGGGGCGGGAGCGGTCCGCGCTGATCAGGACGATCTCCAGCAGTTCGGGGGAGTGCAGCGCGGCGAGCTGGGCCACCACCGCGCGGGCCAGCCCGGACAGGCGCGCGCGGGGACCGGCCAGCCCCAGGGAGCCGGCCTCGCGCAGGTTCGCGGTCACCGGCACGGCGGGCAGCAGGCCGGAGCCGTCGGGCGCCGCCCGGTCGGCCGTGCCGAGCCGCACGGTGAGCGTCTCCGGGTGTCCCGGCCCGCGCTCCCACAGCCGGGGGCCCGGACCGAGCGCCGTCAGCAGCAGCACCGCCGGGTCCGGCCAGGTCTCCGGCAGCCGGGCACCGCCGGCGGGCGGGTACGCCGCCGCGCCGGGGGCGTCCTGGGCGCCGTACGCCTCGTCGGCTGCCGCGGCCTGCTCGCCGCGCCCGCCGGCCAGCCGCCGGGCCCACGCCGTGAGCCCGCCGCGCCTGCGCGCCCCCTGGGCGGCCGTACCGCCCCGCGCGCGTGCGCCGTCGTCCGCCGTGCCGTGGTCCACCGCGCCGTGGTCCACCGCGCCGTGGTGCACCCCGCCGTGGTCCACCGCGCCGTAGTGCGCCGCGTCGTGGGCGGCCTGCGCGCCGGGGTTCCACGCGACCGCGCCCGGGTGGCCGGCGTGCGTGTCCCCGGCCATGTAGCGGGTCGGCCCGGACGGTGGCTGCGGCGGGCCGCTCTCGATCCGCGGCGCCCCGCCCTGCTCCGGCACCACCGGGGCGTGCCTCTGGGCGCCGGGCGCCTCCCGCAGGGCGGCGGCCGTGTCGCCGCCGTCCGCCACACGCGCGTGGGACCCCGCCGGAGCCTGCGCGGCGGCCCCGGCCGGGCCCGCGCCGCCCGGCGCCGTCCGGTCCGCCCCGGAGGGCACCCGTATGTGGCCCTCCCCGTCCGGTGCGGTCGCCACCCGCTCCTGCGGCCGCGCGGCGGGGGCGAGCCGCAGGGCCGACTCGCCGATCCGCAGCAG
Source organism: Streptomyces sp. NPDC020996 (assembly GCF_040641355.1). Classification (NCBI taxonomy): domain Bacteria; kingdom Bacillati; phylum Actinomycetota; class Actinomycetes; order Kitasatosporales; family Streptomycetaceae; genus Streptomyces; species Streptomyces sp. NPDC020996. Next base: position 51,476 of record NZ_JBFADM010000031.1, read on the forward strand.
CCCGCCCGGGGTGAAGGGCACCGGGCGGGCGTCCACGCGGACGCCGTCCAGGACCGTGCCGTTGGTGGAGCCGAGGTCGGCGACCGAGACGCGGCCGTCGGCGGCGACCGTGACCGCGCAGTGCAGCCGGGAGACGTCCGGGTCGTCGAGCGGGACGTCGGCGTCGGCGGAGCGGCCGATGCGGATCTCCCCGCCGTGCAGCAGGTGCACTCCGCCCGCGTCCGGCCCGGCGACCACGTGCAGCTGGGTCGGGGCGTCGGCCGGCTCCGGGTGCGGTTCGGGGTCGGCCGGGGCGCCCAGGGACAGCACGGCGCCGTCGGTCAGCGGGGGCTCGCCGAGGGTGCTGCGGCGGTCGTCGAGCCGCTCCACGCCCGCGTACAGCACGGGGGCGCCGCCGGACGCGGCCGCGCTCCCGTCGCCGGAGACCGCCGAGGCCAGCGCCGACGCGACCGCGGCGAGGGCCGTGCCGGCGGGCGCCGTGACCAGTACGTCGCGGCTCGCGGTGCGGCCCCGGGCCCGGTCGGGCGGGCCCAGCGGGTCAACGACGGTCAGCCGGATCTGCATCGCCGTCAGCGGTCCCTTCTGCGCGGGCGCGGACTTCCCCCCACCCCACACGAGCACATCGGCCAGTACTGCAGGCATCCTCGCACCTGCCGCCGACAACACGCCCGCCGCCGGAGGGCAAGTGATCTTGATTGGTCGGCTCTGCCCGCAAAAGTGCCTGACAGCCGCCCTCCCGATGACCGTTCGAGATCGGTCACGACCGCTTCCGGCAACCGACGGACCGGGTCGAGCGTCTTTCCTTCGCACAGGCGCGGGAATCTCGTACGCGAGACGCTTGGGCGACGACAGCCGGTGGCGCCCTTCGCGCCATTACAGTGGGTCGGAACGTAAGCAAGCAGCAGGGAGCCCATGACGTGCGGCCGGTAGGGAGCAAGTACCTGCTCGAGGAACCGCTCGGACGCGGCGCCACGGGCACCGTCTGGCGAGCCCGCCAGCGCGAGACCGCGGGGGCCGAGGCCGCGGTGCCGGGCCAGCCCGGCGAGACCGTCGCCATCAAGGTCCTCAAGGAGGAGCTGGCGAGCGACCCGGACATCGTGATGCGCTTCCTCCGGGAGCGCTCCGTCCTGCTGCGCCTGACCCACCCGAACATCGTCCGGGTCCGCGACCTGGTCGTCGAGGGTGATCTGCTGGCGCTGGTCATGGACCTCATCGACGGTCCCGACCTGCACCGCTACCTGCGCGAGAACGGTCCCCTCAGCCCCGTGGGCGCCGCCCTGCTCACCGCCCAGATCGCCGACGCGCTCGCCGCCAGCCACGCCGACGGAGTGGTCCACCGCGACCTCAAGCCCGCCAACGTCCTGCTGGCGCAGGGCGGCGGCCAGATGCACCCGATGCTGACCGACTTCGGCATCGCGCGCCTCGCCGACTCCCCGGGCCTGACCCGCACCCAGGAGTTCGTCGGCACGCCCGCGTACATCGCGCCGGAGTCCGCCGAAGGCCGCCCGCAGACCTCCGCCGTCGACATCTACGGCGCCGGCATCCTGCTGTACGAGCTGGTCACCGGCCGCCCGCCGTTCGCCGGCGCCACCGCCCTGGAGGTGCTGCACCAGCACCTCAGCGCCGAACCGCGCCGCCCCTCCACGGTCCCCGACCCGCTGTGGACGGTCATCGAGCGCTGCCTGCGCAAGAACCCCGGCGAACGGCCCAGCGCCGAGAACCTCGCCCGCGGCCTGCGCGTCGTCGCCGAGGGCGTCGGCGTCCACGCGAGCAGCGCCCAGATCGCCGCCGCGGACGCCGTCGGGAGCCTGCTGGCCCCCGACTCGTCCCCTGCCCCCGTCCCCGGCTCGGCGGACGCGACGCAGGTGCTGCAGCACGGCGCGGGCGCCTTCGACCCGAACGCCGCGACCAGCGTCCTGCCGCACACCGGCGCCCCCGGCCCGGCCGGCGCCGCGGACCCCACCGCCGTGCTGCCGCAGACCGGCGCCGCCGACCCCACCGCCGTCCTGCCGCCGGTCCCGCAGGGGCAGTCGGACCGGCAGTCCGGCGACCCGGAGCAGCCGCACCCCTGGCAGAGCCAGCTGCGCGCCGCCCGCGACCGCAACGAGCAGACCCAGGTGCAGTACCTCGACCCCGGCGAGGATCCGCTGCGCCGCCGCCCCCAGCGCCAGGTCGCGCGCCCGCAGCAGCAGCCGCAGCGGCCCCAGCAGCGCCCGCAGCAGCGGCCCCCGCAGGCCGGCCCGGACTACGGCTACCCGCACCAGCCGCAGCAGTACGCCGGCCCGCCGCAGCAGTACGCCGCGCCGCCGCAGCACCAGCGGCCCCGGCAGCAGCAGCCGCAGCGGTACGCGCCGGAGCCGCAGCAGCCCGCCCGCGAGCCCCGGCAGCCGCGGCAGCGCAGCGCCAACCCGATGAAGATCCCCGGCCTCGGCTGCCTGAAGGGGTGCCTGTTCACCCTCGTCATCCTGTTCGTGGCGAGCTGGCTGATCTGGGAACTGAGCCCGCTGCAGGACTGGATCGGCACCGGCAAGGGCTACTTCGCGCAGCTCAAGGACTGGTTCGACACCGTCTCCGGGTGGATCGGCGACCTGGGGAGCTCGAGTTCGAGCTCGGGCAACGGCGCCTGACACCCCGGGCGCGGGGCGCCGGTCCGGGGTGAGCCGTCCCCGGGGTGAGCCGTCCCTGGGGATCGCCGGTCCGGGTGCGCCGGGCCGAGGACGCGTCGGAGTGGGGATTTGTCGACTTCTGGCGGGTGATTTCCGTCTCCGCGGTGAAGGCCGGCTCCCCGGACGCGTAGTTTTAGCGACAACACGCGTCGGTAGGAGCAGTCTTGGCACGGAAGATCGGCAGCCGGTACACCGCCAACCAGATCCTGGGGCGGGGCAGCGCCGGCACGGTGTGGCTGGGCGAGGGGCCGGACGGTCCCGTCGCCATCAAGCTGCTGCGCGAGGACCTGGCCTCCGACGAGGAGCTCGTCGGGCGCTTCGTGCAGGAGCGCACCGCGCTGCTCGGTCTGGAGGACCCGCACATCGTCTCCGTCCGCGACCTGGTCGTGGACGGCAACGACCTCGCGCTCGTCATGGACCTGGTCCGCGGCACCGACCTGCGCACCCGCCTCGACCGCGACCGGCGGCTCGCGCCGGAGGCGGCGGTCGCGATCGTCGCCGACGTCGCCGACGGGCTCGCCGCGGCGCACGCGGCCGGCGTGGTGCACCGGGACGTGAAGCCGGAGAACGTGCTCCTCGACATGCAGGGCCCGCTGGGCCCGGGGGGCGCGCACCCCGCGCTGCTGACCGACTTCGGGGTGGCGAAGCTGATCGACTCCCCCCGCCGGACGCGCGCGACGAAGATCATCGGCACCCCGGACTACCTGGCGCCGGAGATCGTGGAGGGCCTGCCCCCGCGGGCGGCCGTCGACATCTACGCCCTCGCCACGGTCCTCTACGAGCTGCTGGCGGGCTTCACGCCGTTCGGCGGCGGCCACCCCGGCGCGGTGCTGCGCCGGCACGTCACGGAGACGGTGGCACCGCTGCCCGGCATCCCGGACGAGCTGTGGCAGCTGATCGTGCAGTGCCTGGCCAAGGCGCCGGCCTCGCGGCTGCGGGCCTCGGAGCTCGGCACCCGGCTGCGCGAGCTGCTGCCGATGCTCGCGGGGATGCCGCCGCTGGACGTGGACGAGCCGGACGTGGAACCCGCCCCGGAGGACGCCCCGCCGCCGGAGCCGGTGTCCGCGGGCGGGACGCGCCGCGGCGCGGTGCCGCTGGTCCCGGGCTCCAGGCCGGCCGACTCCAACCGGGACACGCACACCTCGATGCGGGTGCCCGGGCCGGACGAACTGGCCGGGGGCGCCCGCGGCACGGCCCGGGTGCCCAGGGCCGCCGGGGCGCCGCGTCCCGGCTCGGCGCGGCACCGGGCGATCGCCCGGCGGCGCCGGATCGTCCTCGGAGCGGCGGCTCTGGTCCTGGCCGCGGCGGCCGGGGTCGGCGCCTGGCTGGCCACGTCCGGCGACGACGCGGGCACCGCACCGCGGGATGCGGGGACCTCGGCGCCGGCCGCCCCGTGACCGGCGGGACCCGGGTGCGCCGTGGTCACCTGCGTTCCACGGTTGGCGGAACCGTTACGCTGGAGGCGTGGCAGTCGTCGATGTATCCGAAGAGCTCAAGTCCCTCTCCTCGACCATGGAGTCGATCGAGGCCGTTCTGGACCTCGACAAGCTGAGGGCAGACATCGCCGTGCTCGAGGAGCAGGCGGCCGCGCCGTCCCTGTGGGACAACCCGGACGAGGCGCAGAAGATCACCAGCAAGCTGAGCCATCTGCAGGCCGAGGTCAGGAAGGCCGAGGCGCTGCGCGGGCGGATCGACGATCTCTCGGTGCTGTTCGAGATGGCCGAGGAGGAGGACGACCCGGACACCCGCGCCGAGGCCGAGTCCGAGCTCGCCGCCGTCAAGAAGGCGCTGGACGAGATGGAGGTCCGCACCCTGCTCAGCGGGGAGTACGACGCCCGTGAAGCGCTCGTGAACATCCGCGCCGAGGCCGGCGGCGTCGACGCCGCCGACTTCGCCGAGAAGCTCCAGCGGATGTACCTGCGCTGGGCCGAGCGCCACGGCTACAAGACCGAGATCTACGAGACGTCGTACGCCGAGGAGGCCGGCATCAAGTCGACCACCTTCGCCGTGCAGGTGCCGTACGCCTACGGCACGCTCTCCGTGGAACAGGGCACGCACCGGCTGGTGCGCATCTCGCCCTTCGACAACCAGGGGCGCCGGCAGACCTCCTTCGCGGGCGTCGAGGTGCTCCCCGTCGTCGAGCAGTCCGACCACGTCGAGATCGACGAGAGCGAGCTGCGCATCGACGTCTACCGGTCCTCCGGGCCCGGCGGCCAGGGCGTCAACACGACCGACTCCGCGGTGCGCATCACGCACCTGCCCACCGGCATCGTCGTCTCCTGCCAGAACGAGCGGTCGCAGATCCAGAACAAGGCCACCGCGATGAACGTCCTCCAGGCCAAGCTGCTCGAGCGGCGCCGCCAGGAGGAGCAGGCCAAGATGGACGCCCTCAAGGGCGACGGCGGCAACAGCTGGGGCAACCAGATGCGGTCGTACGTGCTGCACCCGTACCAGATGGTCAAGGACCTGCGCACCGAGTTCGAGGTCGGCAACCCCGAGGCCGTCTTCAACGGCGAGATCGACGGGTTCCTCGAGGCCGGGATTCGCTGGCGCAAGCAGCAGGAGAAGTAGCCGCGAACAGCTTTGTCGACTTGGCAACTGCCGCCCTACGGGCGGCAGTTGCCTTTTGTGTAGGCGCTGTGTCTGGGGTTTACGTCACACTCACAGACTCCAACTCCCCTCAAAGAAGGCAGAATTCAGACATTGCGCGCGCAACGGCCTTGACGTTGCTGTGAAAAGTGGGAAGGGTGAAGCCTTGGCATGCGTATCTCTGGGGCGCATGTGAACCGGGGGGCTCCTTCCGTGCGGCCGTCCCCGTCGATCACGGCCCCCGAGCGCCGCCTCACTGACGATGAGCTACTGGGGGTAGCAACCACATGACCAACAAGATGCGCGTCCGCGTTGCGCGGATCGCCGCGGGTGCCGTGATCGCCGCCGGCGCCTCGCTGACCGCCGCGGGCGTCGCGGCCGCCGACGACTGCGATCTCCTCGACATCTGCGTCACGCCGGAGCCGACCCCGAGCGACCCGGTGCCGACCGAGACGACGCTGCCGACGGAACAGCCCACGGCGACCGACGAGCCGACCGACCCCACGGAGGAGCCCACCGAGCCCACCGAGGAGCCGACCGACGACCCGACCTCGCAGCCCACCGACCCGGGCAACGGCAACGGCAACGGCGGTGGCAACGGCAACGGCAACGGGAACGGGAACGGGAACAGCGGGGGCGGCAACAGCAACACCGACCCCGACGGCGGTTCCGGCACCTCCGCGCAGGAGGAGGGCACCTCCGCCCTCACCGACACCGGCACGGACACCTCGTCCGGCACGGCGGCCCAGGGCAGCGGCGACGAACTCGCCGAGACCGGTGCCGGCCAGACCGTCTTCCTGGTGATCGGCGCCGCCACGATGATCGCCGGCGGTGTCGGCTTCCGCGTCCTGCCGCGCCTGGTGGGCGGCCGCGGCGGCGCCGCGGCCTGACGCGTACCGACGGCGTCCGCCCGCGCGCGCAGCGTGCGCGGGCCGTAGGCGCCGCTGCGGCGCGTCGCGGGAACACCGCGGGATATACGCAGGTCAGGGGCCCGGAGCGTGTCACACGCTCCGGGCCCCTGCCATGTCTGTGTTCCGTTCCGGGTCCCGGTCCCGGTCGCCCCGCTAAGGTCCGCCGCGCCGAGCGGACTGCCGCGCACGCGGTCTGCTGCACTACGCGGTCTGCCGCGCTACGCAGTCTGCCGCGCTACGCGGTCTGGTGCGCCAGCAGCGCCACCGCGGCGATCAGCACCGCGAGCAGCGCGATCAGCGCCATGGGGTTCAGCCCCGCGAAGAAGTTCTCCTGCTGCAGCCGCTCGCGGTTCGCACGGCACACGGGGCACCGGCCCTCGCTCACGGGCGCCGCGCAGTTCGCGCACACCAGCCGGTCGTACGTCATGCGCTCGCCCTCCTTGCCCGACGGTTCCACCGGGTGAACGCCCGAAGGTCGCCGGACGTTCCCCCCTCCACTGTGCCAGGTTCGCCCCGGCGGTGCCCGGGGTCGTCCGTCCCGGGGTGGGTGAGGCTCGTCTCGCCGGGGTGGGCGGACTGCTGTCCGGCGCGCCGTTCCGTCTCCTCGCGGCCTCCCCGGAGCCTTCCCCGCACGGCACAAAACCGCACATCCGCTACGCAACCGCCACCGGTGCCTGCGCTCACGCGCCCGACTCGCGTATGGTCACGCTCATCTACCCCCGGCGACCCGTGGTGCATCCGTGATCCGATTCGACAACGTCTCCAAGGTCTACCCCAAGCAGAGCCGTCCTGCACTCAGGGATGTGTCCCTTGAAGTGGAGAAGGGCGAGTTCGTCTTCCTCGTGGGGTCCTCCGGCTCCGGAAAGTCCACCTTCCTGCGGCTGATCCTCCGCGAGGAGCGGTGCAGCCACGGTCAGGTGCACGTCCTGGGCAAGGACCTCGCCCGCCTGTCCAACTGGAAGGTGCCGCAGATGCGTCGCCAACTGGGCACCGTCTTCCAGGACTTCCGGCTGCTGCCGAACAAGACGGTGGCCGAGAACGTCGCCTTCGCGCAGGAGGTCATCGGCAAGTCGCGCGGCGAGATCCGCAAGTCCGTGCCGCAGGTGCTCGACCTGGTCGGGCTCGGCGGCAAGGAGGACCGCATGCCCGGCGAGCTGTCCGGCGGTGAGCAGCAGCGCGTGGCCATCGCCCGGGCGTTCGTCAACCGGCCCAAGCTGCTCATCGCCGACGAGCCCACCGGCAACCTCGACCCGCAGACCTCCGTCGGCATCATGAAGCTGCTCGACCGGATCAACCGCACCGGCACGACCGTCGTGATGGCGACGCACGACCAGAACATCGTGGACCAGATGCGCAAGCGCGTCATCGAGCTGGAGAAGGGCCGCCTCGTCCGCGACCAGGCCCGCGGCGTCTACGGCTACCAGCACTGACCGCGTCCCGACCCGTCCACGGAAAGGCTTGATCCGACGCCATGCGCGCCCAGTTCGTCCTGTCGGAGATCGGTGTCGGTCTCCGTCGCAACCTGACGATGACCTTCGCGGTCGTCGTCTCCGTCGCCCTGTCCCTGGCCCTGTTCGGCGGCTCGCTGCTGATGAGCGACCAGGTGAACACCATGAAGGGCTACTGGTACGACAAGGTCAACGTCTCGATCTTCCTCTGCAACAAGAGCGACGCCGAGTCGGACCCCAACTGCGCCAAGGGCGCGGTGACCGAGGACCAGAAGAAGCAGATCATGGCCGACCTCGACAAGATGTCGGTCGTCGAGAAGGTCACGTACGAGTCGCAGGACGAGGCGTACAAGCACTACAAGGAGCAGTTCGGCGACTCCCCGCTGGCCAGCTCCCTCACGCCGGACCAGATGCAGGAGTCGTACCGCATCAAGCTGAAGGACCCGCAGAAGTACAAGGTCGTCGCGACCGCCTTCGACGGGCGCGACGGCGTGCAGTCGGTGCAGGACCAGAAGGGCCTCCTGGAAAACCTCTTCGGGCTGCTCAACGGCATGAACTGGGCGGCGCGGGCGGTGATGGCGCTGATGCTCGTGGTGGCGCTGATGCTGATCGTCAACACCGTGCGGGTGTCCGCGTTCAGCCGACGGCGTGAAACCGGCATCATGCGCCTGGTCGGCGCCTCGGGCTTCTACATCCAGGCGCCGTTCATCGCGGAGGCCGCGGTCGCCGGGCTGATCGGCGGCACGGTCGCCTGCGGATTCCTGCTGATCGCCCGCTACTTCATCATCGACCACGGGCTCGCCCTGTCGCAGAAGCTGAACCTGATCAACTTCATCGGCTGGGACGCCGTCCTGACGAAGCTGCCCCTCATCCTCGCCACCAGCCTGCTGATGCCCGCGCTGGCCGCTTTCTTCGCGTTGCGCAAGTATCTGAAGGTGTGACGCACACCAAGAGGGCCGTACGGGCAACGGGCCGTGCGGCCCTCTTGCGTTGTCCTAGACTCACCGGCATGTCAGGCCGTGACCTGTTCTGCCAGCCCCGCCGCGTCCGCCGCGGGGCCGCCCTGACATTGGTCTTCGCGAGCGTGCTGGTGGCCGGCGCGGCGACCGGCTCCCTCCCCGGACCCGACCGGAAAACCTCCCCGGACGCCGCCCGTCCGTCCGTCCCCCTCAGTCACCACGAGGACGTCGCCGAGGCCGCCCGGCAGGCCATGGCGGACGGCAAGTCCCCCATGGAGGCCGCCGAGCACGCCGTCAGCCGCAGCGGGGACCGCTGGGGGGCCGTGTACTCGCAGGGCGACTACGAGGAGTTCGAGCGGGCCCTCGACGGCCGCTACACCGGCGTCGGGCTGTGGGCCCGGCGCGAGCGGGACGGCCGCGTCGAGGTGACCCGGGTCCGGCCGGGCTCGCCCGCGGCCGCCGCCGGGATCCGCAAGGGCGACCGGCTGCGCAGCGTCGACGGCCGGAAGGTGGACGGCCTGCCGGTCACCGAGGTCGTCGCCCTGCTGCGCGGCGACGCCACCGACGCGCCCGCCGGCACGACGGTCACGCTCGGCCTGCAGCGGGGCACGCGCGCGTGGCACGAGACGGTGCGGCGCGCCAGCCTGTCCACGGACTCCGTCACCGTCCGCCGGCTCGCCGACGGCGTGACCGTCCTGCGGGTCGACGCCTTCACCAAGGGCTCCGGCGACGCCGTCCGCACCGCGGTCCGGCAGGCCCCGGCCGACGACGGCGTCATCCTCGACCTGCGCGGCAACTCCGGCGGCCTGGTCTCCGAGGCCGTCACCGCCGCCTCCGCCTTCCTCGACGGCGGCCTGGTCGCCACCTACGACGTGGACGGCGACCAGCGCGCCCTGCACGCCGATCCGGGCGGCGACACCACCAGACCCCTGGTCACACTCGTCGACGGCGGCACGATGAGCGCGGCCGAACTGGTCACGGGCGCCCTGCAGGACCGCGGCCGCGCGGTCGTCGTGGGCTCCCGCACCTTCGGCAAGGGCTCGGTGCAGATGCCGAGCCGGCTGCCCGGCGGCTCCGTCGCCGAGCTGACCGTCGGGCACTACCGCACCCCCTCCGGGCGCGAGGTGGACGGCCGGGGCATCACGCCCGACCTGGAGGTCCGGCAGGGCGACCGGCAGGTCCTCGAGCGGGCCGAGACGGTGCTGAGCGGCCTGGGCGACGCGGATTAAGGACTGGCCCGGACACCCCCGCACAGTGCGAAAATGGGCGGCACTATGGCTAAGGAAAAAGGGCGCAAGCTGATCGCGCAGAACAAGAAGGCGCGGCACGACTACCACATCCTCGACACCTACGAGGCCGGTCTCGTGCTCACCGGGACCGAGGTGAAGTCGCTGCGCCAGGGACGGGCCTCGCTGGTGGACGGCTTCGTCCAGCTCGACGGGAACGAGGCGTGGCTGTACAACGTGCACGTGCCGGAGTACAGCCAGGGCACCTGGACCAACCACGCCGCCCGCCGCAAGCGGAAGCTGCTCCTGCACCGCGAGGAGATCGCCAAGCTGGAGTCGAAGTCCCAGGAGACGGGTCACACGATCGTGCCCCTCGCCCTCTACTTCAAGGACGGCCGGGCCAAGGTCGAGATCGCGCTGGCGAGAGGCAAGAAGGAGTACGACAAGCGTCAGACGCTGCGCGAGAAGCAGGACCGGCGCGAGGCGGAGCGGGCGATGTCCGCGGTGCGGCGCAAGCAGCGGGCGTGATCCCGCGGCGGCGCGGTCTCCGGTCCCGCCGCCGCGTGGTCCCGTGACCGCGTGGTCCCATGACTGTGTGGTCCCGTGACCGCGAGGTCCCGTGGCCGCCGGGAATATGCTGGCACGCGGGTGCGTTGGTCACGTACGATGGCATCAGCACCGGCCACGGCCGGGGTGAGCATTGAAAAATCAACATGGGGATGATCGGTTTCGACAGCGGCTGTCGAAGCAGGGGAAGCGTGTCGAGGAAGCGGCCATGATCTCGTAAACCACAGGCCGAAAAAAATAATCGCCAACATCAAGAGCGATTCCCCCCAGCAGGCCTTCGCCCTCGCTGCCTGATCTCAGGTAGCGAAGCGAGCCTCCTGACATAAGGGGTGTCAGCCCGGGGCTGTTCCCGACCCGGATCCTGGCATCAGCTAGGGAACTAAACCTCGATCCCGGTCACGGGGTGAAGAGGGAAACCAAACAGTGACTGAGCCCGTCGGAGACTTGTCCGCGTGATCTCCGGGGCTGAGAAAAGCGAAGCGGACTGCACACGGAGAAGCCCTGATTCCGCACCGTTGGACGCGGGTTCGATTCCCGCCATCTCCACGAAGACGACAGGCGACGTGTGCCCGCGACAGCGCGGGCCGCGTCGCCTTCGTCGTTTTCTGCGCGGCTTCGCCGTGCGAGCGGGGGCTTCGCCACCCGCACCCCCTTGGCGGACGCGGCGCGCCTCCACAGTCCGGGGCGCCCGCTTGTGGGGCCCGGGGCCATATCGGCGGTTCGTTCACGCTTCTACGGTCCATGTTCATGACACAGACCAGAGCCGCACGCCGCCTCACCGTCCTGGCGACCCTGCTGGTCGCCCTGCTCTCCCTCGTCCAGCCGGGGCGGGCGCACGCCGCCGCCTCCCTGGAGGAGGTCACCGGATTCGGGTCCGACCCCGGCGCCCTGCGCATGTTCCGCTACGTCCCCGCCGGTCTGCCCGCCGGACGCCCCGTCGTCGTCGCCCTGCACGGCTGCACGCAGGACGCCGCCGGCTACGGCACCGGCAGCGGCTGGCTCCAGCTCGCCGACCGCTGGGGCTTCTCCGTCGTACTGCCGCAGCAGCGGAGCGCGAACAACGCCTCGAACTGCTTCGACTGGTTCCAGAGCGGCGACATCGCGCGCGGGCAGGGCGAGGCCGCCTCCATCGCGCAGATGATCGACCGGCAGCTCGCCGACGTGTCCGGGGACGCCGGGCGCGTGTACGTGACGGGGCTGTCCGCCGGGGGCGCGATGACCGCCGTGATGATGGCCGCGTATCCGGAGAAGTTCGCCGCGGGCGGCATCGCCGCCGGGCTGCCGTACGGGTGCGCGCAGGCCGCCGGATCGCCGTACGTGTGCATGTACGTCGGCGCCACCCAGACCCCGCAGCAGTGGGGCGACCGGGTGCGGGCCGCCCGGCCCGGCTACGGCGGGCCCTGGCCGGCGCTCACCGTGTTCCAGGGCACCGCCGACTACACCGTCAAGCCCGTCAACATGACCGACCTGATGCGGCAGTGGACGAACGTCCACGGCGCCGACCAGACGGCCGACGTCAGCGACACCGTCGCCGGTTACCCCCACCAGGTCTTCCGGGACCCGGCCGGCGCCGTGGCCGTCGAGACGTACAGCATCACCGGTATGGGCCACGGACAGCCCGTCGACCCGGGCAGCGGCGACACGCAGTGCGGGACCGCCGGCGCCTACCTCCTCGACGTGAACCTGTGCGCCGCCTACCGGCTCGGGCTGGCCTGGGGACTCGGCTGAGCCGGTCCCCACGTTCCGGTCCACCCGTATCGGTCCGCCCGTCCGGCCGGCACCCGGGTCACGGGGCGTCCCGCGGTGCCGTGCTCGCCCGGTCCGTCAGCCGGGGCGGCAGCAGCGTGGCCTCGGGCACGGGCGTGCCGCCCAGCTTCCGCATCAGCAGCTCCACCGCCCGCTCGCCCACCTCGGCGGACGGCAGGGCGACGGAGGTGACCGGGACCCGCAACGACTCGGCCAGTTCGTCCGGGCAGATCGCGGTGACGGACAGATCGCCCGGGACGCGCAGGCCGAGTTGTTCGAAGGCGTCGATCAGCGGCTCGAGGACGGGTTCGTTGTGGACCACGACGCCGGTCAGCGCGGGCTGCTCGCGCAGCAACTGCTCGGCGACCAGGCGGGCGGCCGCGGGGGAGGCCTCGCAGGGGTGGACGGAGGAGGAGAGCCCGCCGCGGCCGGCGGCCGCGGTGAAGCCCTGGACGACACGCTGGGCGAACGCCGTCTGCCGCACGTACACCTCCGGCGGCGACCCGACCAGGGCGACCACCCGGTGCCCCAGCCGCGCCAGATGCTCCACGCACGCCTCGCCGGCCGCCTTGAAGTCCAGGTCTATGCAGGTCAGCCCGTCCGGTTCGGCGGGGAAGCCGATCGCCACCGACGGCCGGTCCAGCGAACGCAGCAACGGCAGCCGGGGATCGTGGAGCTGGACGTCCATCAGGATCAGCGCGTCCACCAGCGCCGTGTCGGCGACCCGCCTGAGCCCCTCCTCGCCCTCCTCCTGGGTGAGCAGCAGCACGTCATGGTCGTGCCGGCGGGCGGCGGTGACCACCGACACGGCGAACTGCATGACCACCGGCACATGGATCCCGGTGCGTAACGGGATCACCAGCGCCAGCACGTTGGACCGGCTGCTGGCCAGCGCCCGGGCGCCGGCGTGCGGCCGGTAGCCCAGCTCGCGGATGGCCTCCTCGACCCGGCGCCGGGTCTCCTCCGAGATCGGGCGCTTGCCGCTGAGCGCGTAGGAGACGGTGCTGGGGGAGACGCCGGCCCGCCGCGCCACATCCGTGATCTTCACCATCAGGACAGCTCCAGGGAGAGGAATCCGGTGCCCGCCTGTGCCCGCGCCGTGCGCTCCCCGGCCGCCAGGTTCCACGGGGCCGCCGGATCACTGCACGACGCCCGCAGAGTCTCCCCCTCCCGTACGACGGTGAACACCACCTCCCCGACGCGCACCGTCACCTGGGCGCCCCGCTCCAGCTCGTACGCCCGCAGCGTCACCCCGTCGGCGTGGTCGTAGTCCGGCCGGTCGGCCACCGCGCCCACCGGAATCACCGCTCCCGGCCTGACCAGGAGCGGCACGCCGAGGAATCCGTGCCGCTCGCGCACCCAGCGCGGGCCGGTCACCGTCTGCCCGCTGACGAGATGGGTCCAGGTGCCGGCCGGGCAGTAGTACGTCACGTCGCCCTCGTCGTTGAAGACCGGCGCCACCAGCAGGTCCGGGCCCAGCATGTACTGCCGCTCCAGATGCGCGCACCCGGGATCGTCCGGGAACTCCAGCACCATGGCCCGCATCACCGGCACCCCGTCGGTGTGGGCGGTGCGGGCGGCCTCGTACAGGTACGGCATGAGGCTGAGCTTGAGCCGGGTGAAGTGCCGCAGCACGTCCACCGACTCCTCGTCGAACAGCCACGGCACCCGGTAGCTGGAGCTGCCGTGCAGGCGGCTGTGCGAGGACAGCAGTCCGAACGCCAGCCACCGTTTGAACAGCGCCGCCGTCGGGGTGCCCTCGAACCCGCCGATGTCGTGGCTCCAGTAGCCGAAGCCGGACAGGCCGAGCGACAGCCCGCCGCGCAGCGACTCGGCCATCGACTCGTACGTCGCCTCGCAGTCGCCGCCCCAGTGCACCGGGAACTGCTGGCTCCCGGCCGTCGCCGACCGCGCGAAGACGACCGCCTCGCCTTCGCCGCGGTGCTTGCGGAGCACGTCGAAGACGGTGCGGTTGTACAGGTGGGTGTAGTAGTTGTGCATCCGCTCCGGGTCGGAGCCGTCCGACCACCGCACGTCGACCGGGACCCGCTCGCCGAAGTCGGTCTTGAAGCAGTCGACGCCCTGCGCGAGCAGCGCCTCCAGCTTGGAGGCGTACCAGTCGCGGGCCGCCGGGCTGGTGAAGTCGACCAGCGCCATGCCCGGTTGCCACAGGTCCCACTGCCAGACGCTGCCGTCCGGCCGCCGCAGCAGGTGGCCGAGCGCCTTGCCCTCGGCGAAGAGGGGAGAGCGCTGGGCGATGTACGGGTTGATCCACACGCAGATGTGCAGCCCCTTCGCCTTCAGCCGGGCCAGCATCCCCTCCGGGTCCGGGAAGACCCGCGGGTCCCACCGGAAGTCGCACCACTGGAACTCGCGCATCCAGAAGCAGTCGAAGTGGAAGACGGAGAGGGGGAGTTCGCGTTCCCGCATGCCGTCGATGAACGACGTCACCGTCTCCTCGTCGTAGGAGGTGGTGAAGGACGTCGACAGCCACAGCCCGAACGACCAGGCGGGCGGCAGCGCCGGGCGGCCGGTCAGGGCGGTGTACTTGCGGAGGATGTCCTTCGGGGTCGGGCCGTAGATGACGTAGTACGTCAACTGCTGCGACTCCACGCTGAACTGCACCCGCGACACCGCCTCCGAGCCCACCTCGAAGGACACCTTGCCCGGGTGGTCGACGAAGACGCCGTAGCCCGCGTCCGTCAGATAGAACGGGACGTTCTTGTAGGCCTGTTCGGTGGCCGTGCCGCCGTCGGCGTTCCAGATGTCGACGACCTGGCCGTTCTTGACCAGCGGGCCGAACCGCTCCCCGAGGCCGTACACGCTGCTGCCCACGCCCAGGCCCAGCTGCTCCCGCAGGTAGTGGGCGCTGGTCCCGTCCCGCATGATGCCCATGCTCTTGGGGCCGCTGGAGGTGAGGACGCGGCCGTGGGCGAGGAAGTCGACGTGCCACGGGCCGGTGCGGGCCACCCGGACCGACAGCGCGCCGGAGGTGAGGGTGGCGTGCTCCTCGTCGTACTCGGTGTGGACCGCGACCTCCGCCCCGGTGAGCTCGAACTCGGGTCCGCGGGGCTGCTCCCCGTCGAAGTGGGTCAGGGTCACCCCGACGACGTCGGGCATCGGGGCGTGCGCGGTGATCGTCACGACCGGTCCCTTCAGCAGGTCGCCGCGGTGCCGGATGGGCTGGGTCGGCGCGTGGATCTCCAGCGTGCGGTCCGGGGCGGTGACATCGAGGACCTGGACCGGATGGGCCGCGGTGACACCCTCGCGCAGCAGCCAGTAGCCGTCGGTGAACTTCACGAACGCACCCCTTTACTTGACGGCGCCCACGGCGATGCCGCGGGTGAGCGTCCGCTGGAAGACGAGGAAGAAGACGATCGCGGGCAGCACGCCCAGCAGTGCGGCGGCATTGGTCATCGTGGCGTCCATCAGGCGCTGGCCCTGCAGGACGCCGAGCGCCACCGACACGGTCTGGTTGTCGTTGGAGATCAGCATCACCAGGGGGAGCAGGAACTCGTTCCAGGTCCAGATGAAGAAGAACACCAGCAGGACCCCGAGGGTGGGGCGGCTGACCGGGACCACGATCCGCCACAGCACCTGCCACTTGTTCGCGCCGTCGATCCGGGCGGCCTCGATGATCTCGTGCGGGAACTGCCCGAGGACCGAGGAGAGGAGATACGTGCCGAAGGCCGCCTGGATCACCGTGAACACGATGATCACGCTGAGCCGGGTGTCGTACAGGCCCAGTTGCTTGCTCAGGTAGTAGACCGGGTAGACCAGCGCCTCCTGCGGGAGCATGTTGGCGAGGACGAAGAAGGCCAGGATCCAGGTGCGGCCCTTCATCCGGCCGATGCCGATCGCATAGGCGTTGAGCACCGACAGGGCCGCGGCCAGCACGGCCACGCAGCCGCTGATCAGCACGGAGTTGAAGAGTTTCTGGCCGTAGTCGACCCGCTGCCAGAAGTCCTTGAGGCCGTCCAGATAGAGGCCCTCGGGCAGGCTGAGCGGGCCGTGCGCGGAGTACTCGGCCGGCGACTTGACCGCGTTGACGGCCACGATCACGAACGGCACCACCATGAACAGGGCGGCTAGGCACAGGGCCAGCAGCACCGGGTAGCGGCGCAGGGCGGCGGTCATGCGCGGACCCCTTCCTCGGCGTCCTCGGCACGGGTCTGGAGTTTCAGGCCGATCAGGGAGAGGCCCAGGATGATCACGGTGAGGATGGTGGAGATCGCGGCGCCGTAGCCCACCTGGGTCTTCTCGAAGAAGGTGGCGAAGGAGAAGTACGACGGCACGTCCGTCGCCCCGCCCGGGCCGCCCTTGGTCAGCACGTACACCGCGCCGAACACCTTCAGCGCCGCGATCGTGCACCAGGTCAGCACGACATAGGTCTCCGGGCGGATCTGCGGCAGCGTGATGTGCCAGAAACGGCGCCACCAGCCGGCTCCGTCCAGCTCGGCCGCCTCGTACAGCTGCGGGTCTACGCGTTGCAGGCCCGCCATGAAGACCACCAGCGGAAAGCCGATCTGCACCCACACCATCACGCCCATCACGCTGTACAGCGCGAGGTCCGGATCGCCGAGCCAGTCCTGCTGCCAGGAGCCCAGGCCGACCGCCTTCAGCAGTTCGTTGAGGGAGCCGTTGTCGGGGGCGAGGATCCAGCTCCACACGATCCCGGCGACCGCGATCGGCAGCACCTGCGGGAGGTAGAAGCAGGCGCGCAGCACCGCGGCCACCCTGCTGCCGAAGTGCTTGCCGACGTAGTCGAACAGCGCGGCGGCCAGGACGAGTCCGAGCACCGTCGGCACGGCCGCCATCGCGACGACCATGAACATGCTGTGCCGGAAGGACGCCCAGAACTCCGAGTCGTCCATCAGCTCCCGGTAGTTGGCGAGCCCGGCCCACTTCGGGCTGCCGACGCCCTGCCAGTCGGTGAAGCTCACGCCGGTGTTCATCAGGAACGGCAGGACGATGACCGCCAGGAAGGCGAGGATCCCGGGAAGCAGGAAGAGAGCGTACGAATCGCGGGTACGGGGGCGGCGCGGGCCGGCCGGCAGGTGCTTGCCGACGGCCCGCGGGCCCCGTTCGACGGTGGCCGTCATTGCTTCGGCGCGCCCTTGTCGTAGGCCTGCTGGAGGGCGTCGAGGTAGCCGTCCGGCTTCTCGCTGCCCGTCATCAGCTTCTGCGTCTCGGAGACCAGGACGTCGTAGAAGCCGTTCACCGGCCAGTCCGGGTAGAAGGCCAGGCCGTCCCGCTGACTCACCGTGTTGAAGTTGGCGATGAGATCCTTGGACTTCGGGTCGGTGATCGCGGACGCGTCGGCCGCGACCGGGACGCCGCCCTTGTTGCCGAGCAGGTTCTGGATCTGCTTCGACATGGTGATGTCGATGAAGTCGTAGGCGAGGTCCTTGTTCTTGGCGTTCTTCGGGACCACCCAGAGGTTGCCGCCGGAGCCCAGGGTCAGGTTCGACCCGGGCCACAGGGTGGTGCCCCAGTCGAACTTGACCTCCGACTGGAACCGGCCGTACCACCAGCTGCCGGAGAACAGGATCGGCGTCTTGCCCTGGATGAAGGAGACGCCCGCGTCCTCGGCCTTGGTGCTGGTGGACTTCTTGCTGATGTAGCCCTTCTTCACCCAGTCGGCGAAAGTCTCCGCCGCGTAGGTCCAGGCCGCGTCGTGGAAGTCGGTCTTGCCCTTGTACAGCTCGTAGCTGTCGACCCACGAGCGGTCGGCCTTGGAGAGCGCGAGCTGGTACAGGTACTGCTGGGCGATGTACTCGGCGCCGCCGTTGGCGAGCGGTGTGACGCCCTTCTTGGCGAAGGTGTCCATGGCGGCCGTGAGATCGTCGAACGTCTTCGGCTCGGCGAGCTTGTACTTCTTGAACAGGTCCTTGTTGTAGTAGACCATCGTGTACTCGGCGTAGTTCGGTACGCCGTACCAGTTGCCGGAGCCCATGACACCGTTGGTGTCGTACATGCTGGTCGTGCGCACACCGGCGCTGAGCTTCTTGTCCCAGCCGCGCTTGGTGGCCTCGGCCGTCAGGTCGGTCAGCAGCCCCTGCTTCGACAGCTGGCCCGCGGTCGCGTTGCCCTTGTTGTACTCCATGAGGTCGGGCGCGTCCGAGGAGTTCAGGACCATGGGCGCGGTCTTCTGGACCTGCTCGAAGCCCTTCTCCTCGACCTTCACCTTCACGCCCGGGTGCTTGGCCTCGAACTCCTTGATCGCCTCGTTCCAGGCCTGGCCCATGGCGCTGTTGGGCGCCTCGTAGTGCCAGAGCCTGAGGGTCTTGCCGTCGGTGGATCCGCTGTCCGAGCCGCCGCAGGAGGTCAGCAGCAGCGACCCGCCGAGGATCGCCGCCGTGACCGTCGTCACGCGCATTCGTGTTGTCAACATTCCGTGCCTCCCACGGAGCCGGATGGGTTCAGGGCGTCACGCGGAGGACGGCAGCGCCGTCGAATCGATTCGATGCGTGACGTCGAAGCGCTTCGACGGCTGAAGGTAGGTGCGGGCTGTGAGCCCGTCAATGCATCGCACGAAATTGGCCGCTCCGGTTCGGAACGCCCCGTTGCGCGAGGGAGATCGTCAACGCGACCGCCGCCGCCGTCACCGGCACCCCGAACCCGGCCGCCGGCGAGAGGTGCTCCACGCTCCAGCCGCCGGTGGCCGAGCCGCAGGCGATGCCGCCGAGCAGGCCGGTCACCGCCAGGGTCATGCCCTCGTTGAGCCGGCCGGCGGGCGTGCGCGCCTGCACCAGCGTCATCGTCGTGACCATCGTCGGGGCGGTCGCCATCCCGGCGGCCAGCAGCGCGCCCGCCAGCAGCGGCAGCGAGCCGGCGCGGGCGGCCGCGAGCAGCGGCAGGGTCAGCAGCGCCGTCATCGCCGCGACGCACCACGGCAGCCGGCGCTCCGCGGGACCGGCCGGGCGCACCGCCCCGAACAGCAGCCCCGCCGCGAACGAACCGGCCGCCTGCAGGGCGAGTACCGCGCCCGCCGCCGACCGGTGCCCCTGTGCGTCCGCGAACGCGATCGTGACGACCTCCATGGACCCGAACACCGCGCCCGTCGCCAGGCACATCGCGAGCAGCGCCGGCATGCCCGGCGCGCGCCACGGCGGCTTCGGGCTCCCGAGGGCCCCGCGCGCGTGGACCGGGTGGACGGGGGGTTCGGTCGAGCGCTGGGCGGCGAAGACCAGCACGCCGGTCAGCAGCAGCAGCGCACCGGCCAGCGTGCCCGCCTCGGGGAAGAGCGACCCGCACAGGAAGGCCGCGAGGACCGGGCCCAGCATGTAGCACAGCTCGTCCGCGGCCTGCTCGAAGGAGTTGGCCGTGTGCAGCGCCCGCTCGTCGCCCCCCAGCAGGTGGGACCAGCGGGCCCGGGACATGCCGCCGGTGTTCGGGGTCGTCGCGGTGGCGGCGTAGGAGGCGAAGAGGGTCCAGGCGGGGGCGCCGAGGCGCACGCACAGCACCAGGGCGAGGGAGCCGAGGACGGCGACCGCCGTGGCGGGCACGGCCACCCGCGCCTGGCCGTGCCGGTCCACCAGCCGCGCGATCCACGGGGCGACGACGGCGGTCGCCGCCAGCCCGGTCGCGGTGACGGCGCCGGCCAGGGCGTACGAACCGCGGGCCGCGGCGATCATCACCACCGCGCTCACGCTGAACATGCCCATCGGCAGCCGGGCCACCAGGTTCGCGGCCGTGAAGGCCAGGGCGCCGGGCACGGCGAACAGCCGGCGGTAGGGGCCGGGCGGGCGCGGGCGGAAGCGGGGGGAGAAGTCGACGGCCACGAGGGCGTCGCCGGTGACGGTGTAGAGGGGCTGCTCCGACATGCGCACCACCGTCGCCCGCGCCCGGTCACCGGGTCCAACACCTTCTCCGCGCCGATTCACGCACTCCCGTTGTAGATTCGGCGGATGCCCGCCCACCTCGACCCGCGCCTGCTGCGCGGCTTCGTCGCCGTCGCCGAGGAACTGCACTTCACCCGCGCCGCGGTCCGCCTCTACGTCGCCCAGCAGGCGCTCAGCCGGGACGTGCGGCGCCTGGAGCGCGAGCTCGGCGCCGACCTGTTCGTGCGCACCACCCGGCAGGTGACGCTGACGGCCGACGGCGAGCGGCTGCTGCCGCACGCGCGCCGGGTGCTGGAGGCGCAGGACGCGCTGCTCGCCGCCTTCGGGCAGGCCCGGCCCCTGCTGGTCGACCTCAACTCCCCGGGCCTGGCCACCGGGCGCCGGGTCCTGCACCGGGCCCGCGAACTCGCCCCCGAGCAGGAGCTGATGGCCCGCTACGAGAGCGGCCTCACCGGAGCGGCGGGCGAGCTGGCCGCCGGGCGACTGGACGCCTCGTTCGGCCGGTTCGCGGGACTCGACCCGGCGCTGCGGGCCCCGCTGGACCACCAGCCCGTCCGCTACGAGCCGATGGCGCTGGTGCTGCCGGAGGGCCACCGGCTGGCTTCCCTGTCGGCGGTGCCGCTGGCCGCGCTGGCGGGCGAGACGGTGTACGCGGGCGCCGGGAACCCCCGCACGCCGGAGTGGACCGACCTCGCGCGCCGCCTGTTCGACGGGCGGGGCGTCGAGATCGCGCCACCCGCCCCGCTGGCCGTCGGTGAAGAGGAGTTCCAGCGGCTGATGGCCAAAACGGGCCACCCCGTCCTCGCCGTGATGGACTTTCCGGCCATGCCAGGCACCGTGGTGCGGCCTCTGGTGGACCCGGTCCCGCTCTCACCGGTGTCGCTGGTGTGGCGAAAGGGACTGGTCCATCCCGGACTCGACGCGCTTCGACGGGCCGCGGCCGAGTTCGCCGCCGCGGAAAACTGGCTGCGACGGCCGTCCGAGGGGTGGATTCCGGCCATCGACGAGAGGGTCATGATGCCTCACAACTGACACCCGGCCACCACAGATCCTCCACGTGCGCTACATTCATGTCTTGGTAAAGGGGGCGCTCGAACCAGGTGGGGGCCTGGTTCAGCCGACGGGTGCTCGATTCGTCAGGCGCACCCAGAACTGTCCCGTGGGGGTTGTGCGTGCGCATGAAGAAATGGCGGGAAGACGCCCAACCGGAATGGGCCGGTTCGGCATCCGAGGCCCACACTCTCCCGGTGGCCGGGGAGGAGACCCAGGCGATTCCTGAACCCGGAGCGACCGGAGGCCCCGACGGCAGCTTCCATGCCTTCGGCGACGTCTCCTACGGAGATCCGGCGTTCGGAGACGCCGACGCCACGCAGGCGCTGCGCGGCGGCCCCGGCGCCTTCCCGCACGCCGGCGCCTTCGCGCGGACGGACGCCTTCCCGCACGCCGGCGCCGACCACACCGCCGTGCTTCCCTCCTCGGCCCGCCCCGGGACCGGACCCGCCGCCCTGCCCGACCCCTGGCAGACCTCGGACGACACGGAGCACACCCACGACCCGCACGAGGTGACCGTCCAGCTGGACGCCGTCAGCCTGCGGCAGGACATGGGCCTGCGCCGGGCCCAGGGCGGCGCGGCCGGCGGCGACGGCTCCGACGGACCCGTCTTCGTCGACGAGTCCGGCCGCCGCAGCCGCCGCTTCCGCCGCATCGGCATGGCCATCGGCCTGGCCTGCGCGGTCTACGCCGTCGTCATCGTGATGACCCTGCTCTCCGGCAGTTCCGACGCCCCCTGGCTGCCCGTACCCGGCCAGAAGGACGAGCAGCCCGTCGCCGAGGTCGACACCTCGCCGCAGCCCTCCGGTACCGCGGACCCCTCCGGCACCGCCGGCGCCTCACCCGGCGCGTCGGCCACCACGACCGACGGCATGACGGCATCTCCGAGCGCCGCCGGAGCCGCCCCCGGCGCGTCCGGGGGCGCCGGACAGGGAACCGCCTCCGCAGACCCCCAGCCGTCGACCAGTACGTCGACGTCGAAGCCCGGGACCGGTGCGAGCGCGCCCGTCCCGTCGCCCTCGGTCGACCCGGTCACCCCGTCGGCCGGCCCCAGCACGGACGGCAGCACCCCCGCCGGCCCCTCCGAGTCACCCGTCGGGGACAGCTCCGGCCTCGGCACCGGCACCGGCGCAGTGGCCGACGGCCCGAGCATCCCGACGCCCGTCGCCGAGGAACCGGGTACGCCCGCCCTCCCGTCCACGTCCCCGGAGTACCACCTCTGATGGCATCCCGCTCCCGCCGTCGCAGGGCCGCGAACAAGGCCCCCGACGGCTCCCGGCGTCGCCTGCCCATGCGGCTGCTGCTGCCCATGCTCGTGCTCGTCGCCCTGATGGCGATGCTCATGCTGCGCGGCTACGTGCACAGCGAGATCCTCGCCGACCACCGCATCCACCCCGAGACAGCCGCCGACAAGGTGCCGGAGAAGATCATCGACGGCGGCCCGGTCATCGACACCCGCAGCGGCCGCACCACCAGCCTGCGGCTGTCCGACCACCACCTCGTCCTCACCTTCGACGACGGCCCCGACCCGACCTGGACCCCCAAGGTCCTGGACGTGCTCAAGGAGCACGACGCGCACGCGGTCTTCTTCGTCACCGGCACCATGGCCTCGCGCCACCCGGACCTGGTCAGGCGCATGGTCGACGAGGGCCACGAGGTCGGCCTGCACACCTTCAACCACCCCGACCTCTCCTTGCAGTCCAAGAAGCGCATCGACTGGGAGCTGTCGCAGAACCAGCTCGCGATCACCGGCGCCGCCGGCATCCGCACCTCGCTGTTCCGGCCGCCGTACTCCTCCTTCGCCTATGCCATGGACGACAAGTCCTGGCCGGTCACCGAGTACATCGGCGCCAAGGGCTACATCACGGTCGTCAACAACACCGACAGCAAGGACTGGCAGAAGCCCGGCGTCGACGAGATCATCCGCCGCGCCACCCCCAAGGACGGCAAGGGCGCCATCGTCCTGATGCACGACTCCGGCGGCGACCGCCACCAGACCGTGCAGGCCCTCGACAAGTTCCTGCCCATGCTCCAGAAACAGGGCTACGAGTTCGACAACCTCACCGAGGCCCTCGGCGCGCCCAGCGCCCACACCAAGGTCGCCGGCCTGGAACTGCTCAAGGGCAAGGCGTGGATCTTGCTGGTCAGCGCCTCGGACAAGGTCACCGGCGTGCTGGTGGTCGGCCTCGCGGTGATCGGCGCCCTGGTCATCTCCCGCTTCGTGCTGATGCTCCTGCTCTCCGGCATCCACGCCCGCCGGGTGCGCCGCCGGCGCTTCAGCTGGGGACCGCCGGTGACCGAACCGGTGTCGGTGCTGGTGCCCGCGTACAACGAGGCGAAGTGCATCGAGAACACGGTCCGCTCGCTGATGGCGAGCGAGCATCCGATCGAGGTCCTCGTCATCGACGACGGCTCCAGCGACGGCACCGCGCGGATCGTGGAGGCGATGGGCCTGCCAGGCGTCCGCGTCGTGCGGCAGCTCAACGCCGGCAAGCCCGCCGCCCTCAACCGGGGCCTGGCCAACGCCCGTTACGACATCATCGTGATGATGGACGGCGACACGGTCTTCGAACCGTCCACCGTCCGGGAGCTGGTGCAGCCCTTCGGCGACCCCAAGGTCGGCGCCGTCGCCGGCAACGCCAAGGTCGGCAACCGCGACTCGCTCATCGGCGCCTGGCAGCACATCGAGTACGTGATGGGCTTCAACCTCGACCGCCGCATGTACGACATCCTGCGCTGCATGCCGACGATCCCCGGCGCGGTCGGGGCCTTCCGCAGGTCGGCCCTGGAGCGGGTGGGCGGCATGAGCGACGACACGCTCGCCGAGGACACCGACATCACCATGGCGATGCACCGCGACGGCTGGCGGGTCGTCTATGCCGAGAAGGCGCGGGCGTGGACCGAGGCCCCGGAGTCCGTGCAGCAGCTGTGGTCCCAGCGCTACCGCTGGTCGTACGGCACGATGCAGGCCATCTGGAAACACCGGCGGGCCCTCATCGAACGCGGCCCCTCGGGCCGTTTCGGCCGGGTCGGCCTGCCGCTGGTGTCGCTCTTCATGGTCGTCGCCCCTCTCCTGGCACCGCTGATCGACGTGTTCCTCATCTACGGCCTGGTGTTCGGCCCCACCGAGAAGACGATCGTGGCCTGGTTCGGCGTCCTGGCGGTCCAGGCGGTCTGCGCGGCCTACGCCTTCGTTCTGGACCGCGAGCCGCTGACCCCGCTGATCTCGCTGCCGCTGCAACAGATCCTCTACCGCCAGCTCATGTACGTCGTGCTGCTCCAGTCGTGGATCACGGCGCTCACCGGCGGTCGGCTGCGCTGGCAGAAGCTGCGCCGCAAGGGCACCATCACGGCCGCCCCGGACACGTCCGTCCAGCGCCGGCCCGTCATGGACGGCAGGCCGGCCGGATGACCATCCCGCCCTTCGAGTACGGACCGGCCAGGGGCGCCCAGCCGAACCCGCCCATGGGACATCGCACCGCACCGACGAGCAGCCAGGAAGCCCCACACGTGACCGTTCCCACCGCGCCGTCCGGCATGGGCGAGTCCACTCTGCCGCCGCCCCCCGAGCAGCGGAAACGCCCGCCCGCCAGGGACAGGTACTTCGACCTCCTCAGGGCGATCGCTCTGTTCCGCGTCGTCCTGTACCACCTGACGGGCTGGGCCTGGCTGCCCGTCGTGTTCCCCTCCATGGGCGTGATGTTCGCCCTGGCCGGCAACCTGATGGCGCGTTCGCTCAAGCGGCCGCCCCTGCAGGTCGTACGGAGCAGACTGCGCCGTCTCCTGCCGCCCCTGTGGCTGCTCGGCGCCATCGGAGTGACCGGCATGGTCCTCCAGGGCTGGAGCCCGAACGACGACGGACATCCCGGCTGGTGGTGGATCCACCTCGGCTTCTGGATCCTGCCGCTCAGCGACCCGCCGTACGCCGAGGGCCTGCCCGGCATTCACGGCATCCTGGGCGAGGGCTGGGGAGGGGAGCTGGCCGGACCGCTCTGGTACATCCGCGCCTACCTCTGGTACGTCCTGCTCTCCCCGTTCCTGCTCAAGGCCCTGCGGGCGCTGCCCTGGACGACCATCCTGGCGCCGATCGCGTTGTCGGCCGCCTTCGAGTTCGGCTACCTCAATCTGCCCGGAGAACGCATTCCGTCGGCCCTCACCGACTTCAGCACCTTCGGCGCCTGCTGGATCCTCGGAATGGCGCACCAGGAAGGTGTCCTGAAGCGCCTGCCCCGCTACGTCGTCCCGTCGCTCGCTCCGGGCGTCGCGGGGCTCGGCCTGTGGTACGCCCTGACCCACGGCTTCAAGCAGGGACACGACCTGGACGACATCCCGTTCGCGCAGTCCCTCTGGTCGTTCGCGACGGTCCTGCTGCTCCTCCACGTCAGCCCCTCCTGGACGGAGTGGCCCCGCTGGCTGCGCCCCTTCGACCGGCTCGTCACGCTGCTCAACTCGCGGGCGGTGACGATCTACCTGTGGCACAACATCTGCATCCTCATAGCCGCCACCCTGTGGGACCAGTTGTGGCAGTTCGACGTGATGTACCTGCACTTCTCATGGCTGCTGGAAAGCTCGTGGCCGGTTCTCGCCATCACCTGGATGTTCATCGGCAGCTGCATCGTCTGGTTCGGCTGGGTGGAGGACATCGCCGCGAAGCGGAAACCGCGAATATGGCCGGACGGGTCGGTGCCCAAGAGCCGCAAGTCGCGACCGAGAGCGCGCCGAGCCTGACCACTTGGGGTGGACGCCTGGCTTGAGTCACGTCACTCCTTCTCACCCCGCCGCCCGCTCACCTCGAACCACAGCAGCTTTCCGGCGCCCCGTTCCAGGGGGCTGTCGCCGAGGGGCCAGCCGCCCCAGGAGTCGGCGTACTGCTGTACGAGGTGCAGGCCGCGCCCTCCTTCGGCTTCCGCCGGCATGCATGGGACACGGTCCCAGGGCGGCTGGCCGAAGGGCGCGGGGACGCGGGGGTCGCTGTCCCACACCCCGACCCGCAACCGGCCGTCCGCCAGTGCGGTCAGCCGCAGGGAAGCGGGGCCACTGGTGTGCCGGTAGGCGTTGGTGACCAGTTCGGACGTCAGCAACTCGACGGTCTCCAGGGCCTCCTGTCTGCCGTGGCTGTGCAGCGCGGCCCTTACGGTCATACGTGCGACGCGTGCCGCGCGCGGATCATGGGGCAGGCGAAGGGCGTACACCCAGGTGGCGGGCAGGGATACGGTGCCCATCGGAAACCTCCAGGAGGGAAGGGACTCGGACTCGTTCAGCTGCCGCGCCGTGCGGTGGCTCTGCCGGGGACGGTGCGCTCCCGGCTTATCGGCGTGGGGAGTTGGTCGGTGCGCTGTACGCTAGCGCAGTTGAGAGATGTATCTCAGTGAACCTAGAGAAGTACCTCATCTTTTACCTCGTGTGAGGTACAAGAACGTTGGGACCGCGGCCTGGAAGGAGGCCCCTTGCCACCCACCGGCACGCCTACCCTGCGCCAGCGGCGCTTGGGGGCTGAACTGCGAAAACTACGAGAACGGGCGGGCCTCACGGCCACCGGCGCCGCCGCACGGCTTGGCGTCAACCAGGGGCGTGTCAGCATGATCGAGACGGGGCGCAGCCCCCTCAGCGCCGACCGGGTCCGCTCCCTCGCACGCGCCTACGACTGCGCTGACGCCGCTCTCGTGGATGCCCTGGCTTCGATGGCCCAGCGTCAGACACAGGGTTGGTGGGACAGCTACCGCGACCACCTGCCCGTCGGCCTCATCGACCTGGCGCAGCTGGAACACCACGCGGCAGCGCTTCGCGTGGCCCTGGTGATCCACATCCCCGCGTTGCTCCAGACAACCGATCACGCCCGAGCCCTGTTCAAGGAGGCTGTACCCCCGCTGCGGCAGTACGAGATCGAGCACCGGGTCAGCCACCGGATCAAGCGGCAGGAGATCCTGCACCGTGAGAACCCGCCCCCGTACACGGCGGTGATCCACGAGTGCGCCCTGCACATGGGGTACGGCGGCCCCGCCACGGTGCGGGCTCAGCTTCATCACCTACTGGAGATGAGCCAGTTGGAGCACGTGACCGTGCGGGTGATCCCGTTCGGCAAGGGGTCCTTCCCCGGTACGGGACAGTCCATCGACTATCTGGCGGGGCCGGTCCCACAGCTCGACACCGTCCAGTTGGACACCCACCACGGCTGTGAGTTCCTTGACGCGGAGGCTCAACTGGAGAAATACCGTCTTGTGCTCGACCGTATGGAGGGGAACGCACTCAAGCCCGCAGAGTCCCGTGACCTCATCCACCGCATCGCCCAGACCATCTGAGGTAACCGTGTCAGAACTGCACTGGAAGAAGTCCACCTACAGCCCCGACGCCTCGAACTGCGTAGAAATAGCCACCACCCCCTCCGCCATACACGTCCGCGACTCCAAGCACCCCACCGCCCCGCATCTCACCCTCACCCCCAGCACCTGGACGGCGTTCCTGCCCTACGCCACCCAAGCTCGGAGGCGCGGCGCGCGGCCGTGACCTCTCAGCCCGTCCCCGCGCCGGGTGAGAGCAACGTTCCTTCGCGGTCACCCGGTGCCACAGGGCGGAAACGCGCCCTCCCTACCTTCGGGAACCACCGAGCCCGAAGCGCACCGTGGAGGCGTCATGACAGCCCCGAGCACAGCCCCCGCACCCCCGAGCAGGGGCGGCCGCTGGATCCAGCACTGGGATCCCGAGAACGAGACCTTCTGGAACGAGACCGGGGAGAGGACCGCCAAGCGCAACCTCCTCTTCTCCGTCCTGTCCGAGCACATCGGGTTCTCCGTGTGGACCCTGTGGTCCGTGCTGGTGCTCTTCATGGGCCCGGAGTACGGGCTGACCCCCGCCGACAAGTTCCTGCTCACCTCGATGGTGACGCTGGTCGGGGCCGCCGTCCGGGTCCCCTACACCTTCGCCGTCGCGGTCTTCGGCGGCCGCAACTGGACCGTCGTCTCGGCCAGTCTGCTGCTCGTCCCGACGATCGCCGCCTTCGTCGTCATGGAGCCGGGGACCTCCTTCTCCACCTTCCTGCTGGTCGGCCTGCTGGCCGGCGTCGGCGGCGGCAACTTCGCCTCCTCCATGACCAACATCAACGCCTTCTTCCCGCTCCGGAAGAAGGGCTGGGCGCTCGGGCTCAACGCGGGCGGCGGCAACATCGGTGTGCCGGTCATCCAGCTGGCCGCCCTCGCCATCATCGGCGCCAGCGGCGGGCCGCGCGTGCTGCTCGGGATCTACATCCCGCTGATCGTCGTCGCCGCCGTCCTCGCCGCTCTGTTCATGGACAACATCGAGAACGTCAAGAACGACACCGGGGCCGCCAAGGACGCCGCGAAGGACTGGCACACCTGGATCATGGCCTTCCTCTACATCGGCACCTTCGGGTCGTTCATCGGGTACTCCTTCGCCTTCGGGCAGGTGCTCACCAACCAGTTCGGGCGCACCCCGCTGCAGGCCGCCTACGTCACCTTCATCGGCCCGCTGCTCGGTTCGCTGATCCGGCCGGTGGGCGGCCGGCTCGCCGACCGGTACGGCGGCGCGAGGATCACCCTGTACAACTTCGTCGCCATGGGCGCCGCGACCGCGGTGCTGATCGTCGCCTCGATGGAGAAGTCGCTGGCGCTGTTCACCGCCGCGTTCGTGGTCCTGTTCGTGCTCACCGGCCTCGGCAACGGTTCCACGTACAAGATGATCCCCGGCATCTTCCAGACCAAGGCCCTGGCCAAGGGGCTCGAGGGCGAGGCGGCGGCCGCGTACGGGCGGCGGCTGTCCGGGGCGTCCATGGGGCTCATCGGCGCGGTCGGCGCGCTCGGCGGCGTCGGCATCAACCTCGCCTTTCGCCAGTCCTTCCTCTCCTACGGCTCCGGCACCGGCGCGTTCGTCGCCTTCCTGGCCTGCTACGCCCTCTGCTTCGCGGTGACCTGGGCCGTATACCTTCGCCGCTCCGCCACCGCCGCGTCGTCCACCGCTGCCACCGAGACGAAGCCTCAGCTCAGCTACGCCGAGGTGTGACGTAACACCGGCGACATCAAGCCGAACCGAGCCTGTCACGCGCCGTTGACAGGCTCGTTCGGTATGCAGGACCGGCATGCGGCAACCGCACGATCGCATGCACGACGACTCGAGTTCGGGACGAGAGCCATGTACGACGAACAGCAGCGACCGGACCACGGCCCCCTGGCGGGCTTCACCGTGGGCGTGACGGCCGCGCGCCGCGCCGACGAACTGGGGGCGCTGCTGCGGCGCCGGGGAGCCGCCGTCCTGCACGCGCCCGCCCTGCGCATCGTGCCGCTCGCCGACGACGGCGAACTGCTGGCGGCGACGAAGGACCTGATCGACCGGGCGCCGGACGTCGTGGTGGCCACCACCGCGATCGGTTTCCGCGGCTGGGTGGAGGCCGCCGAGGGCTGGGGCCTGGGCGAGCCGCTCCTGCGGCGGCTGCGGGAGGTCGAACTGCTCGCCCGCGGGCCCAAGGTGAAGGGCGCCATCCGCGCGGCCGGACTGACCGAGGAGTGGTCGCCGTCCAGCGAGTCCATGGCGGAGGTGCTCGACCGGCTGCTGGAGGAAGGGGTCGACGGGCGCCGCGTCGCCGTGCAGCTGCACGGCGAGCCGCTGCCCGGGTTCGTGGAGTCGCTGCGGGCCGCGGGAGCGGAGGTCGTCGGGGTCCCGGTGTACCGGTGGATGCCGCCGGAGGACATCGGGCCGGTGGACCGGCTGCTGGACGCCACCGTCTCCCGCGGCCTCGACGCGCTCACCTTCACCAGCGCCCCGGCGGCGGCCTCGCTGCTGTCGCGGGCCGAGGAGCGCGGGCTGCTGCCGGAGCTGACCGACGCCCTCCGCCACGACGTGCTGCCGGCCTGCGTCGGCCCGGTCACCGCGCTGCCGTTGCAGTCCCGCGGCATCGACACCGTCCAGCCGGAACGGTTCCGGCTCGGCCCGCTGGTGCAGCTGCTGTGCCTGGAACTGCCCGGCCGGGCACGGGCCCTGCCGGTCGCCGGGCACCGGGTGGAGATCCGCGGGCACGCCGTGCTGGTGGACGGCGAGCTGAGGCCGGTGCCGCCGGCCGGGATGGCGCTGCTGCGGGCGCTGGCACGGCGGCCGGGGTGGGTGGTGGCGCGGTCGGAGCTGTTGCGGGCGCTGCCGGGCGCCGGGCGCGACGAGCACGCGGTGGAGACGGCGATGGCCCGGCTGCGGACGGCTCTCGGGGCGCCGAAGCTGATCCAGACGGTGGTGAAACGCGGCTACCGGCTCGCCCTGGACCCGGCCGCGGACGCGAAGTACGCCGACGTGTGACCCTGGCCTGCGGCCTGCGGCCTGCGGCCTGCGGCCTGCGGCCTTCCGGCCTGGCGGCCCAGCCGACCCGTGCGGCCCCGCCGACGTTCTGCGGCTCGGTCGTCCCCGGGGCCTCCGGCTGACGGCGTGTGACCCGGCAGTTCCCGCGTGACCCGGCTCACGGCGCGTGCCTCGCGTCCCTCGCCGGTACGAGGGGTTCCGGCGCTGTGAAGGGAGGGGCACTGTAGGAGGGAGACGGTTTCCCGGCCCCTTCACTGGCGTCCCACCGGCCTTCTCGCGGCCGGGGTGACCCCGAGGCGGTGACAGGCACATGGCACTGGGTACGGCCACGGCCCCGTACGAGCTGCGGTTCGACGCCGGGCGGATCTGCCTCGATCTGCTCGCGACCGCCCATCCCCAGGAACGGTTCGACTCCCTCGACGCGCTGCGCGCCTGGATCGCCGGAGCGGGACTGGTGCCGCCCGGCACGCCGTTGGCACACGCCGACACCGGCTGGCTGACCGTCTTCCGCGAACTGCGGGGCGAGGTCAGCCGGTTGGTGCAGGCGGGCCTGGCGCCCGAGCCCCGCCCGGCGCCCGGCGCCGCGCTCGGCCGGGTCAACGAGATCGCGCGTACGGCGCCCCCGGCCCCGCGCGCCGTACCGGGCCGGGACGGCGTGCTCGTACGGGAGTTGGACGGGCCGCCCGAGTGCGCGCAACTGCTCGGCGCGGTCGCCCGGGACGCCGTGGAGATGCTGACGGACCCCGTCGCGCGGGCCCGGCTGCGGCAGTGCGAGGGCGACAACTGCCGGATCGTCTACCTGGATTCGTCCCGGGGGCGCAGGAGGCGCTGGTGCTCCAGCGAGGTCTGCGGGAACCGCGAGAGGGTGGCCCGGCACCGGCGGCGGGCGGCGCTCACCCGTTCCTGACCTTCCCGGGCGCGGCACCTGACCGGCCGTTATGCGGCTTCTGCGCTGCGGCTGTTGATGTGATGTCTGTTACATCGCGTTTACCTGTGCGGCCGCGGAGTCGGCCTGGCTCCCGCCGGCTCGACCCTGTCGATGTGGCGGAAATGTGAAGGTCGAGCGGCGAGAATGTGCTCTCTTGTCCCTCTCGTCACATCACCCGCCAGAAATCTGTCGCCTCTCTTTGAACAGGCCGCGCAGCCCTTACGTACCCGTGCACGAGCGACCGACTGGGGGAACCCCCGGACACCGGAGGTGGGCGTGCGCAAGGATGCGGCCGTGGCCAATGAACGTGGATCGAGGGCCCGACATCGCATGTCCCAGCCCTCGGAACCTGACGAGGAGCTGATGCGTGCCCTGTACAGGGAGCACGCCGGACCCTTGCTCGCATACGTGCTGCGCCTGGTCGCCGGAGACCGGCAGCGCGCCGAGGACGTGGTCCAGGAAACACTCATCCGTGCCTGGAAGAACGCCGGTCAGCTCAACAGGGCGACCGGATCGGTACGCCCCTGGCTGGTGACGGTCGCACGGCGCATCGTCATCGACGGCCACCGCAGCCGGCAGGCCCGGCCGCAGGAGGTCGATCCGTCGCCGCTGGAGGTCATCCCCGCGGAGGACGAGATCGACAAGGCGCTGTGGCTGATGACGTTGTCCGATGCGCTCGACGACCTGACCCCGGCCCACCGGGAAGTGCTCGTCGAGACGTACTTCAAGGGGCGTACCGTCAATGAGGCGGCCGAGACACTGGGCATACCGAGCGGCACCGTCCGGTCCCGGGTGTTCTACGCCCTGCGTTCGATGAAGCTGGCGCTGGAGGAGCGGGGGGTGACGGCGTGATGAGTGTTTACGGGGGATTCGGAGCGAGCGGTACGGGTATGTCTGGCCCTATGCAGGGATCTCCGGTGCCGAACGAGCATGAGACAGTCGGCGCCTACGCCCTCGGCATCCTCGACGACGCCGAGGCGACCGCCTTCGAGGCGCACCTCGCCGGCTGCGAATGGTGCGCCCAGCAACTCGACGAACTCGCCGGGATGGAGCCGATGCTGGCCGCCCTCGCGGACCTGCCGGGCTCCGGCTCGCCCGCGATCGGTGAGTCGCTGTCCGCCAAGCCAAGCCCACGGCTCGCGGAGAAGCTCGTCGACGAGGTCGTGGTGCGCCGCAAGACCAGGACCCGGCGCAACTTCTTCGCGCTCGCGGCGTCGGTCGCGCTGATCGCCGGAGGCCCGCTCGCGGTGCTCGCGGCCACCGGAGACTCGGACGACACCGGCACCCAGGCCGCGGGCCCCGCCCAGGCGGCGTTCCAGTCCATGGGCGACCGGGTCTCGGCGACCGACCCGAGCACGCACGTCAGCGCGACGGTCGCGGTGGAGAAGAAGGACTGGGGCACCCATGCCGTCCTGCAACTGAAGAACGTCAAGGGACCGCTCAAGTGCTCCCTGATCGCCGTCGGCAAGAACGGCGAGCGCGAGACGGTGACCTCCTGGTCCGTCCCCAACTGGGGCTACGGCATCGAAGGCGCCAAGACGGAGCAGGCCCGCAACCCGCTCTACGTCCACGGCGGCGCGGCCTTCACCCCGAACCAGATCGACCACTTCGAGGTCATGACCTTCGACGGCAAGAAGCTCGTCGCGGTCGACGCGTAGCGCCTCCGGCGGATCGGGCGGCCCGCATGGGGTGCGCCTGTCGGGCGGATCGGGTGGCGGGCACGCGGTGTGCCTGTCGGGCGGATCGGGTGGCGGGCACGCGGTGTGCCTGTCGGGCGGATCGGGCGGCCCGCACGCGTAGGGCCTGTCGGGCGGATCGGGCGGCCCGCACGCGTAGGGCCTGTCGGGCGGATCAGGCGGCGGGCATGCGGCGCCGCCTGCCCGGCGGATCGGGCGGCCCCATGCGGTGCTGCCCGCCCGCCTCCGACCGCGCGCGCCGCGACCGCGGGAGACCAGCGGCGCCTCGCGGCCCGGGCGAGCGTGGGGAGCCGGCGGCCGACGATGCCGCCTCCCCGTAGCTTCCACCGGCACCCTTCGCGTACGGTTGACGGCTGCCCAGCACGTCAGAAGGGGGCCCGGTGGCCGCTCAGGCTCAAGAATCCGCGGTCGGCTCGGTTCACGACTCCGCCCACGACTCGGTGCGTGACCGAGAGATCGACATCGAACAGGAACACCTGGACCGGGTGTACCGGCGCCTCGAGGAGAAGATTCACGAGGCCGAGTTCCTGATGAACGACGCGGCCAAGCGCGGCCAGGTGGGCACCCCCGGCGCGCTCGCCGAGCGGGACGCCCAGGTGTTCCGGGCGGGGATCCACCTCAACCGGCTCAACAGCGAGTTCGAGGACTTCCTCTTCGGACGCATCGACCTGCTGCTCGGCAAGGACGGCAAGAAGGGCCCCGACGGCGCCTACACCGCCGTCGAGCCCGCCGAGGGCGCGGTGCGGCCCGACAACACCGCCGACATCGCCGAGACCCTGCACATCGGCCGCATCGGCGTCCTCGACCAGGACTACTCCCCGCTGGTCATCGACTGGCGGGCCCCGGCCGCGGCCCCCTTCTACCGCTCCACCCCGGTCGAGCCCGGGCGGGTCGTCCGGCGCCGCGTCATCCGCTCCAAGGGCCGCAAGGTGCTCGGCGTCGAGGACGACCTCATGCGCCCCGAGCTGACGGCCTTCCTCGACGGCCGTGAGCTGCCCGTCATCGGGGACGGCGCCCTCATGGCCGCCCTCGGCCGGGCCCGCAGCCACACCATGCGGGACATCGTCGCCTCCATTCAGGCCGAGCAGGACCTGGTAATCCGCGCCCCCGCCGCCTCCGTCACCTACGTCGAGGGCGGCCCCGGCACCGGCAAGACGGCGGTCGCCCTGCACCGCGCCGCCTACCTCCTCTACCAGGACCGGCGCCGCTACGCGGGCGGCATCCTGATCGTCTCCCCGACCCCGCTGCTGGTGGCGTACACCGAGGGCGTGCTGCCCTCCCTCGGCGAGGAGGGCCAGGTCGCCATCCGGGCGGTCGGCTCACTCGTCGACGGCGTCGAGGCCACGCTGTACGACTCCCCGGCCGTGGCCCGCGCCAAGGGCTCGTCGCGCATGCTCAAGGTACTGCGCAAGGCCGCGCGCGGAGCCCTGGAACTGAACGGTTCGCCGGACCGGCTCCGGGTGGTCGCCTTCGGCCGCCGGCTGGAACTGGAGGCCGCGGAGCTCGACCACGTCCGGCGCACCGCCCTCGGCGGCACCGCCCCCGTCAACCTGCTGCGCCCGCGCGCCCGCCGGCTGCTCCTCGACGCGCTGTGGGAGCGGTCCGGCGCCGGCACCCGGCACACCGACCCGGAGCTGGCCGCCGAGCTGCGCTCCTCCTTCGACGAGGACATCACCTCCGAGGACTCCTTCACCGAGTTCCTCGACGCCTGGTGGCCGGAGCTGACGCCGGGCGACGTGCTGGCGGCGATGGCGGACGAGAGGCGGCTCGGCCGCTGGGCCCGACGCGTCCTCAACCCCGGCGAGGTCCGCAGGGTCGCCCGTTCGCTCCGGCGCGAGGGCCACACCGCGCACGACATCGCCCTGCTGGACGAGCTGCACGCGATCCTCGGCGTCCCGGCCCGCCCGAAGCGCCGGCGCGAGCTGGACCCGCTGGACCAGCTGACCGGGCTGGAGGAGCTGATGCCGGTCCGCGAGGAGTCGCAGCGCGAGCGGGCCGAGCGGCTGGCGCAGGAGCGCACCGAGTACGCGCACGTCATCGTCGACGAGGCCCAGGACCTCACGCCGATGCAGTGGCGCATGGTCGGCCGCCGCGGCCGGCACGCCACCTGGACGGTCGTCGGCGACCCGGCGCAGTCGTCCTGGTCGGACGTCGACGAGGCCGCCGAGGCCCGCGACGAGGCCCTCGGCACCCGTCCGCGCCGCCGCTTCACGCTCACCGTGAACTACCGCAACCCCTCCGAGATCGCCGAGCTGGCGGCCAGGGTGCTGGCCCTCGCCATGCCGGGAACACAGGCCCCGTCCGCCGTCCGCTCCACGGGCGTGCGGCCCCGCTTCACCGTGGCGGGCGAGTCGCTGGGCGAGACGGTCCGCGCCGAGGCCGCCCGGCTGCTGGACCTCGTCGACGGCACGGTGGGCGTCGTGGTCGCCATGAACCGGCGCGCGGAGGCGGCGCGCTGGCTCACCGGCCTGGGCGACCGGGTGGTGCCGCTCGGCAGCCTGGAGGCCAAGGGCCTGGAGTACGACGCGACGGTCGTCGTCTCCCCGGCGGAGATCGCCGACGAGTCGCCGGCCGGCCTGCGGGTGCTGTACGTCGCCCTGACCCGGGCGACCCAGCAGCTGACCGTCGTCTCGGGCGAGCGGGACGAGCCGGACGCGTCCGGGATCCCGGATCTGCTGAGGGACTGAGGATCCGCCGACCGGCTGAGAGGTCCGCGACCGGCTGAGAGGTCCGCCGAGGGACTGAGAGAAGGAACTCGCCGTACGGGAATGGCCATCCGGGATCCGTTTGTTAGCCTGGGTGTGGCACCGGCCCGATCCAAGCCCCCGGGCCCAACCTTTGTCGCTGCGAGCGACCACTTGCCGCGAGGCGAGCATGGCGGGTCGGTGTCACAAACCACGGAAGAGGTCCGCGTCCACTCCGGCGCGGACCTCTTCGCGTTCTCCCGTTCTCCCGTTCTCCGGCCGCGGTCAGGGGCACGGTGTGAACAAAACGTCCGCAATCCCGTCCCGCTAACGCCTACTCGGCAGTAGGTGCGACGATCGGACGGCATACAGCGTCACCCGGTGAAAGCAGAGGAAGTCGGTCATGGCAACGGCGCCCAGCGTCTCCTACTCGATGACGGTCCGGCTGGAGGTGCCCGCGAGCGGAACCGCCGTCTCGCAGCTCACCACCGCCGTGGAGTCTTCCGGAGGCTCGGTGACCGGCCTCGACGTGACCGCGTCCGGCCACGAGAAGCTGCGCATCGACGTCACCATCGCGGCCACCTCCACCGCGCACGCCGAGGAGATCGTCGAGGAGCTGCGCGGCATCGAGGGCGTCACGCTCGGCAAGGTCTCGGACCGTACCTTCCTCATGCACCTCGGCGGCAAGATCGAGATGGCGTCGAAGCACCCGATCCGCAACCGCGACGACCTGTCCATGATCTACACGCCCGGTGTGGCCCGCGTCTGCATGGCCATCGCGGAGAACCCCGAGGACGCCCGCCGCCTGACCATCAAGCGCAACTCCGTTGCGGTCGTGACCGACGGCTCGGCCGTGCTGGGCCTGGGCAACATCGGCCCGAAGGCCGCGCTGCCGGTCATGGAGGGCAAGGCCGCCCTCTTCAAGCGGTTCGCCGGCATCGACGCCTGGCCGATCTGCCTCGACACCCAGGACTCCGACGCGATCGTCGAGATCGTGAAGGCCATCGCCCCGGGCTTCGCCGGCATCAACCTCGAGGACATCTCCGCCCCGCGCTGCTTCGAGATCGAGGCCCGGCTGCGCGAGGCGCTCGACATCCCCGTCTTCCACGACGACCAGCACGGCACCGCGATCGTCGTCCTCGCCGCGCTGAAGAACGCGCTCCGCTGCACCGGCAAGGCGATCGAGGCCATCCGGGTCGTGATGTCCGGCGCCGGCGCGGCCGGCACGGCCATCCTGAAGCTGCTGCTCGCCGCGGGCGTGAAGAACGCCGTCGTCGCCGACATCCACGGCGTCGTGCACGCCGGCCGCGAGGACCTGGTCCGGGCCGCCGCCGACTCGCCGCTGCGCTGGATCGCCGACAACACCAACCCCGAGGGACTGACCGGCACCCTGAAGGAAGCGGTGCGCGGCGCCGACGTGTTCATCGGCGTCTCCGCCCCGAACGTCCTCGACGGCAGCGACGTGGCCGCGATGGCCGACGACGCGATCGTGTTCGCGCTCGCGAACCCGGACCCCGAGATCGACCCGGCGGTCGCCCGGCAGACCGCGGCCGTCGTGGCCACCGGACGCTCCGACTTCCCCAACCAGATCAACAACGTGCTGGTCTTCCCGGGCGTCTTCCGCGGCCTGCTGGACGCCCAGTCCCGCACGGTCAACACGGAGATGATGCTGGCGGCCGCGACCGCGCTGGCGGAGGTGGTGACCGAGGACGAGCTGAACCCCAACTACATCATTCCGAGCGTCTTCAACGACAAGGTCGCGGGTGCCGTGGCCGGCGCGGTGCGGGAGGCGGCGAAGGCGGCGACCACCGTGTCGTAGGCGTGCCGTACGGTGCCGGAGCTGTGAGCATCGCCACCCCGGACGTGCCCCGGCGCGTCGTGGAACCGGGGCCCGACGGCCGCACTCTAGGGTTGCGGGCACGCGCGAGCCTTTCCGTGTGACTCCCCAGGGTGGTTGCACGACTCCTACGGGTGCCCGGATTGGCTTTCCCGCCGCAGGTAGGGGCAGGATGCGTCCCTGGGCGCGAGCGCATCGGCTTTCACAGCGCCTGACATGCGGCTCCGCCGCGTGGCACGCCTCAACGGCAAGAAGAACACGGGAGTAACAACATGAACCGCAGTGAGCTGGTGGCCGCGCTGGCCGACCGTGCCGAGGTGACCCGCAAGGACGCCGACGCCGTTCTGGCCGCGTTCGCCGAGACCGTCGGCGAGATCGTCGCCAAGGGCGACGAGAAGGTCACCATCCCCGGCTTCCTGACCTTCGAGCGCACCCACCGTGCCGCTCGCACCGCGCGCAACCCGCAGACCGGCGACCCGATCCAGATCCCGGCCGGTTACAGCGTGAAGGTCTCCGCGGGCTCCAAGCTCAAGGAAGCCGCCAAGGGCAAGTAAGCACTCCGCCTGGTGGCGCCGGTCCACCGCAGCG
Organism: Streptomyces sp. NPDC020996; assembly: GCF_040641355.1. Classification (NCBI taxonomy): domain Bacteria; kingdom Bacillati; phylum Actinomycetota; class Actinomycetes; order Kitasatosporales; family Streptomycetaceae; genus Streptomyces; species Streptomyces sp. NPDC020996. Next base: position 89,510 of record NZ_JBFADM010000031.1, read on the forward strand.
GCGTTCGGCTTCGCCGCCATGGGTGAGCGCGGGTACGGCACTGTCCGGTCGCGCCCTCGCGGCGGAGCCGTAGGCTCCACAGGGCCCCGCACCGGGCCTCTCGGCCGAAGGCGTCGGAAAGGGCCGCCCCGCCTTCACGGGCGTCCAGGAGTCGTCGCAGGACGTGGTCGTGTCGATCAGGCCGCGAGCAGTTCATGCAGGCGCTCGGCCGGGGTTCCCCGGCCGAGCGTTCTGCGTCGGCGGCCGTTCGGCGTGGCCGCTACGCGCCGGCACCGTCGGAGGAAGCCGACGCCGGCACGCCGGCACCGTCGGAAGCGGATTCCACTTCCTTCACCCACTCGGGCTTGACCGGAACGGGGTGATGATCGGTGTCCAGCCTGATCTCGGCGCCCAGCTCGATCGTCCAGCATTCCAGCTCCCGCAGCCACAGGGCATGCAGATGCGCGCGCGCCGCCTCGGCGTCCATGAACACGTAGGCCACGCGCTCGAGGGGACTGTCCGGCCCCAGCGCCTGGGTCCGGCGCGCCACACAGGCATCCAGCATTTCGCCGGGTGATACATCCCGTCCGTGGACGATGATGCGCAGGCATCGGTCCTCGGGGTCGTAGACACCCTGGAGGTCATGGGTGATGACGTGTCTGTCGGACATGAAGCCGCTGACCGGAGTGATGCCCTCCAGCAGCGGATGCCCGGCGCGGGCCTGCTCGAGCGCCGTGGCCGGATCCGCCTTCGCGTCGTGGAACTGAACGAGGGTGACGTCTCCCGGTCCGCGCAGAACCCGCCAGGGGCCGAAATCCAGCCACCGGCGGGAGACCAGCCGGTCATGCCCGGCCCCACGGAATCCGCAGAGCCAGCCATTCCCGTAATGGAGCCCGTCGAAGCCGCGGGGCCGATAGGGATCCTCGCCGCGCGCCCACTCCCGATGAATGCCCTCGAAGGAGGCGAGTTCGAACGGCGTGGCACCCGAGGTGAGCGCCGCGAGTATGACCTCCGTATCCGCCGGGTGCGGCCAATTGAGTCTGACCAGGCGGCGGTCCCAATTGAGGTCGAGAAAGATGTCGTCATCGCCCGGCCATTCCGCGAACGAGTCGTCCTCGCAGCCCAGCATCTGTCCCGGCCAGTCCGGATCCACCGCCACCGGCTGGTCGTTCTGATACATGCGGCTCGGCGCAGTTTCAGGTGTCAGTCGCCCGCAGATCGATCGAAGAATGGCCGCGGGGTCCGGTCCGGACAATCCGATGCGCAATGCTCTGCCTTCTCCTTCTCAGTGCTTCCGGCCGGCCTTCCGGGCGGAAGAATTCCGGACCGCCGGGCATCACCGTGGGACGCGAAGACCTGCGTGCGGTGGAGTCCCAGGGACTCCACCGCACGCAGGTCTTCGCCGTGATCAATCCCCGC
>NZ_JBFADM010000032.1:0-7994 GCF_040641355.1 Streptomyces sp. NPDC020996
CCGGCGGGCGCCGGGCGGGGGTGCCCGGCGGACGCCCGGCGGGGGTGCCCGGCGGACGCCCGGCGGGAGTGCCCGGCGGACGCCCGGCGGGAGTGCCCGGCGGACGCCCGGCGGGGCATCGACAGTGCCGCTGACCTGCGCCACCCGACGCCGGACGAACGCCGAGGGGCGACCGCGGCGGTCGTCGGCGGCCGGGGCGACGCGGCGGCGTCGAGGGGCGGCACCACTGACCGCCGGACACCCGGCCGACGAGCCCGGCAGGACTGCGGGCGGTCAGCGATTCGTCCGGGCGTACGTGCGCGGTCTGCAGGGCCCGCGGCCCGGGCCGGGTTCGGTCGCCGCGACGGTCAAGCACTTCTCCGGCGGCGGCCCGCAGAAGAACGGCGGGGAACCGCACTTCCCCCACGGCAAGGAGCAGGTGCACCCGGGCGGGATGCGCGAGCACACCGAGACCCGGACCACGCACCTGGACCACGGACCCGGACCACAGACGCGGACCACAGACGCGGACCACAGACGCGGACCACAGACGCGGGGCGCGACCGCAACGCGCGGTGCACGGTGCATGGTGCGTGGCACCGCGCACCGCGCACCACGCACCGCGCACCGCGCACCACGCACCGCGCCGACACCCACAATTCCCGTGGCCGTAGCGCCGTGTTCGTGCAGGATGGGCCCCATGACCGCCACCTACGAAACCCCCGTGGTGCTGGATCGTCGTGAGGGTCCCCACGGGGAGGTCGTGCTGCGCCGGCACGGCGAGTTGCTGCAGATCATCGCCAACGGCTGCTTCCTGATGGACACCTCCGACGGCCGCTCCGAGCGGCTGCTCGTCGACGCCGCGCTGGACGCCCTCGGCGCCCGCACCGAACCGCACGTGCTGATCGGCGGGCTCGGCGTCGGCTTCTCGCTCGCACACGCCGCGGCGAATCCCCGCTGGGGCGCGATCACGGTCGTGGAACGCGAACAAGCGATCATCGACTGGCATCTGCGCGGCCCGCTGTCGGCGCTGTCCTCACAGGCTGTGGCCGACCCGCGCACCCGCATCGTCGAGGCCGACCTGGTCGAGCACCTCCGTGAGACGTCCACCACGTACGACGCCCTGTGCCTGGACATCGACAACGGGCCCGGCTGGACCGTCACCGAGGGCAACGGCACCCTCTACTCGCCCGCCGGACTGGCAAGCTGCGCAAGGGTGTTGAGGCCGGGCGGGGTTCTCGCGGTGTGGTCGGCCGAGCCCTCCACGGAATTCGAAGAAACCTTGTGGAATGCCGGGTTCCCACAGGTGCGTACCGAAGAGGTCCCCGTTGCCCGGGGCGTTCCCGACGTCGTGCACCTCGCCGTCCGACCTGGATAGCAAACAAACGGTGACTCCCCGTACGCTGCTGCCCTGACGCCGATCATTCCGCGTCAATCGCAGGCATGCGCAGACCTGTGCAAGTGCAGACATGTGCAAGTAACGGATCACCCCACGGATTCCGGAAAGCAACTCAGGGGCGGGCGATGGAGCAGACACACACCTCGCACAGCGGCACGACCACGACCCAGGGCGCGCAGCGCCGGGTGCTGGTGGTCGAGGACGATCCGACGATCGTCGACGCCATCGCGGCCCGCCTGCGCGCCGAGGGTTTCCTCGTGCAGACCGCCGGCGACGGTCCGGCCGCCGTCGACACCGCCGAGGCCTGGCAGCCCGATCTGCTGATCCTCGACATCATGCTGCCCGGCTTCGACGGACTGGAGGTCTGCCGCCGCGTGCAGGCCGCCCGTCCGGTGCCGGTGCTGATGCTCACCGCGCGCGACGACGAGACCGACATGCTGGTCGGACTCGGCGTCGGCGCCGACGACTACATGACGAAGCCGTTCTCCATGCGGGAGCTGGCCGCGCGGGTGCACGTGCTGCTGCGCCGCGTGGAGCGGGCCGCGCTGGCCGCGGCGACGCCGAGGAGCGGCATCCTGCGCCTGGGCGAGCTGGAGATCGACCACGCGCAGCGGCGGGTCCGGGTGCGCTCGGAGGACGTGCACCTCACGCCCACCGAGTTCGACCTCCTGGTCTGCCTGGCGAACACCCCGCGTGCGGTGCTCTCCCGCGAGCAGCTGCTGGCCGAGGTGTGGGACTGGGCGGACGCCTCCGGCACCCGGACCGTCGACAGCCACATCAAGGCGCTGCGCCGGAAGATCGGCGCCGAGCGGATCCGCACGGTGCACGGCGTGGGTTACGCGCTGGAGACGCCGAACCCATGAGCGGCGGACCGGCCGGACCGAGAGGCCCCGGGGAGGAACCCTGGGGCGGCGTACGCCCGTTCTCGATCAAGACGAAGCTGGGCGTGCTGGTCGTCGTCTCGGTGCTGATCACCACGGGTCTGCTGATGATCGCGGTGCGCACGGAGACCGAGCTGCGTTTCATCACGGTCTTCTCGATGATCGCCACCCTGCTGATCACGCAGTTCGTCGCGCACTCGCTCACCGCGCCGCTGGACGAGATGAACGCGGTGGCCCGTTCCATCTCGCACGGCGACTACACGCGCCGGGTGCGTGAGAACCGGCGGGACGAACTGGGCGACCTGGCCCAGACGATCAACCGCATGGCCGACGACCTGGAGGCCCAGGACCGGCAGCGCAAGGAGCTGGTCGCGAACGTCTCGCACGAGCTGCGCACGCCCATCGCGGGCCTGCGCGCGGTGCTGGAGAACATCGTGGACGGCGTCTCGCCCGCCGACACCGAGACCATGCGCACGGCCCTGAAGCAGACGGAGCGGCTCGGGCGGCTGGTGGAGACGCTGCTCGACCTGTCCCGGCTGGACAACGGCGTCGTTCCGCTGCGCAAGCGGCGCTTCGAGGTGTGGCCGTACCTGTCGGGCGTGCTGAAGGAGGCCAACATGGCCGTGCCCGCCCGCGCGGGCATCGCCTCCGGCTCCGGCACCCACACCCGCACAGACGTCCATCTGCACCTCGACGTCTCCCCGCCCGAACTGACCGCGCACGCCGACCCGGAGCGCATCCACCAGGTGGTCGCCAACCTGATCGACAACGCGGTCAAGCACAGCCCGCCGCACGGCCGGGTGACCGTCAAGGCGCGGCGCGGCGCGCAGCCGGAGTCGCTGGAGCTGGAGGTGCTGGACGAGGGTCCCGGCATCCCCCGCTCGGAGTGGCACCGGGTCTTCGAGCGTTTCAACCGGGGCGACGCGGGCGCGTCGAAGGGGCCGGGCAGCGATGGCGGCACGGGCCTCGGCCTGGCGATCGCCCGTTGGGCGGTGGATCTGCACGGCGGCCGGATAGGGGTGGCCGAATCTGCGCGAGGTTGCCGGATTCTTGTCACTCTTCCGGGAGAGACATCCCTACCAAGTTGACGTAAAGTCCGAACCGGAGTCGCCGGATCCACCGGCGTTCGCGCCGGCGGACACGTGTGACCAGGAACAGGCCCGCAGGCTCTGCTGGCAGGGCCTGCACCGGCGCACCCCGGCGCGCCCCAACGGCCCCCTCGTACAGCAGAACCACGCTTGTTTCCCGCCGTTTCGACCCCCGAAACACCCTTCGCAATGTGACTTACGCGACGATGAACCGGCCCGGACTGACCTTCACCGCCGGGGAGGCGTAGCCTTGATTCCCGCTGTCCATCACCTTGTGAAGCGGAAGAGGGCGGTTGCCGCCGTGTCGCCACAGTCCCCCAGTAACTCAAGCTCCTCCACCCTTCGGGCAGGAGGCGCGTCTACGACCGACGCCGACCAAGCGGGCAAGAACCCCGCTGCCGCGTTCGGTCCCAATGAGTGGCTCGTCGACGAGATCTATCAGCAGTACCTCCAGGACCCGAATTCGGTAGACCGCGCCTGGTGGGACTTCTTCGCCGACTACAAGCCGGGGGCGGCCGCCACCCCGGCTCCGGCGGGTGCTGCGGCCGCGGGGGCCGCAGGGACCACCACCACCCCGGCGCCGGCCGCCCCGGCCGTGCCCGCGGCTCCGGCCGCCGCTCCCGCTCCGGCCCCCGCGGCCCCGAAGCCCGCCGCCGCGGCTCCCGCCCCGGCCCCGGCTCCGGCTCCCGCGAAGGCCGCCCCGGCCCCGAAGCCCGCCGCGAAGCCGAAGGCGGAGCCCGCCGCGCAGGCCGCCGAAGGCCCGGAGCTGGTGCCGCTGCGCGGCCCGTCCGCCGCGGTCGCCAAGAACATGAACGCCTCGCTGGAACTGCCCACGGCCACGTCCGTGCGCGCGGTCCCGGTGAAGCTGCTGTTCGACAACCGCATCGTCATCAACAACCACCTCAAGCGGGCCCGCGGCGGGAAGATCTCCTTCACGCACATCATCGGCTACGCGATGGTGCAGGCCATCAAGGCCATGCCGTCGATGAACTGGTCGTTCGGCGAGAAGGACGGCAAGCCGGTCCTCGTCAAGCCGCCGCACGTCAACCTCGGCCTGGCCATCGACCTGGTGAAGCCCAACGGCGACCGCCAGCTCGTCGTGGCCGCCATCAAGAAGGCCGAGACGCTGAACTTCTTCGAGTTCTGGCAGGCCTACGAGGACATCGTCCGCCGCGCCCGCGACGGCAAGCTGACGATGGACGACTTCACCGGCGTCACGGTCTCCCTGACCAACCCCGGCGGCCTCGGCACCGTCCACTCGGTGCCGCGCCTGATGCCCGGCCAGTCGGTGATCATGGGCGTCGGTTCCATGGACTACCCGGCGGAGTTCCAGGGCACCTCCCAGGACACCCTCAACAAGCTCGGCATCTCGAAGGTCATGACGCTCACGTCGACCTACGACCACCGGGTGATCCAGGGCGCGGCCTCCGGCGAGTTCCTCCGCCAGGTCGCGAACCTCCTGCTCGGCGAGAGCGGCTTCTACGACGACATCTTCGAGGCCCTGCGCATCCCCTACGAGCCGGTCCGCTGGCTGCGGGACATCGACGCCAGCCACGACGACGACGTCACCAAGGCCGCCCGCGTCTTCGAGCTGATCCACTCCTACCGGGTCCGCGGCCACGTCATGGCCGACACCGACCCGCTGGAGTACCGCCAGCGCAAGCACCCCGACCTGGACATCGTCGAGCACGGCCTCACCCTGTGGGACCTGGAGCGCGAGTTCGCCGTCGGCGGCTTCGCCGGCAAGTCGATGATGAAGCTGCGCGACATCCTCGGCGTGCTGCGCGACTCGTACTGCCGCACCACCGGCATCGAGTTCATGCACATCCAGGACCCCAAGCAGCGCAAGTGGATCCAGGACCGGGTGGAGCGCCCGCACTCCAAGCCGGAGCGCGAGGAGCAGCTGCGCATCCTGCGGCGGCTGAACGCGGCGGAGGCGTTCGAGACCTTCCTGCAGACGAAGTACGTCGGCCAGAAGCGCTTCTCGCTGGAGGGCGGCGAGTCCGTCATCCCGCTGCTCGACGCGGTGCTGGACAGCGCTGCCGAGTCGCGCCTGGACGAGGTCGTCATCGGCATGGCCCACCGCGGCCGCCTGAACGTCCTGGCGAACATCGTCGGCAAGTCGTACGCGCAGATCTTCCGCGAGTTCGAGGGCAACCTCGACCCGAAGTCGATGCACGGCTCCGGCGACGTGAAGTACCACCTGGGCGCCGAGGGCACCTTCACCGGCCTGGACGGCGAGCAGATCAAGGTCAGCCTGGTGGCGAACCCGTCCCACCTGGAGGCGGTCGACCCCGTCCTCGAGGGCGTGGCCCGGGCCAAGCAGGACATCATCAACAAGGGCGGCACGGACTTCACCGTCCTGCCGGTGGCGATCCACGGCGACGCGGCCTTCGCGGGCCAGGGCGTGGTGGCCGAGACCCTGAACATGTCGCAGCTGCGCGGCTACCGCACCGGCGGCACGGTCCACATCGTCATCAACAACCAGGTCGGCTTCACCGCGGCCCCCGAGTCCTCGCGTTCGTCGATGTACGCGACGGACGTGGCCCGCATGATCGAGGCCCCGATCTTCCACGTGAACGGCGACGACCCCGAGGCGGTCGTGCGGGTCGCGCGGCTGGCGTTCGAGTTCCGCCAGGCGTTCAACAAGGACGTGGTGATCGACCTCATCTGCTACCGCCGCCGCGGTCACAACGAATCGGACAACCCGGCCTTCACCCAGCCGCTGATGTACGACCTGATCGACAAGAAGCGCTCGGTGCGCAAGCTGTACACCGAGTCCCTGATCGGTCGCGGCGACATCACCCTGGAAGAGGCCGAGCAGGCGCTGCAGGACTACCAGGGCCAGCTGGAGAAGGTCTTCACCGAGGTCCGCGAGGCCACCTCGCAGCCGGTGGCGGCGGCCACGTCCGACCCGCAGGCCGAGTTCCCGGTGGCGGTCTCCACGGCGGTCTCCACCGAGGTCGTCAAGCGGATCGCCGAGTCCCAGGTCAACATCCCCGACCACATCACCGTGCACCCGCGTCTGCTGCCGCAGCTGCAGCGCCGGGCGGCGATGGTCGAGGACGGCACGATCGACTGGGGCATGGGCGAGACCCTCGCGGTCGGCTCCCTGCTGCTGGAGGGCGTCCCGGTCCGGCTGGCCGGCCAGGACTCCCAGCGCGGCACCTTCGGCCAGCGCCACGCGGTGATCATCGACCGCAGCACCGGCGAGGAGTACACGCCGCTGCAGTACCTGGCGGAGGAACAGGCGCGCCTGAACGTCTACAACTCCCTGCTGTCCGAGTACGCGGCCATGGGCTTCGAGTACGGCTACTCGCTGGCCCGCCCGGACGCGCTGGTGATGTGGGAGGCGCAGTTCGGTGACTTCGTCAACGGCGCGCAGACGGTCGTGGACGAGTTCATCTCCTCGGCGGAGCAGAAGTGGGGCCAGACCTCCGGCGTGACGCTGCTGCTGCCGCACGGCTACGAGGGCCAGGGCCCGGACCACTCGTCCGCCCGCCCGGAGCGCTTCCTGCAGCTGTGCGCCCAGAACAACATGACGGTCGCGATGCCGACCTCGCCGTCGAACTACTTCCACCTGCTGCGGTGGCAGGTGCACAACCCGCACCACAAGCCGCTGATCGTCTTCACCCCGAAGTCGATGCTGCGCCTGAAGGCCGCGGCCTCGAAGGCGGAGGAGTTCACGACGGGCCAGTTCCGCCCGGTCATCGGCGACGCGTCGGTGGACCCGGCCGCGGTCCGCAAGGTCGTCTTCTGCGCGGGCAAGGTCTACTACGACCTGGACGCCGAGCGCCGCAAGCGCGGTGTGACGGACACCGCGATCGTCCGCATCGAGCGCCTGTACCCGCTGGCGGGTGCCGAGCTCCAGGCGGAGATCGCCAAGTACCCGAACGCCGAGAAGTACCTGTGGGCCCAGGAAGAGCCGGCCAACCAGGGCGCCTGGCCGTTCATCGCCCTGAACCTGATCGACCACCTGGACCTGGCGGTCGGCGCGGACATCCCGGCGAGCGAGCGCCTGCGCCGCATCTCCCGCCCGCACTCCTCCTCCCCGGCGGTGGGTTCCGCGAAGCGCCACCAGGCGGAGCAGGAACAGCTGGTGCGCGAGGTGTTCGAGGCGTGAGCCGCTGAACTCCGGTCGTGGTGAGGCCCGGTCCCGTTCTTCGGATGCTGCATCCGTTTTCCGGGGCCGGGCCTCACCGCGTTCCCGCTCCGCGCTCCCGCTCCGCTTCTCCCGGCCGCTGCCTCCGCCGCCGGTGACTCCGTAGGCTGTCCCCAGCACCCCGTACGACTGCAGGAGAGCGGCCCCATGTACTTCACCGACCGAGGCATCGAGGAGCTGGAGAAGCGGCGCGGCGAGGAGGAGGTCACCTTCGAGTGGCTCGCCGAGCAACTGCGGACGTTCGTCGACCTCAACCCGGACTTCGAGGTGCCGGTGGAACGGCTGGCGACGTGGCTGGCCCGGCTGGACGACGAGGACGACGAGTAACGGGTCGTCCCGGGGTGCCCTGGCCGGGGTTGGAACGGACTCAGGACCGGGTGCCGGGGCGGACTCAGGGCCAGGTTCCGGGCGGGCTCCCAGCCGGACTCCGGGGCGGGCTCCCAGCCGGACTCCGGCCCAGGTCCCGGGCGGGTCGGACCTCGGAC
>NZ_JBFADM010000032.1:8089-89610 GCF_040641355.1 Streptomyces sp. NPDC020996
CGGACCGTGCTCAGGACCGGGCTCCGGACCGGATTCAGAGCCGGATTCAGAGCCGAGCTCCGGGTCGGACCTCGGACCGTACTCCCCGCCGGGCTCCAGGACAGGCTCCCAGCCGGACTCCGGCCCAGGTCCCGGGCGGGTCGGACCTCGGACCGTGCTCAGGACCGGGCTCCGGACCGGATTCAGAGCCGGATTCAGAGCCGAGCTCCGGGTCGGACCTCGGACCGTACTCCCCGCCGGGCTCCGGGCCAGGTTCGGGGGCGGGTTCCTGGGCGCCTGTGAGGCCGGCGCGCTTCGTCGTGCCGTGCGGTTCCGTGCGCGGGTTCAGTCCAACGGGCGCATTGGGGCGTAGGCCAGCCCCAGCGCGCCGTGCGCCAGCAGCAACGCCCCCGCCGCCAGCCAGCCGCCGCTGCGGCGGTACGCGCCCCAGGCCGTGAGCGGCAGTCCGGCAGCGAGCTGGGCCAGGGCCAGCGTCTGTCCCTTCGAGGTGCCCGCCCAGGGCAGCCAGGCGTTCCGGGGGCCGGGGCCGGTCCCGGCGGCGCCGGATGCCGGACGGGCCGTCTCCGGCCGGACCTCCCCTTCGAGCGACCGGTCCGCCCCTGTGAACCGGCCGGCGGCCGGGGCGATCTGACCGGTGACCTGGCCGGTGACCGGGCGGGCGTCCGGCAGGACGCGGGCCGCCTCGCGGAGGCGGTCGGCGGGTTCGCCCGGGTCGAGGCCCGGCGGCAGGGCGACGCCGGCGCGCGTGAGGACCGTCAGCAGGCCGCGCAGGCGGGCGCGGGCGTCGGCCCAGCGGTCGGACGCGGTGAGGCGGTCGAGCAACGGCAGGTCCGGGCCGAGGCCGAGACGCGCGGCGAAGGTACGCATCGCCTCGTCCTGGCCGGCGGGGGTGCCGTCGGCGAGCCAGACGTAGCCGACCGGGCGGCGGAAGCCGGAGACCAGGGTGTAGCCGGCACGGTCGGCGTCCCACCACAGCGCGAGGACCGGCCAGGGAGCGCCGACGGCCAGGGCGGTGGCCCAGCCGGTCAGGACGTCGTCGACCGTCTCCGCGTCCCCGGCCCACGGCCCGCCCCCGGGGACGAGGACGCTCCAGCCGTCACCGGCCCGGGCCAGCGTCATGGTCTCGCCCAGCAGGAGGGCGGTGCGGGCGACGGAGTCGGCGTCGGCCCGGCAGAGCAGGAGGGCGCCGGGAGCGCGGCCGGTGCGTGAGGTTTCCGTCGTCGCCATGGTCACACGCTAGGGCGATTTGCCCCGTTCGGTCACTTCGAGGGCGTGGACACGGGTATCGACGTCCCCGGATCGGGTGTCTTGACTTTCCCGCACCGCGATATATCGTGAAACGAGAGAAGACGCGATATGGCGTGTTCACGGCGGGAGGTCTGCACCATGTCCGAGTGGTCCGTCCGAGAGCCCGGGAAGCTCACGTTCGACGAGCCCCCGCGGGAGCTCCACGTGCGCATCGTCAACGGCACGGTGAACGTGGTGGGCACGGACGAGGACTCCGCCCGCCTGGAGGTCTCCGAGCTGGAGGGGCCCGAACTGCTCGTCACCCTGGAGGGCGGCGCGCTCACCGTGGCGTACGAGGATCTGCCCTGGAAGGGCTTCCTGAAGTGGCTCGACCGCAAGGGGTGGCGGCGCAGTGCCGTGGTCTCCCTCGCCGTGCCGGCCCGGACCCGTGTCGAGGTCGGGGTCGTCGGCGCCACGGCGGTCGTCTCCGGGCTCGACGAGCGTGTCGAGGTGAAGGGCGTCAACGGGGACACCACCCTCGTGGGACTCACCGGACCGGTACGCGCGGACACCGTCGCGGGGAACGTGGATGCGCAGGCGCTCAGCGGCGACCTCCGCTTCAACTCGGTCTCCGGCGACCTCACCGTCGTCGAGGCGGGCTCCTCCGTCCGGGCGGACTCGGTGAGCGGCTCGATGATCGTCGACCTCGATGCGACGGGTCGGCCGACCGACGTCACCCTGACGAGCGTCTCGGGCGAGATAGCCATCCGGCTGCCCCACCCGGCGGACGCGGAGGTCGAGGCGAACACCGCCGGCGGCACGGTCTCCAACGCCTTCGAGGATCTGCGGGTCGGCGGCCAGTGGGGCGCCAAGCGGATCACCGGCCGGCTCGGCGCGGGCAACGGCAGGCTGAAGGCGACCACGGTCTCGGGCTCGATCGCCCTGCTGCGCCGGCCCCCGGCCGAGGACGAACCGTGGGACGCGGTGCCACGGGACAACGGTCCGAAGGACGACGGCCCGAAGGACAACGGCCCGAAGGACGACGGCCCGAAGGACAGTGCCCCGTGGTACAGGAGCCCGAAGGACGGCGGCCCGAAAGACAACGGTCCGGAAGACAGCGGCCCGGCGGACAACCCGGCGGGCACAGCGGGCACGGACTCGGGGGAGAATTCCGTTTCCGGCCGGGACGGCGGCGCGACCGGCGCCCCGGCCGACGGCACGACCGACAAGAAGGTGCTCTGACATGCCTCCCGTCTTCGCCCATGGCCGCCTCCGCCTGTACCTGCTGAAGCTGCTGGACGAGGCCCCGCGCCACGGTTACGAGGTGATCCGTCTCCTCGAGGAGCGGTTCCAGGGGCTGTACGCGCCCTCGGCCGGCACCGTCTACCCCCGGCTCGCCAAGCTGGAGGCCGAAGGCCTGGTCACGCACACCACCGAGGGCGGCCGCAAGGTGTACGCGATCACCGACGCGGGCCGCGCCGAGCTGGCCGACCGCAGCGGGGAACTGGCCGACCTGGAGCTGGAGATCCGCGAGTCGGTGGCGGAGCTCGCCGCCGAGATCCGGGCCGATGTCCGGGGCGCGGCCGGCGACCTGCGGCGCGAGATGCGCGCGGCGGCTTCCGAGGCCCGCCGCGGCAGCACGGCGCAGGGCCGGCCGGCGGGCCCCTTCGGCGAGTACGGGGAGTACGGGGACCTCGGCGACAAGGAGGCATGGCGCGCCGCGAAGGAGGAGATGCGACGCGTCAAGCAGGAGTGGAAGGAACAGGCCCGCCGCGCCAAGGACGAGAGCCGCCGGGCCCGCGAGGAGGCCCAGCGGGCGCGGCGCCAGGCCAAGGAGGCGCAGGAGCGGGCGCGGGCCCAGGCCCAGGAGGAGGTGCAGCGCATCGCCCGGCGCGTGCAGGAGCAGGTGCAGGACCACTTCGCGCGGGGCGACTGGCCGACAGGGGTCCGGGAGGGCCTGACCGAGCTGGCCAAGGAGTTCGGCGACTTCGGCAAGACCTTCGGGACGGGGCTGGGCAAGGACTTCGGCTTCGGGCGCGGCGGCACGGGCACCGGTACGCCGGCGTCCGGACCGGAGTACTCGCAGACACCGGAGGATTTCCCGGCCGGGTACGAGCCGGCCTGGGCCCACGAGGAGACGACCGGCGACCCGGCCCGCGACCTGGACCGGCTGCTCGACCGCTTCCGCGACGACATCCGCGACGCCGCCCGCGACCACGGCGTCACGGCCGACCAGCTCCGTGACGCCCGCCGCCATCTGTCGACGGCAGCGGCTCACATCGGGGCGATACTGCGTACGCCGAAGGCCTGAGCGGCGGCGAGCGGATCAGGAAGGAAGACCTCACCGAGGCCGGACACACGCCGACGGCCGCCCCGGAAGAACGGGACGGCCGTCGGCACGGAAGCGGCTGTGGCTCTGGCTTGGCTATGGCTGCGGCTCTCAGCCGTTGGTGAGCACGATCTTTCCGAACTGGTCGCCCGACTCCAGTCGTTCGAAGCCCTCGCGAGCCCGCTCCATCGGCAGCACCTCGTCGATGACGGGACGTACGCCCGTGGCGGCGCAGAAGGAGAGCAGGTCCTCGAGTTCGTCCTTGGTGCCCATCGTGGAGCCGACGACCTTGAGTTCCAGGAAGAAGATGCGGGTCAGCTCGGCGTGCGAGGGGCGGTCGCCGCTGGTGGCGCCGGAGATGACGAGCGTGCCGCCGGGCCTCAGCGACTTCACCGAGTGCGACCAGGTGGCCGCGCCCACGGTCTCGATGACGGCGTCCACCCGCTGCGGCAGCCGCGCCCCCGACTCCAGCGCCTCGACGGCGCCCAGTTCCACCGCCCGCTTGCGCTTGGCCTCGTCGCGGCTGGTCGCGAAGACCCGCAGGCCGGCAGCCTTGCCGAGCACGATCGCGGCCGTGGCGACGCCGCCGCCCGCGCCCTGGACGAGGACCGAGTCGCCGGGCCGCACCCCGGCGTTGGTGAAGAGCATGCGGTAGGCCGTCAGCCAGGCGGTCGGCAGGCAGGCGGCCTCCTCGAAGGAGAGTTCCCTGGGCTTGGGCAGGACGTTCCAGGTCGGCACGGCGACCTGCTCGGCGAAGGTCCCCTGGTAGCGCTCGGTCAGGATGGAGCGGGGCTCCCGGGGGCCGACGCCGTGACCGCTCTGTCCGATCACGGAGTGCAGGACGACCTCGTTGCCGTCCTCGTCGACGCCGGCGGCGTCGCAGCCGAGGATCATCGGCAGTCTGTCCTCGGGCAGGCCCACGCCTCGCAGCGACCACAGATCGTGGTGGTTGAGGGAGGCGGCCTTGACGTTGACGGTGCTCCAGCCGGGACGGGCCTCGGGAGCCGGACGCTCCCCCAGTTCCAGGCCGTTCAGCGGCTGGTCGCGGTCGATTCGGGCGGCGTAGACGGCGAACATGGCCTTGACGATAGGCGGCCCCGGCGGCGCGGGGAACCAGGCCGCGCTGTGACACACACCCTCTTGCCACGGCAGGAGTCAGCGGGAGTCAGCGGGAACCCGGGGGGATCAGGTGGAATCAGCGGGCACCGGGAGAATCAGCGGGAAAAAGAACAGCCCCGCCCGGAAGGGCGGGGCCGTTCAGCCGGCACTAGGCACTCGGCACTCGCGTCAGCGACGTGCGACGCCCTCGGCCCGCGCCGCGGCCGCGACCGCCGCGGTGACCGCCGGAGCGACCCGCTCGTCGAACGGCGACGGGATGACGTAGTCGGCGGCGAGGTCGTCGCCGACCACTCCGGCCAGCGCCTCGGCCGCCGCGATCTTCATCCCCTCGGTGATCCGGGACGCGCGCACCTGGAGCGCGCCCGCGAAGATGCCGGGGAACGCCAGCACGTTGTTGATCTGGTTCGGGAAGTCCGACCGGCCGGTGGCCACGACCGCCGCGTACTTGTGCGCGACGTCGGGGTGCACCTCGGGGTTCGGGTTGGCCATGGCGAACACGAACGCGTCCTTGGCCATGGAGGCGACCGCCTCCTCCGCGACCGTACCGCCGGAGACGCCGATGAAGACGTCGGCGCCCTCCAGCGCCGCCTCCAGCGACCCGGTCAGGCCCGCCTTGTTGGTGAAACCGGCGACTTCCCGCTTGACCGGCGTCAGGTCGTCCCGGTCGGCCGAGACCACGCCCTTGCGGTCCGCGACGGCGACATCGCCGATACCGGCCTCGATCAGGAACTTCGCGATGGCGATACCGGCCGCGCCCGAGCCCGAGATGACCGCCCGCAGGTCGCCGAGCCCACGGCCGGTGAGCCGCGCGGCGTTGCGCAGGGCCGCCAGGGTCACGACCGCCGTGCCGTGCTGGTCGTCGTGGAAGACCGGGATGTCGAGCCGTTCCTGCAGCTTCCGCTCGATCTCGAAGCACCGCGGCGCCGAGATGTCCTCCAGGTTGACGCCGCCGAAGGACGGCGCGAGGCGCACCACGGTCTCGACGATCTCGTCGACGCCGGTGCAGTCCAGCGCGAGCGGCACCGCGTCCACGCCGCCGAACTGCTTGAACAGGATCGCCTTGCCCTCCATCACCGGGAGGGAGGCCTCGGGCCCGATGTCGCCGAGTCCGAGCACGGCCGTGCCGTCGGTCACCACGGCGACCACGGACGACTTCCACGTGTAGTCGTTGACCAGGTCCGGCTGCTCCGCGATCGCGGTGCACACGCGCGCGACGCCGGGTGTGTACGCGAGGGACAGGTCGTCCTTGTTGCGGACCGGCACGGTGGCCTGCACGGCCATCTTGCCGCCGCGGTGCAGCGCGAACGCCGGGTCGAAGGAATCGAGGGGCTCGGCCCCGCCGTCCTGATCCGTACTGCTGTCGCTGCGAGGATTGACGATCTCCGCTGCCACTTTGTCTTACCCCTTAAGTCTTCATCGGTTGAGGGTGGGCCACTCCTGGTGAGGGGTGGGCGGGACCGCGTATGGCCCGATATCTGTTGATGCGTACGGGTCATACGCGACAGGCGCGCCGCACACGCGCCCGGAGCCCCGGATGAGGGGTGTAAAGAACCTTCTTACCCGACGGACCGTGTCGACGACGAGTCCATTAAGCGCAAGGTCACATCCCGAAACCCGTAGGTCACACACTGGTGACGAGGATTCTCCCGAAATGGGTGGACACGTCCTTGACAAGCTCTTGACCAGCGGCCGAACAGTGACCAACGCCTCGGAGCACAGGTCCGCGTCCCGGGACGCACCGGAGATCTTCCGGCCGGAGGGGAGGATTCCCGCAGATGGTCCGGTCATGATGTCCGTCCTGATGCGGTTCGGGGGTCACCCGTTATCCGATTTTGACATAGCTGGCCCCCTGAACGGCTGAGTCCGAATGGCAAGATGCCGTAATCACACGAGGTCGCGACACCCAAAGGTGTGTGTTCTCGTCGACCCATCGGCATCTCCACCCTTCCGCCGGAGGAACCCACCATGACCGCAAGCTCCACCCGTCGTACCACCGCCGCGCCCAACCGTCTGGCAGCGGTAGGTGCGATCGCGGTCGCAGGCGCGCTGCTTCTCACCGGCTGCGGTGACCAGACCAAGGACAAGGACAAGGGCGGCAGCAGCGCGTCGACGAGCACCGCGCCGCTGGCCGACAAGCTTCCCCAGGCGATCCGCGACAAGGGTGTCATCAAGGTCGGTTCGGACATCGCGTACGCGCCGGTCGAGTTCAAGGACAGCTCCGGCAACACGGTCGGCATCGACCCCGACCTCGCGGCCGCCATGGGCAAGCAGCTGGGCGTGAAGTTCGACTTCGAGAACGGCACCTTCGACACCCTGATCACCGGTCTGCGCTCCAAGCGGTACGACATCGCCATGTCGGCGATGACGGACACCAAGGACCGCCAGGAGGGCATCGACTCCGACACCGGCAAGAAGGTCGGCGAGGGCGTCGACTTCGTCGACTACTTCTCCGCCGGTGTCTCGATCTACACCAAGAAGGGTGACGACCAGGGCATCAAGACCTGGTCCGACCTGTGCGGCAAGAAGATCGCGGTGCAGCGCGGCACGGTCTCCGAGGACCTCGCCAAGTCCGAGGCGAAGAAGTGTCCGAGCGGCAAGAAGCTGGCCATAGAGTCCTTCGACAACGACCAGCAGGCCCAGACCCGTGTCCGCGCGGGCGGCGCCGACGCCGGCTCCTCCGACTTCCCCGTGACCGCGTACGCCGTGAAGACCTCCGGCGGCGGCAAGGACTTCCAGATCGTCGGCGAGCAGGTCGAGGCCGCCCCGTACGGCATCGCGGTCGCCAAGGACAACACCCAGCTGCGCGACGCCCTGAAGGCCGCCCTGGACGCCATCATCAAGAACGGCGAGTACGACAAGATCATCCAGAAGTGGGGCGTCGGTGACGGCGCCGTCAAGGCAGCCGTCATCAACGGCGGCAAGTGACCGCGGCCTGCGGCCACCGAAAGGGCATCACCCGTGACTGCTGACATCGGCAAGACGGCACGTCCGGAAGACGCTCCCGCGGCCGGGCCGGAGGCCATCAAGGCCATCCCGGTCCGGCACTACGGGCGGTACGTCTCCGCCGTCATCGCGATCGGGCTCCTCGTCGCGATCATCTACGCGTTCGGCCAGGGCAAGATCAACTGGCACGCCGTTCCGGAGTACTTCTTCGACGACCGCATCATGAAGGGCGTCGGCCAGACGATGCTCCTGACGGTGCTGTCGATGCTGATCGGCATCCTCGGCGGCATCCTGCTCGCCGTCATGCGCCTGTCGAAGAACCCGGTGACCTCGTCCATCGCCTGGTTCTACATCTGGTTCTTCCGCGGCACCCCGGTCCTGGTCCAGCTGTTCGTCTGGTTCAACCTGGGCCTGGTCTTCGAGTACATCAACCTCGGGCCGATCTACAAGAACTACTGGTCGGACTTCATGACGCCGTTCCTGACGGCGCTGCTCGGCCTGGGCCTCAACGAGGCCGCGTACATGGCGGAGATCTGCCGCGCCGGCCTGCTCTCGGTCGACGAGGGGCAGACCGAGGCGGCCCACGCCCTCGGCATGAGCCACGGCAAGACCCTGCGGCGGATCGTCATCCCGCAGGCCATGCGCGTGATCGTGCCGCCCACGGGCAACGAGGTCATCAACATGCTGAAGACCACCTCGCTGGTCTCGGCGGTGCAGTACTACGAGCTGCTGCGCTACGCCCAGGACATCGGCCAGACCTCCGGCGCCCCGGTGGAGATGCTGTTCCTGGCCGCCGCCTGGTACCTGATCCTCACCTCGGTGCTCAGCGTCGGGCAGTACTACGTCGAGCGGTACTACGCCCGCGGCTCCAGCCGGAATCTGCCGCCCACCCCGTGGCAGCGGGTCAGGCAGAACCTGGCGCCCCTGTTCAGCCGGAAGGGGGTCACGGCATGACCGACAAGCTCAGCAAGGCGGACGAGCCCGTGCGCGACTCCAGTGTCCCGATGGTCAAGGCCGAGGGTGTCCACAAGTCCTTCGGCCAGGTGGAGGTCCTCAAGGGCATCGACCTGGAGGTGCGGTCCGGCGAGGTGTTCTGCCTCATCGGCCCGTCCGGCTCCGGCAAGTCGACCTTCCTGCGGTGCATCAACCACCTGGAGAAGATCAACGCCGGGCGGCTGTACGTCGACGGGGAGCTGGTCGGCTACCGGCAGCGGGGCGACAAGCTGTACGAGCTCAAGGACAGCGAGGTCGCGCTCAAGCGCCGGGACATCGGCATGGTCTTCCAGCGCTTCAACCTCTTCCCGCACATGACCGCGCTGGAGAACGTCATCGAGGCGCCGGTGCAGGTCAAGGGGCAGAACAAGACCGAGGCCAGGGAGCGGGCCCGGCAGCTGCTGGAGCGGGTCGGCCTGGCCGACAAGGCCGGCAACTACCCCTCGCAGCTCTCCGGCGGCCAGCAGCAGCGCGTGGCGATCGCCCGGGCCCTCGCCATGGACCCGAAGCTGATGCTCTTCGACGAGCCGACCTCGGCCCTCGACCCGGAGCTGGTCGGCGACGTCCTCGACGTCATGCGCGACCTGGCCGAGTCGGGCATGACGATGGTGGTCGTCACCCACGAGATGGGCTTCGCCCGCGAGGTCGGCGACAGCCTCGTCTTCATGGACGGCGGCGTCGTGGTCGAGTCCGGCCACCCGCGCGACGTCCTGACCGACCCCCAGCACGAGCGGACGAAGTCTTTCCTGTCCAAGGTGCTGTGAGCCGTCCGGCGGCCGCAGCGGCGACGAGGGGCGGTACGGGATCTCCGTACCGCCCCTCGCGCGTGCGCTCCCGCGGCGGACGGCCCTACCTGAGCGCCAGCAGCAGCGTGTCCGACGGTGAGCACCACACCGCGCGGGCCTCCTCGAAGCCCTGCTCGCGCAGGACGCGCGCGTGCCAGGCCGCGGACGCCGTGTCGCCGTCCGCGTGGTCGCCGTAGATCTCGAAGCGGCGGGCGGTGGGGGCGGCGAGCACGGGATCCTTGGCGGCCAGGGCCCACCACTCGGCCCAGTCGAGGGCGCCGTCCTTCATGGCCAGGTCCATGCGGCGATGCCGCTGGGCGCTCTCGGCCGCGTTGATGCGGGGCGTGGTGTCGTCGGCCATGTGGTCGGCGTTCAGGAAGACGCCGCCCTGGCGGACCAGCCCGGCGATCCGGCCGTACAGGGTCCGGAGGTCCTCGGTGCGCAGCCAGTGCAGGGCGGTGGCGGTCAGGACCGCGTCGTAGGTGTCGTGCGGGAGCAGTGCGGGCCAGTCGGGGTCTTTCAGGTCCGCCTCGACGAAGGCGACGCGCTCGGCGCCGGCGAACGTGCCCCGGGCGATGGTGAGCAGGGCCGGGTCGAGGTCGACGCCGGTGCTGGTGGCCCGCGGGAAGCGGGCGAGCAGCCGGGCGGTGATGCTGCCGGTGCCGCAGGCGAGGTCCAGGACGCGCGGCTCGGGCCCGGCGAACGCCTCGACCATGTCGAGCATGACCCGGAAGCGCTCCTCGCGGTCCGGCATGTACCACTCCTGCTGCCGGTCCCAACTGCGCTGCCACTGCTGCCAGTCGGTTTCCGCGCCGGTCGTCATGGAAGCCCCCTCCTCAGCCGAGCTCGTAATACCCTGGAAGCACGATCATCTGTTACCCGACCGCATCATGACCATAGAGCGCCCCAGTAAGGACTACAAGTGGAACTGGCCTATTACTCGGATTACGCCGTACGTCTGGTCAACAGCGAGCAGCCGGCCCGGGGCAAGGACACCCTGACCTCGGTCGAGGCGGTCCGGGAGCTGTTCGGGGCGAACCAGTCGGCGGCCCGGCGCGCCACGGACGCCGACGTGACCCGGTTCCGTTCGGTGCGGGCCCGGCTGCGCTCGGTCTTCGCGGCGGCGGACCAGGGGGACGAGACGCTGGCGGTGGACCTGCTGAACTCGCTGCTGCTGGAGTTCCCGGTGAGCCCGCAGATCTCGGGCCACGACTTCCGGGACGACGACGGCCGCCCCCTGTGGCACATGCACCTGGCCGACCACCCGTCGAACGCGACCGCCGGCTACGCGGCCATAGCGGCGATGGGCCTGGCGTTCCACCTGACGGAGTACGGCGTGGACCGGCTCGGCCTGTGCCAGGCGCCGCCGTGCCGCAACGCCTACCTGGACACCTCGACCAACCGCTCCCGGCGCTACTGCTCCGACCGCTGCGCCACCCGCGCCAACGTGGCCGCCTACCGCGCCCGCAAGCGCCTGGAGGCCGACCGGTCGGACAGCACGGGCCTGGCGGACGACAAGGCCCAGCGCGCGAGCGCGAACGGCGAGCGCTGATCGGGCTTCCGCGGCCGGTACCTCAGACGCACCTTGCCCAGCACCAGGTCTTCGGGGACGGTCCCGTAGTCCGTACTGTCGCCGCCGGCGTAGGAGTTGTCACCCAGGACCCACCAGCCGCCATCCCGGCGCTCCGCCGCACGCTTGACGACGAGCAGGTCCTGCTGGAAGGGGTGGCGCAGCACGATCACGTCCCCCGGCCTGATCCGGGCGCCGTACTGCACCACCAGCCGGTCCCCGTGCCGCAGCGTGGGCACCATGGACGGCCCGGTCACCTCGGCCACCCCGAAGGGCAGCAGCGCCCTCATGCGCTCCACGTCCTGCGACGGCTCCGGCATCACCGGCACCTCCCCGGTCCGATCGTCCACAGTCTCAGTCTCACCCTGGACTTTTGTCCTAAGCCCGTGGGGGCACTCGCGAAATCACTTCTCCCAGGGAGTAATGTCGCACCTGAGAAGACGATCACGAGGAAGGATTGCTTCATGCTTTCCCGCCTGTTTGCCCCCAAGGTCAAGGTCAGCGCGCACTGCGACCTTCCCTGCGGCGTGTACGACCCGGCCCAGGCCCGCATCGAGGCGGAGTCGGTGAAGGCCGTCCAGGAGAAGATGGCCGGCAACGACGACCCGCACTTCCAGGCGCGCGCCACCGTCATCAAGGAGCAGCGCGCCGAGCTGGCGAAGCACCACGTCTCCGTGCTGTGGAGCGACTACTTCAAGCCCCCGCACTTCGAGAAGTACCCGGAGCTGCACCAGCTGGTCAACGACACCCTGAAGGCCCTGTCGGCCGCCAAGGCGTCGACCGACCCCGCGACGGGTCAGAAGGCCCTGGACTACATCGCCCAGATCGACAAGATCTTCTGGGAGACCAAGAAGGCTTGATCTTTGCCTAGGCTGTCTGACCTGCGGTTTCGCGGGTCGCATCGCCTACCTGTCCGCACCCGGTCCGCAGGCCGCCGAGCACGGCGTCCATGACGGTCCGGGTGCGGTCGTTCTTGCCGCCACCGGCAGGACCGGCGATGTCGTGCGCACCCTTCACCGAGGCTGAGAACATGAAGGAGCCCATGGCCGACATCGCGGTTGGAACGCTCGAGCGAGGCGTGCATGGTCCAGGGGGCGCGATGCCGGAACCGCGCCGGGTGCACCTCGACGAGGGCCCCGTCGCCGCCGGCGTCTGGACCGACGGCGACCTCGGGTTCGTCCTCCTTCTCCACCGCAGGGACGACGGGTTCGTCGCCAGCGAGCTGTACTACTCCCTCAACGAGAAGAGCGGGCCGGGAACGGAGTCCGAGCCGGCCGTATTCCGGAAGAACCTGACGTCCCGCGTGGCTGTCGTGGCCGTTCGGCCAGGTGAGCGCCTGCGGGTGGTCCCGGTCGAACAAGGTGGTTCGACATCGCCCGCCGCGAGTCAAGGCTTGGACCTCTTTTCTTCGATCGAGTGAACAACCCGGGGAGCGTCGTCACCAGGCTCCGCTGCCGGCCGAAAGCGAACTCGACCGGGCCGTGTGCGGGCGGCTCGGCGCGTGCCGACGCCGCTCGTGCGATCCTGACGTGATGGACCGGGAGGACCTGGTGCGGCTGCGGCGGGCACGCGACCGCATGGACCGCGAGTACGCCGAGCCGCTCGACATCCCGGCGCTGGCCCGCACCGCGCTGATGTCGCCCGGCCACTTCCAGCGCAGCTTCCGCGCCGCGTACGGCGAGACCCCGTACGGCTACCTGATGACCCGCCGCATCGAGCGCGCCAAGGCCCTGCTCCGGCGCGGCGACCTGTCCGTCACGGAGGTCTGCTTCGCGGTCGGCTGCGCCTCGCTCGGCTCCTTCGGCTCACGCTTCACCGAGCTGGTCGGCGAGACCCCGAGCGCGTACCGGGCTCGCTCGCACGAGACCGGTGCGGTGATCCCGCCGTGCGTGGCACGCACGTACACCCGCCCGACCCGTCCACGCCGGGCCCAGGTCGGGGCCATGGACGTGCACCGCCGACTGCGACGCGCTGTTCGCCCGGGTCGAGGAGTCGGGCGCCGACGTGCTGCAGGAACCGATGGACCAGCCGTACGGCGTGCGGGACTGCGCGGTCCGGGACCCGGCGGGCAATGTGCTGCGCTTCGTGCAACGCGAGGCGTGGGCGGCTTCCACCGCACAGCGAGAAGCAGCTGAGCCCTGGCCCTCCGGTCCGCCCGGATGCCCCGTACCGAGCCCGAGTGCTTCGTCAGGACTCCTTCGCGGCACCGTGCTCCTCGGGGCTCGCGTCCGGTTCGGCGCGTTCCCCGCCGTAGGCCGCGCAGTCCGGGTTCTCGCACGGGCCGGGCTTCCAGACCGGGACCCACGCGCCCAGCGTCTTGTGGCGTGCGACGACGACGATCCGCACGGGCTGTCCGCAGACGGGACAGACCGGCCTGTCTCTGTCCATGCCCTCAGGGTAGGCCGGTCGCCGACCGCCCGCGCGGGTGAGGACGTCACGTCCAGCGCCCGGTCTCGACGTTCTCCAGGACTCCGAGCGCGTCCGGCACCAGGACCGCGGCCGAGTAGTAGGCCGTCACCAGGTACTTGATGATCGCCTGTTCGTTGATGCCCATGAAGCGCACGGACAGGCTCGGCTCGATCTCGTCCGGGATCCCGGTCTGCTGCAGCCCGATGACGCCCTGCTCCGCTTCGCCCGTACGCATGGCGATGATCGACGTCGTACGGGCTTCGGTGACCGGGATCTTGTTGCAGGGGAAGATCGGCACCCCGCGCCAGGTGGGGATGCGGTTGCCCGCCATCTCGATGGTCTCCGGGACCAGCCCGCGCCTGTTCAGCTCGCGGCCGAACGCGGCGATCGCGCGCGGGTGCGCGAGGAACAGCTTGGTGCCGCGCCGCCTGCTGAGAAGTTCGTCCATGTCGTCGGGGCCGGGCACGCCGTCGTGCGGCTGGAGCCGCTGGTCGTACTCACAGTTGTGCAGCAGCCCGAACTCGCGGTTGTTGACCAGTTCGTGCTCCTGACGCTCCCTCAGCGCCTCCACGGTCAGCCGGATCTGCTGCTCCGTCTGGTTCATCGGCTGGTTGTAGAGGTCGGCCACGCGCGTGTGGATGCGCAGGACCGTCTGGGCGACGCTCAGTTCGTACTCACGGGGACTGGCCTCGTAGTCGACGAAGGTGTGCGGGATGTCCGGCTCGCCGGAGTGGCCGGCCGCGAGGTCGATCGCCTTCTCCCCGTACCTGTTGGTGCGCTGCCGGGGGATCGAGCGCCGTTGCCTGAGATGCTCGCGCAGCGACTCGGAGCGCTCGGCGACCTGCTCGAAGTCACGGCGGGGCAGGACCAGCACCGTGCAGGCGGTGTCCGCGCGGACCGTGTACTCCCACATGGCGTCCGGGTCGAGCAGGACCGCCTCACCGAAGTGGGCGCCGTCGGCGAGGACGCCCAGGACCGCGTCGTCGCCGTACGGACCGGTGCCGACCTTCTCGGCCCTGCCGTGCGCCAGGAGGTACACCTCCTCGACCGGACTGCCGAATGAGGCGATCACGTTCCCCGGCGCGATCTCGCGTTGCCGGCAGCGACGGGCCAGCTCCGTGAGCACCTCCTCGTCCTCGTACGACCGGAGCGCCGGCAGTTCCCCCAGCTCGGCGGGGATGACCTCGACCCGGTCGCCGGTCTTCACGAACGTGATGCGGCCGTCTCCGACGGCGTAGGTCAGGCGCCGGTTCACCCGGTACGTGCCGCCCTGGACGTCCACCCAGGGCAGCATGCGCAGCAGCCAGCGCGAGCTGATCTCCTGCATCTGGGGCACGGACTTGGTCGTGGTGGCCAGGTTCCGTGCGGCTGCCGTGCCGAGGCTCTGCTGCGGCCTGCCCTGCTCCGCCCGGACCTCTTCGCCTACCGACATAGAAAATCGCCCTCCCGGTCATGCCGCGGCACGGTGTGCACCGCGGCATCGATCTGCGGGATCAACTCTCCATCACCGTGCGTGCCGAATCCATTACACAAAAGAGCGGGAATGGATCACCGGTCACCGGGCAATATGGGACCCCGTCCACCGCTTCGGCGGGTGCGAGACGGCCGGATCTCGCCAGCCGCCGACATGACGATGTGTGATCGAGCTTTCACTTTCGGTACATCCCTGGCGATGAGTGGCCGCGCCCGGCGGCCCCGGCCCGGCACGGCACGGCACGAAGGAGGCGGTCATGGCCACACCCATGTCTGCGAAGGCGTTCCTGGACGGCCTCAGAGCGGAGGGCGTCACCGTCGTCGAGGTCGGCGACTGGAAGCACCACAACCGCAACCACAAGGGACCGTGGGGACCCGTCCACGGGGTGATGATCCACCACACGGTGACCAGCGGCAGCGAGCGCACCGTCGAGATCTGCCGCAAGGGCTACGCCGACCTGCCCGGCCCACTGTGCCACGGCGTGATCACCAAGGACGGCGTGGTCCACCTCGTCGGCTACGGCCGCGCCAACCACGCCGGCCTCGGCGACGACGACGTGCTGCGCGCGGTGATCGCGGAGAAGGGACTCCCGCCGGACAACGAGGCCGACACCGACGGCAACCGTCACTTCTACGGCTTCGAGTGCGAGAACCTCGGCGACGGGCAGGACCCCTGGCCCGAGGCGCAGCTCGAGGCCGTCGAGAAGGTCGCGGCGGCGATCTGCCGCCACCACGGCTGGACGCAGCGGTCGGTCATCGGGCACCTGGAGTGGCAGCCGGGGAAGGTGGATCCGCGGGGGTTCACGATGGCGTGGCTGCGCGCGCGGATCCGGGACCGGCTGAAGTGACGCCGCGGGCCACAATGGTGCCGTGACCTCCGTCGACACCCTGCGCCCCCGCCTGCCCTCCCCCTTGCAGGAAGTGTCCGACGACCGGTTCACCGCCCGCGGCCTCCGCCTCCTCCTGAAGCGCGACGACCTGATCCACCCCGAGCTGGTCGGCAACAAGTGGCGCAAGCTCGCTCCGAACCTCACGGCGGCGGGCGGGCGCACGGTCGTCACCTTCGGCGGCGCGTACTCCAACCACCTGAGGGCCACGGCCGCCGCGGGACGTCTGCTCGGCCTGCCCACCGTGGGCGTGGTCCGCGGCCAGGAACTGGCCGGCCGCCCCCTCAACCCCTCGCTGGCCCGGTGCGCGGCCGACGGCATGCGGCTGCACTTCGTCGACCGGTCGGCCTACCGCCGCAAGTCCGAACCGGACACGCTGGCGGCCGTCCTGCGCGCGGCCGGGGCCGAGGGGGCGTACGTCGTCCCGGAGGGCGGCAGCAACGCCGAGGCGGTGCGCGGCTGCCGGGCCCTGGGCGAGGAACTGCGCGGCCGCGTGGACGTCGCCGCCGTCGCCTGCGGCACCGGCGGCACGCTCGCGGGCCTCGCCGCGGGCCTCGCCCCCGGCCAGCGCGCGATCGGCATCCCGGTCCTGAGGGGCGGTTTCCTCACCGCCGAGATACGAACCCTGCAACGGCGGGCCTTCGGCGGCCCGCGCGGCAGCTGGCGCCTCGACGAACGGTTCCACTTCGGCGGCTACGCCCGCGTCACCGGCGAACTGGCCGCCTTCGCCGAGGACTTCGAGCACCGCCACGGCATACCCGTCGAACGTCTCTATGTCGCCAAACTGCTCTACGGACTTGTCGCTCTGGCGCGGGAGGGCGCGTTCCCTCGCGGCACCACGCTGGCCGCGGTCGTCACCGGACGCCCCTTCCCCTGAACCCCCGAACCCCCTGCTCCCCCGAGCCCACCCGAGCCCGCCCGAGCCGCCCGAGCCGCCCGAGCCGCCCGGCGGGTCTACGCCGTCTCGCGGTAGACCGCCGCCTCCTCCAGGTCCAGCCGCCGCAGCAGGCTCCGGAGCATCTCGTCGTCGATGTGGCGGCCGTCGCGCAGCTTCACGAACACCGCGCGCTCGGCGCCGATCATCTCCCGGGACAGCCGCCGGTAGGTGTCGTCGACGCTCTCGCCGGTGACCGGGTTGACCGAGCCGAGGCGTTCCCACACGGCGTTGCGGCGGCGTTCGAGGACCTGGCGCAGCCGGTCGGCGAGCGGCGGCGGGAGGGCGTTGCGCTCGTCGGCGAGGAGGTCGTCCAGGCGCCGTTCGGCGGCCCGGGAGGCCTGCGCCTGGGCGTTGGCCTCCGCGAGGGTCTCGGCCTGGGCGTCCCGGGCGGGGAACTTCAGCAGGCGGATCAGCGGGGCCAGGGTGAGGCCCTGCACCACCAGCGTCCCGATGACCGTCGTGAAGGTGAGGAAGAGGATGAGGTTGCGCTGCGGGAAGGGATCGCCGCCGTGCACGGTGAGCGGGATGGAGAAGGCGATGGCCAGCGAGACGACGCCGCGCATCGCGGCCCAGGACGTGACGATCGGCCCCCTCCAGGTGGGGTTCTCCTCGCGTTCCCTGATCCGCGCGGACAGCATGCGGGGCACGAACGTGCCGGGATACACCCACAGGAAGCGGGTCGCGACGACCACCAGGAAGAGGGCGCCCGCGTAGCCCGCGGCGGCGACGCCCTCGTACTCGCCCAGCCCCTTCAGGACGACGGGCAACTGCAGTCCGATGAGCGCGAACACCGCCGACTCCAGGACGAAGGCGACCATCCGCCACACCGCCTCCTCCTGCAGGCGGGTGGCGAAGTCGACCTCCCACGCGCGGTGCCCGAGGTAGAGGGCGACGACCACGACCGCGAGGACACCGGAGGCGTGCACCTGCTCGGCGACGGAGTAGGCGACGAACGGGATCAGCAGGGACATGGTGTTCTGCAGCAGCGCCTCACGCACGTGTGTGCGCAGCCAGTGGATCGGCGCCATCAGCACCAGTCCGACCACGACGCCGCCGACCGCCGCGAGCAGGAACTCGCCGATCCCGCCCGCCCAGGAGGCGCCCTCGCCGACGGCCGCCGCCAGGGCGACCCGGTAGGCGGTGATCGCGGTGGCGTCGTTCAGCAGGGACTCGCCCTGCAGGATCGTGGTGATCCGGGACGGCAGCCCCACCCGGCGGGCGACCGCCGCCGCCGCGACCGCGTCCGTCGGCGCCACCACCGCGCCCAGCACCAGCGCCGCGGGCAGCGGCAGCCCCGGCACGATGAGATAGGCGGCCCAGCCGACGACGAAGGTCGCGAACAGCACGTATCCGACCGACAGCAGGGCCACCGGCCGTATCTGCGCCCGCAGGTCGAGGTAGGAGCTCTCGACGCCCTCCTTGTGCAGCAGCGGGGGCAGCACCAGCGGCAGCACGATGTCCGGGTCGAGGGTGTAGTCCGGCACCCCGGGGAGGTACGACACCACCAGCCCGGCCGCGACGAGCAGCAGCGGCGCCGGCACCGGGGTGCGTCGCGCGGCCGCCGCGACGGCGGCGCTGCCCGCCACGAGCAGCAGCAGTGGCATCACGTCCATGTCCTCGCCCACCCTCGAGTTTTTCCGCGCGGCTGTCCGCGCGGGCGTCGTAACCTGGCAATCATGAAACAGTGCACGCACGCCGACGCGCTGCCGCACCCGGAACCCGAGCCACTGACCGAGACGTGTCCGGAGTGCCTGCGCAACGGCACCCACCCGGTCCAGCTGCGGCTGTGCCTCACCTGCGGTCACGTCGGCTGCTGCGACTCCTCGCCGGGACGGCACGCGACGGAGCACCACAAGGATTCCGGACACCCGGTCATGCGCACCTTCGAACCCGGCGAGAACTGGCGCTGGTGCTTCGTGGATCACGTACTTGTGTGACTCCGGACGACTCCGTTTCCGGACGGTTCGACGGTCTGACGTCTGGGTACGTCAACCCGGCGCGCCTTCTTCCCATTTGGAGCCGCCAGACCCCTAGACACGGAGCGTGTTCACAGCTTTACTGTGAGTAACGACAACGGGGCGGGGTCCCGGGGGACAGAAAAGTCGGGAGCGCGGTAGCGTCACCGCTGAACCACACGTCGCGTTACCCCGGGGGGCGACCCTCGGCCAATAGCTTGTACCACCATGGAGGTGAGGGTGTCCCAGATCGCAGGCGAGCCCGCGACCCAGGACTTCGTGGAAGTCCGGCTGCCGGCTGCGGGTGCCTACCTGTCGGTGCTGCGTACGGCGACTGCCGGCCTCGCCGCCCGTTTGGACTTCACCCTCGACGAGATCGAGGACCTGCGCATCGCCGTGGACGAGGCCTGCGCGATCCTGCTTCAGCAGGCCGTGTCCGGCTCGGTGCTCAGCTGTGTCTTCCGGCTCGTCGACGACTCGCTCGAGGTCACTGTCTCGGCCCCCACCACGGACGGCCACGCCCCTTCCAGGGACACCTTCGCCTGGACGGTGCTGTCCGCGCTCGCGGGCAAGGTCTCCTCGGCCGTGGACGAGGACAAGACCGTTTCGATCAGCCTCTACAAACAGCGCGGCGCCGGACCCGGGCCGGCGTGAGGACAGGGGACGGGCCGGTGCGTGACGAAGAGCGCGGCACACGGGAGCTGCCGGCCGAGGGCACAGGCGGGTCCCGGCACATGGCGGACGGTGTCGACGGCATTCCCGAGCAGGCCCGGCCGCATCCGGAGGACGATTCCCCGAGGGCCGGCCTGGGCGACGGGCAGCGGGATCGGGAAGGTGCCGCACAGAGCGCGCCTCTGGGCGGCCGGGTCGGGGTCACCCCTGCCCCTGGCGGCT
This sequence comes from Streptomyces sp. NPDC020996, assembly GCF_040641355.1. NCBI lineage: Bacteria > Bacillati > Actinomycetota > Actinomycetes > Kitasatosporales > Streptomycetaceae > Streptomyces > Streptomyces sp. NPDC020996. Next base: position 27,611 of record NZ_JBFADM010000032.1, read on the forward strand.
CCCCCGCCCGAACCAGGCCGAAGGCGGGGGAAGCGGCCAGGGCTCGGGGAAGGGCAACGGGCGGGACGATGAGCGAGCACGAGCGAAACGCCGGGGACGACGCGCCGAGCACGCCGAGCGTGCAGGCCGCGGAGCACGACCCGCAGGACCGCAGCGGAGCGCGTGCGATGTTCGTCGAGCTGCGCTCGCTGCCGGAGGGCAGCCCGCAGTACGCGGAGCTGCGCAACCAGCTGGTCCGCATGCACCTGCCGCTCGTCGAGCACCTCGCGCGCCGCTTCCGCAACCGCGGTGAGCCGCTGGACGACCTCACCCAGGTCGCCACCATCGGTCTGATCAAGTCGGTCGACCGTTTCGACCCGGACCGCGGCGTCGAGTTCTCGACGTACGCGACCCCGACGGTCGTCGGCGAGATCAAGCGGCACTTCCGCGACAAGGGCTGGGCGGTCCGCGTCCCGCGCCGTCTGCAGGAGCTGCGGCTGGCCCTGACGACGGCCACCGCGGAGCTCTCGCAGCAGCACGGCCGCTCGCCCACGGTGCACGAGCTCGCCGAGAAGCTGGCGATCTCGGAGGAGGAGGTCCTGGAGGGCCTGGAGTCGGCCAACGCCTACTCCACGCTGTCCCTGGACGTCCCGGACACCGACGACGAGTCCCCGGCGGTCGCGGACACCCTCGGCGCGGAGGACGAGGCCCTGGAGGGCGTCGAGTACCGCGAGTCCCTCAAGCCGCTGCTGGAGGACCTGCCGCCGCGCGAGAAGCGGATCCTGCTGCTGCGCTTCTTCGGCAACATGACCCAGTCGCAGATCGCGCAGGAGGTCGGCATCTCCCAGATGCACGTCTCCCGGCTGCTGGCCCGGACGCTGGCGCAGCTGCGGGAGAAGCTGCTGGTGGAGGAGTGACCGCTACCCGCGGTCGCCCCCCGTGCCGCCGGGCCCCCGGATGCCGAGGGCCCGGGTGGTCTCGGCGTTGACCAGCAGCACCAGGGACGCGACGGCGACGACCGCCAGGGCGATCCCCGCCGGGATCGCCACGCTGTCCGCCCGCAGCAGGTTGTAGGCCACCGGCAGCGCCATGATCTGCGTGATCACGGCCGGCCCGCGGCTCCAGCCGCGCCGGGCGAGCAGTCCGCGCGCGGCCAGCAGCGGCAGCAGCGCGAGGACGACCAGCGTGATGCCGCCGGTGACGGCGGACCGCCGGTCGTCCGGGGCGCCCGTGAAGCCCTCGACGAGCATCCAGACGCCTCCGACGACGAGCGCGAGCCCTTCCAGCGCGGTGAGCGCCGCGGCGTACGTCAGACGGCGCGGGCGGGGGCCGGTGGTCTCCGGGGCTGCGGGGGTCTGCTGACTGCTCACCCCTGAAGGGTAGCCGCCGGCGGGCGGGCCTCCGTGTCGAGGTTCACGCGCTGATCCTTACCCGATCCACACCTCGGCCTGTGCCCGGTACCACCCAGTAGGTACGCTGCAACCCATGCGTGCACTCCTCGTGGTCAACCCGGCGGCAACCACCACAAGCGCACGTACGCGCGACGTTCTGATCCATGCGCTCGCGAGCGAGATGAAACTCGAGGCGGTGACCACCCAGTACCGGGGGCACGCGCGTGATCTCGCCCGGCAGGCGGCGGAGAGCGACGACATCGACCTGGTGGTGGCCCTCGGCGGCGACGGTACGGTCAACGAGGTCGTCAACGGCCTGCTGCACTCCGGCCCCGACCCCGAGCGCCTGCCCCGCCTCGCCGTGGTCCCCGGCGGCTCCACCAACGTCTTCGCCCGCGCCCTGGGCCTGCCCAACGACGCGGTGGAGGCGACCGGCGCCCTGCTGGACGCCCTGCGCGACGGCAGCGAGCGCTCGGTCGGCATGGGCATAGCGGCGGGCACGCCGGGCACCGAGGACGAGGCGGCGCCGGCCCGGTGGTTCACCTTCTGCGCCGGGCTCGGTTTCGACGCGGGCGTCGTCGGGCGGGTCGAGCAGCAGCGCGAGCGGGGAAAGAAGTCCACCCACTCCCTTTATCTGCGCCAGGTCGTCCGCCAATTCCTGCAGGAGCCGAATCGCCGTCACGGCACCATCACGCTCGAGCGGCCGGGCGACGATCCGGTGACCGATCTGGTGCTGTCCATAGTCTGTAATACGGCTCCGTGGACCTATCTGGGCAATCGTCCGGTGTACGCGTCACCTAAGGCCTCGTTCGATACCGGGCTCGACGTACTCGGTCTCAGCCGCATGTCCACCGCCGCGGTTGCCCGGTATGCGACCCAGTTGCTCACTTCGTCCCCCGAGCGCGGACCCCACGGCAAGCACGCGGTGTCCCTGCATGACCTGGACCGCTTCACCTTGCATTCGAAGGTGCCCCTGCCGCTTCAGATGGACGGCGACCACCTCGGACTGCGTACGAGCGTGACGTTCACAGGCGTACGCCGTGCACTGCGTGTGATTGTGTGAGCGGAAGGGCCCAAAGTCCTTTCACTCGAACGTTTAGGCCAGGATCCACCCCATGGAAGTACGGCTGTGACCTAGTCGACACCGAGGAATCAAAAAAAACTTTCCGGAAGGGGTTGTATCCGCCGCTGAGGTTTGCGAGTCTCTACGTGGCGATCGGGACGGCCCGCAACACCGGCCTCGACAGATCACCGGAACCCCTCTCCAAAACACAGGACCACACCGGGGAAGACTCGGCGGTAGGCCCTTCACTTGTTGAGGGATTCGTGAAAGCGTTCACATTCACAAGCAACTTGCACGTAATACCAAGGAGAGGTAGCAGCCATGGACTGGCGTCACAACGCCGTTTGCCGCGAGGAAGACCCCGAGCTCTTCTTCCCCATCGGCAACACCGGTCCTGCGCTGCTGCAGATCGAGGAAGCCAAGGCCGTCTGCCGTCGCTGCCCGGTTATCGAGCAGTGCCTGCAGTGGGCGCTCGAGTCCGGCCAGGACTCCGGCGTCTGGGGTGGTCTCAGCGAGGACGAGCGCCGCGCGATGAAGCGCCGCGCCGCTCGCAACCGGGCCCGTCAGGCCTCCGCCTGACATTCGCACCCCTGCTGACAGCCTGAGCTTGGCGGCGCGTGTGCCCTACGGGCGATGATCCGTAGCGAGCGAGTACGCATCTCCCGCCCCCGAGCCGCAGCGCGCAGTACCTACGATGCGCAGCACTTGCTGGCAACGAGCATTCGCCCCGGACCGTGCGCGGTCCGGGGCTTCTTGCTGTCACTTGTGGGGTCGCACCGGGATGTCGAGGATCACCTGCGTCCCCCGCTCCGGCGCCGGGACCATGTCGAACGTGCCGCCCAACTCGCCTTCGACCAGGGTCCGTACGATCTGCAGACCCAGGTTTCCGGCGGTGTGCGGGTCGAAGCCCTCGGGCAGACCGACGCCGTCGTCCTGGACGGTGACCAGCAGGCGGGCCTCCTTGGTGGTGCCGCCGCGGACCGCCGAGACCTCGACGGTGCCGGTGTCGCCCTCGCGGAAACCGTGCTCCAGGGCGTTCTGCAGGATCTCGGTGAGCACCATCGACAGGGGCGTCGCCACCTCGGCGTCCAGGATGCCGAAGCGGCCGCTGCGCCGGCCGATGACCTTGCCCGGCGAGATCTCCGCGACCATCGCCAGCACCCGGTCGGCGATCTCGTCGAACTCCACGCGCTCGTCCAGGTTCTGGGACAGCGTCTCGTGCACGATCGCGATGGAGCCGACCCGGCGCACCGCCTCCTCGAGCGCTTCGCGGCCGCGTTCGGACTCGATGCGCCGGGCCTGCAGGCGCAGCAGGGCGGCCACCGTCTGCAGGTTGTTCTTCACCCGGTGGTGGATCTCCCGGATGGTCGCGTCCTTGGTGATCAACTCGCGCTCGCGGCGCCGCAGTTCCGTGACATCGCGGAGCAGCACGAGTGAACCGATGCGGGTGCCCTTCGGCTTGAGCGGGATCGCACGGAACTGGATGACCCCGTCGTGGGCCTCGATCTCGAACTCGCGGGGCGCCCATCCGCTGGCCACCTTCGCCAGCGCCTCGTCCACCGGGCCACGGGTCGGGGCGAGTTCTGCGGTGGTCCTGCCCAGGTGATGGCCGACGAGGTCGGAGGCGAGGCCCATGCGGTGATAGGCGGACAGCGCGTTCGGGGAGGCGTACTGGACGATGCCGTCCGCGTCGACGCGGATCAGGCCGTCGCCGACGCGCGGCGCGGCGTCCATGTCCATCTGCTGGTTCGCGAACGGGAAGGCGCCGGCCGCGATCATCTGCGCGAGGTCGGAGGCGCTCTGCAGGTAGGTCAGCTCCAGGCGGCTCGGGGTGCGCACGGTGAGCAGGTTGGTGTTGCGCGCGATGACGCCGAGGACCCGCCCCTCCCGTCGGACGGGTATCGACTCGACCCGGACCGGGACTTCCTCGCGCCACTCCGGATCGCCCTCGCGCACGATGCGGCCCTCGTCGAGCGCCGCGTCCAGCATGGGCCGGCGCCCGCGCGGGACGAGGTGGCCGACCATGTCGTCCTGGTACGAGGTGGGGCCGGTGTTGGGCCGCATCTGGGCGACGGAGACGTATCGCGTGCCGTCGCGGGTGGGGACCCACAGGACCAGGTCGGCGAAGGAGAGGTCGGAGAGCAGCTGCCACTCCGAGACCAGCAGGTGCAGCCACTCGAGGTCGGAGTCGTCGAGGGCGGTGTGCTGGTGGACCAGTTCGTTCATGGAGGGCACGTGTGCGAGCGTACCTGGGGGTTTGTCCCACTCCGAAATGCGCGGCCTTGCGGAGGAACACCCGCGGGCCGCGGCGCCCGGAGGGACCCTCAACCCTCCTGGCACCGCAGCCCGGAGCAATATCGGCCGTGGGGTGTGCGGTCCCGGTCGGCCGAATGTCGAGGATCCGGGGCAGTCAGGGCAGAGAGCTCCGGTTCCTCGGTCCCGCCCTCCTGTGCGGGGAAGGCGGAAGCCTGCGGTACTTCTTCGCACTGCTTCAATTGTGGACTAGACCACTGCGCGTGTCCATGAGTCGGGAGCTGTTCTTCGGTGTTCCGGCCCCAACTGTTCGGACGTCCTGGCATCCACCACGCAGCCTAACCCTTATGGGTTCATGTGCGGGGCCAGATGGTCAGGGCAATTTCCGCGAGCGCCTCCAGTTCCTCCCGGCTCGCGCCGTCGCGCGCCTGCTGGGACATGCCCTGGAGGACCGCGCCCGTGTGCCGGGCCAGCGCGCGGGCGTCGGCGCCGGCCGGCAGCTCCCCCACGGCGATCCCGTCCCGGATCCGGCTCTCGAAGGCGGCGATGTCGGCCTTGCGCCGCTCGCGCAGGGACTCCTCGACCTCGGGACTCGTGCAGTTGGTGGCCGCGTGGATGACGAGGCAGCCGTGCGGGCGGCCGGGGGTCGTGTACTCCACGGCGGCCTCCCGCAGGATCCGCTCGACGGCCGCCCGGGCGGTGGGCTCCTCGGCCAGCGCCCGCTCCGCGAAGGAGCCGTAGCGCGTGCCGTAGACGCGCACGACCTCATCGAACAGCGCCTGCTTGTCACCGAAGGCCGCGTACAGGCTGGGGGCGCCGATGCCCATCGCCCGAGTGAGGTCGGAGACGGAGGTCGCCTCGTAGCCGTGCTCCCAGAAGGCCATGACGGCCTTCTCCAGGGCGGTCTCGCGATCGAAGGAACGAGGGCGGCCGCGCCGCTTGGGCACGGGCCGGACGTCCACGGCACCCTCCACGGTGCTCTCCGCAGCACTCTCCGGGCCGCCCTCCGCAGCGCCGACCTGCACCTTCGTCTCCTCGCTGACCACCATGGAGTGAATTATATAGCGGATGCTAGAGAATTTTCGGCGGTCCGTTGTACGGTCATTTCTGTATCGGCCGCTAGAAAATCATGGAGGGCATCGGTATGAACTGGAACGTAGGAGACTCTGCTAAATTGACCTCGACTGGTCTATACCACACGTGCTGTTCCTTGAGTCCAGTTGAGTCCCTTCAGAGATCGGCAGGCCCAGCGTGGAAGTTGTCATCGTTCCGGACGCCAAGGCGGGTGGCGAGATCGTCGCCGAGGCCATGGCGCGACTCCTGCGGCGCAAGCCCGACGCGTTGCTCGGGGTGGCCACCGGGTCGACCCCGCTGCCGGTGTACGAGGCCCTGGCGGCCAAGGTCCGCTCCGGTGCCGTGGATGCCTCGCGCGCCCGGATCGCGCAGCTCGACGAGTACGTGGGGCTGCCGGCCGAGCATCCGGAGTCCTACCGTTCGGTGCTGCGGCGTGAGGTGCTGGAGCCGCTCGGAATCCCGGCGGACTCCTTCATGGGGCCGGACGGCACGGCCGAGGACGTACCGGAGGCGTGCGCGGTGTACGACAGGGCGCTCGCCGAGGCCGGCGGGGTGGACCTGCAACTGCTGGGGATCGGGACCGACGGGCACATCGGGTTCAACGAGCCGTGCTCCTCGCTCGCCTCACGCACCCGGATCAAGACGCTCACCGAGCAGACCCGCGTCGACAACGCGCGCTTCTTCGGCGGCGACATCGAGCAGGTCCCGCACCACGTCATCACGCAGGGCATCGGGACGATCCTGCAGGCCCGGCACCTGGTGCTGCTGGCGACCGGCGAAGGCAAGGCCGACGCGCTCGCCGCGACCGTCGAAGGACCGGTCGCGGCGGTGTGCCCCGCCTCCGCGATCCAGCTGCACCCGCATGCGACGGTCGTGGCCGACGAGGCCGCCGCGTCCAAGCTCAAGCTGGCCGGCTACTTCCGCTACGCCTACGTCAACAAGCCGGATTGGCAGGGGCTCTAGTCGCCGCGGGCACGCGAAGGCGCCGGCCGCTGCGGGGCGCCGGCGCCTTCCGTGTCGTGCGGACTACACGCCCGCGACGACCTCCGCCGCCGCGCGACCGCAGACCCGGGCCGCGCCGTGGGTGGCGATGTGGAGGGCGCCGCGGGGCGGGGCCTGCGGAATGCCCATCTCGACGACCACCGTGTCGGGGCGGGCCCTCAGCAGGGTGTCCAGGGCGGCCGCCATCCAGGGGTGCCGGTGCTCGTCGCGGACCACGGCGACGATGCGGCGCGGGCCGGCTGCGGCGAGGGCCTCCCGTCCCGCGTCCGCTCCGGTGAAGCTGCCCGTCTCCGTGCCGGGGAGGAGCCGGACGAGTTCCGCGGCGACGCCCCAGGGCGTCTCGGCGCCGACCGCGATGTTGGCGACGGGGGCGAAGGCGGCGACGTAGGGCGGCTCGGTGAGCGGCGTGAAGCCGTCGGCGCCGGTCAGCCGCAGGGCCCGCCGGGCCGCCCGCAGGCCCACCTCGTCGTCGGCCGCGCCCAGCACGCCCGCGGCGCGGGCCGCCGCCGTCCAGCGGGCCAGGCGGCGCACGCGTTCCGCGGCGTCGGCCAGGCGCTCCTCGGGCAGTTCACCGGCGCGTACGGCGGTGACCAGGGCGTCGCGCAGGCGGCGTACCGTCTCGTCGTCCGCGAGACCGCCGCCCACGCAGATCGCGTCCGCGCCGGCCGCGATGGCGAGGACGCTGCCCCGTTCGATGCCGTAGGTGCCCGCGATGGCCTGCATCTCCATGCCGTCGGTGACGATGAGGCCGTCGTAGCGGAGTTCGCCGCGCAGCAGGTCGGTCAGCACCCGGCGCGAGAGCGTCGCAGGGCGGTCCGGGTCCAGGGCCGGCACCAGGATGTGGGCGCTCATCACGGCGCGCGTCCCGGCGGCGATCGCGGCGCGGAACGGGGCCAGTTCCCGCGACCGCAGGACCGCCCGCTCCACGTCGATGCGGGGCAGCGCGTGGTGGGAGTCGACGGCCGTGTCGCCGTGGCCGGGGAAGTGCTTGGTGCAGGCGGCGACCCCGGCGGACTGCAGGCCGTCCACGTAGGCCGCCGTGTGCCGGGCGACCAGGCCGGTGTCGGCGCCGAAGGAGCGGACGCCGATGACCGGGTTGGCCGGGTTGGAGTTCACGTCCGCGGACGGGGCCCAGTTGAGGTTGATCCCGCAGGCCGCGAGGCGGCGGCCGAGTTCGCGGGCCACCCCTCTCGTCAGCTCCACGTCGTCGACCGCGCCGAGGGCGTGGTTGCCGGGGAAGCTGGAGCCGGTACGCACTTCCAGGCGCGTGACGTCGCCGCCCTCCTCGTCGACGGCGACCAGCACGTCGTCCCGTTCCGCGCGCAACCGCGCGGTCAGGGCGGACAGTTGCGCGGCGGAGGCGATGTTGCGGCCGAACAGGCCGACCGAGGCGAGGCCCTCGCCCAGGCGCCGCAGCAGCCAGTCGGGGGCGGTGGTCCCGGTGAAGCCGGGTTGCAGGACGGTCAGGGCGTCCCGGGTGAGGGTGTCGGTACCGTCGGTGATCGTCGTCATCGGGGGCGTCATCCCTTCACGGCGCCGGCGGTCAGACCCGCGGCCATCTTGCGCTGGACGAGCAGGAACAGGACGACGATCGGCACGGCCATCATGGTGGCGCCGGCCATCATCGGGGCGTACTCGGTGCCGTGCTTGGTGGTGAAGTTGCCGAGCCAGACGGTCGCGGTCTGGTTCTTCTGGCTGAGCAGCATCAGGGCGTACAGGTATTCGTTCCAGGCCTGGATGAAGCCGTAGACCGAGGTGGCGACCATGCCGGGGGCCAGCAGGGGGAAGACGACCCGGAGGAACGCGCCGGTGGGTGAGCACCCGTCGACCATCGCCGCCTCCTCCAGTTCCCTCGGGATGTTGACGATGAATCCGCGCAGCGTCCACACCGTGAAGGGCAGGATGAAGGTCAGGTACGTGATGATCAGGCCGGTGAGCTTGTCGTACTGTCCCAGGTCGTTCAGCAGCAGGAACACCGGGATGATCATGGCGACCAGCGGGACCATCTGGACCGCGAGGATGCCGACGATCACGATCTTGCGGCCGCGGAAGGCGAACCGCGAGATGGCGAGGGCGGCCAGCAGGCCGACCACCATGCCGATCACGACCACGGCGAGGGAGACGGTCAGGCTGCGGCCGACCGGCCCCCAGAAGTCGGCGATGTCCAGCGCCCGGCGGAAGTTGTCGAGCGTGATGCCGGTCGGCAGCAGGCTCGGGTCCGGGTCGATGGCGTCCTTCGCCGGTTTGAACGCCGTGTCGACCATCCAGTAGAGGGGGAAGCCGGCGGTGACGAAGACGAGGAGGCCGAGGAGGTTGTACCCGAGCCGCGACCTGCGGCGCCCGGCGGTGACGAGGGCGCTCATTCGACCTCTCCGATCTTCAGCATCTGGCGCATGTAGACGGCGACGACACCGAGCAGCAGCGCCACGGTGAGGAGGGCGATCGCCGAGCCCTGGGCGTAGTCGTTGACGACGAACGCGCGGTCGTAGGAGTAGGTGTTGAGGACCTGGAACTCGGACTCCGGGTGGCCGCCGCGCATGACGAAGACCTGCGGGAAGACGCCCATGTCCCAGATCACCGACAGCGTCGTGAGCATCACGATGATCGGCTTGAGGACGGGCAGGGTGACCCAGCGGAAGACGCCCCAGGAGTTCGCGCCGTCCAGCCGGGCCGCCTCCTCCAGTTCCCGGGGCACCTGGGTGAGGCCGGCGCTCAGGGTGATGACGACGAAGGGCACGGCGCCCCACACCACCAGCAGCATGATCACGGCCAGCCCCTCGGGCCCGCTCGCAAACCAGTTGTGGCCGATCATCTCGACGCCGGGCAGTTTGTCGAGCAGCGCGTTGAACACGCCGTAGTCGGAGTCGAACAACCACTTGAAGACGGTCGTGGCCACGATGACCGGCATGCCCCAGCTGGCCACCAGCACGATGTTGATCAGCGTCTTCAGCCACCTGGAGACCCGCTGCAGCAGCAGGGCGATCGCCATGCCGGCGACCATGGTCAGGACGACGGCGCCGCCCGCGAAGACGATCGTGCGCAGCACGACGGCCCAGAACTCGCCGTCCCCCAGCACCTTGCCGAAGTTGTCGAAGCCGACCGACTCGGCCGGCTGGAAGCCCCACAGCTGGGACTGCCCGAACTTCTGGAAGGACAGGGTGACCAGGCGGACGAGCGGATAGCCCATGACCAGGGCGAGGACCAGCAGGCAGGGCGCGAGCAGCAGCCAGGGGGTGGCCGCGGGACCCGACTTCCGCCGTCTGCGCGGCCTCCGGGACGGCGCGGGCGGTGGCGGCGCCGGCCGCGGCGGCGGCACCTTGGCGGGGGTGGTCGTGTCTGCGGCACTCATCGCGCGCTCCTCAGCGGTCCCTCAGGTCGGCGGACGGCGGGACCCCGCCGACGGCAGGGTCCCGCTGTGGGTCACTTGGTGTTGATGACCTTGTCGATCGCGGCGTCCGCCTCCTTCGCGGCGGCCTCGACCGACTTGTTGCCGGTGCCGATGTTCTGCAGCATGGTCTGCAGGACCTGGGCCTTCTCGACCTGGCCCCAGCCGGGGGCCATCGGGACGAACCAGTTGGACTCGGCCGCGGTGGCCGGGACCGCCGTCGCCGGGTCGTCCTTCAGAGTCGCGAGGTCGGTCTTGTTGTTGGGCAGGTTGCCCTTGGCCATCAGGCCCTTCTGGCCGGAGGAGCCGGCGAACGCGTTGATCCACTCGGCGGCGACGGCCTGCGCGTCCGACTTCACCGGGACGGCGAGGTCGCTGCCGCCCAGGAAGACGGGCATGTTCTTGCCGGACGGGCCCGGCATCACGAAGTTCTCGAGGTTGTCCTTGAGCTTGCCGGTCTTGTCGTTCTTCGGGTCCGCGGCGGTCGCGCCCTCCCAGGCCGCGCCGAAGATCATGCCGGACTTGCCCTGGCCGTAGACGATGTAGCGGTCGGACTCGTCCTTGGTCTTGTCGCCGTGCATGTACGTGTCGACGACGTTCTTGAACTCGGTGAGGCCCTTGAGGGACTCGGGCGAGGAGAGGTTCGCCTTCCACTGGCCGCCCTGCTCCTCGGCGATGGAGCCGCCGGCGTCGTAGACGAAGGACATGGCCGCGTACCAGTCGCGGGTGGGCTGGTACCAGGCGGAGAACTTGTCGCCCTCCTTCTTCTGGACCTTGTCGAGGGCGGCGGTGAGCTCCTTGTACGTCTTCGGCGCGGACTTCACGCCCACCGAGGCGAAGAGGTCCTTGCGCCAGTTGCCGACGCGGCCGCCCGCGTAGTACGGGACGCCGTAGGTCTTGCCGTCGTAGGTGACCGAGGCCTTCAGACCGTCCAGCCAGGCGGCCGAGTTGTCGAACTTCGCCGCGTCGAGGGGGGCGAAGGCGCCCTTGACCATGTAGCCGAGCATCTCGGTGTTGCCCATCTCGACCACGTCCGGAACCTTGTCCGTGGCGAGGACCGCGTCCAGCTTGGTGTTCTTGTCCGGCCAGCCGTAGTACTCGTGGTCGATCTTGATGCCGGGGTGCTTCTTCTTGACCGCCGCGTCGGCGGCCTTCACCAGCTCCGGCCAGTTGTTCTGGGCGTCCACGGTGAGCCAGACGGTCAGCTCCTTGACGTCCGCGCCCTGCTTGTCCGAACCCTTGCCGTCACCGCTCCCGCACGCCGCGACGGAGACCACCATGCCCGCGATACCGATCGCGGCTGCCAGCTTGCGCTTCACGCCACCCTCCTCAGGGATGCCACACAACCCCCCTGCCTCCCCGCGCGAGCGTTGGGCCGGGACCTGGACCAATGGTGTAGACCAGTACCGGGAGCTTGGACCAGACCAAGAGGCCTGTCAAGGCTGCCAGAACCGCTCCGACCAGCCGTTATGCGACCTACATATGCAGGAACCTTTAAGTAAGAAGCCCGCGAAAAGGCGTGCACCTGACGCGGCAACACCGGTAGACCACTTACAGTGGTGGACTAGACCAAAAGAGAGGGCGACGGTATACAGAGGGGATCACGCAGCGTGCGGAGGAGATCCCGGTACGCTGCCGCCACGATGTGAGCCGCGTCCGAAGCCGGGAAGGCAGACCATGAGCACCGACGTCAGCAGTGCGGAGCACGAGGGTGGGGCGACCGTCCGCACCGCACGCGTGCCGAAGTACTACCGTCTGAAGAAGCACCTGCTCGACATGACGGAGACGCAGGCGCCGGGCACGCCGGTCCCGCCCGAGCGCACCCTGGCCGCGGAGTTCGACACCTCGCGCACGACCGTCCGCCAGGCCTTGCAGGAACTCGTCGTCGAGGGCCGCCTGGAGCGCATCCAGGGCAAGGGCACCTTCGTCGCCAAGCCGAAGGTCTCGCAGGCGCTGCAGCTCACCTCGTACACCGAGGACATGCGGGCCCAGGGCCTGGAACCCACCTCGCAGCTGCTGGACATCGGCTACATCACCGCCGACGACCGCCTCGCCGGGCTCCTCGACATCACCGCCGGCGGCCGGGTGCTGCGCATCGAGCGGCTGCGCATGGCCAACGGCGAGCCGATGGCCATCGAGACCACCCACCTCAGCGCCAAGCGCTTCCCCGCCCTGCGCCGCTCCCTGGCCAAGTACACGTCCCTCTACACCGCCCTCGCCGAGGTGTACGACGTCCGCCTCGCCGAGGCCGAAGAGACCATCGAGACCTCCCTGGCCACCCCGCGCGAGGCCGGCCTGCTCGGCACGGACGTGGGCCTGCCGATGCTGATGCTCTCCCGGCACTCCCTGGACCGGGAAGGCCAGCCGGTGGAGTGGGTCCGGTCGGTGTACCGGGGAGACCGCTACAAGTTCGTGGCCAGGCTGAAGCGTCCGCAGGACTAGTGCCAAGGCCGTGAAGTCTGCGGCTGGGGCATGTCGTCAAGGGCCTGCGGCCGCGAGGATTTCGATGCTGGTGGTGGCTTTGTAGCTGGTGCGGTCGATGCGGGGACCGCGGGCCTGGGTACTTGGAGATGGCGCGTTTGGCGATGCGGGGGCTGACGCGTAGTCGCCGCTGGGGCAGCAGGCCGGCCAGGACGTGTCGGCCGATGGTGCCGGCCAGGTCGACGACCGTGCCGGCGATGACGCCAGCGGCCTGGATCACCAGGTCGCGGGCCGTCTGCCAGGCGATGCTGAAGCTGGCGCGGTCGGGCTCGGTGCCGCATCGGGTGCTGGTGGCGTCGGCCATGGCGGTCCGCAGCAGTCGGTAGACCACGAGCAGGGCGTAGATCTCCTGGTCGATGCCTTCGGGGGTGCGGGCCCGCAGGACCCGGCCGCCGAGGATGGTCGACTTCAGTTCCAGGTAGGCCGTTTCGGTCTCCCAACGCTGGTGGTGGCGGGTGGCGAGTTCGGCTGCCGGGTGGCGGTGGTGGTCGAGCAGGGTGGTGGCGAGCCGGTAGAGGCCGGTGTGGTTCCCGGCGGTGGTGGTGGTGATCTCGCAGTCGATGACGCGGACGCGCAGTTCGCCCAGTGCCGAGAGGCAGGAGCCGTCCCGGTAGCGGGCCAGGACCGGCATCCGGCGGCCGTTCTCGAGCCGGACCAGAACCTCGGCACCCGTGTCCGCGATGTCCGCCAGGAGCCGCTGGGCGCCGAAGTTGCGATCGGCCGGCAGGATCATCCCGGGCCGCAGGCTGGGCAGCAGGCTCGGGGCGTAGGCGGTCTCACCCGCGGTGGTCGGGCCGAACACCGCGTCGATGAGGGTGCGGGTGCCGCAGGCGACCAGGGCGAGCATGCGGACCTGCGGGTATCCGGTCCCGCCGTGGTTGCCGGCCTGCTTGGTGAACCTGGTCAGGACGGCGGGAGTGTCGGGGACCGTCAGGGTGGTGCCGTCGAGCGCGACCACCAGGAGCCCGCGCCGGCGGACCCCTGGTCCGTGCCGGGTCGCGGCAGGGCCGCGCAGCAGGTCGAACAGCCACCGCAGCGGTTTGCTGCCGACGCGCCGGCGGGCCTGGGCCAGCGCGCTCGCCGTCGGCGCGGCCAACGGCAGGCCCGCCAGTGCCCCGGTGAGCTTGCGCCACACACCGGGGCATCCCGTCTCCGGGAACAGGCACGCGGCCAGGACCAGGTACACCACGACCCGGGAGGGCGGATCCCGCAGCCGCGACTGCACGGCCCTGGTCGCACTCAGCGCCGCATCGACCATCTCGAAGGGCAGCTGGGTCAGCTCGCCGAGACGACCGGGCGCAGACCGGCCTCCGGCCACCGTGACACCACGTGTGATGGCACACTGTCCGGACAGCGGAGCCTCCGGTCTTTGTGAACGGCTTGTCTTGGTCGACTGCCAGTTCTACCGGGGCTCCGCTCCTCATGTCCGGCGAAACCACCACCTACGACCCCCTGGACAACCCCGCCAGGCCCATAACTTCACGGCCTTGGGACCAGTGCTGCACCAGAACGCGAGAGCGAACGCGGGGCGCAAGCCGGCTCCGAACGCCCGGGTGCCGTCCGGGCGCGCGTTCGAGCGGATTCCGAGTGGATGCGGACGGACCGTCAAAAGGCTGGCGCCCGGATGGACTTGTGCTGTTGCCGAGGCGGCGGCGGCCGCACACAATCGTCACACGGACCTCGCGACGCGGTCTTCCGCTGACGTGACACCGTGACCTAGATTGCCTGCGCGTTGCACATGTGATCAGTGACGGGACGGAGTCGCGGTATGTCTAATGCGCCCGAAGCCAGACCCCCGGTGGTGACACCGGCTCGCATCCTCATCGCCGTCTGTCTGACGGCGCCCTTCGTGGCGATGCTGTGGGTCGGCTCCTACGCCGAGACGGATCCCACGCTCGCCGGGATCCCGTTCTTCTACTGGTACCAGATGCTCTGGGTGCTGCTGTCCACCGCGCTGACGATGGCCGCGTACAAGCTGTGGCAGCGCGACCGGCGCGTCCGCGCCGCGCAGAGGGGCGGTGCGTCGGAGTGAAGGACGGCGTCAACGGCATCGCCCTCGGTGTCTTCGTCTTCTTCTTCCTCGCCGTCACGGCGATGGGCTTTCTGGCCGCGCGCTGGCGCCGGGCCGAGAACGAGCACAGCCTCGACGAGTGGGGGCTGGGCGGGCGGTCGTTCGGCACCTGGATCACGTGGTTCCTGCTGGGCGGCGACCTGTACACGGCGTACACCTTCGTCGCCGTGCCGGCGGCGGTCTACGCGGCGGGGGCGGCCGGGTTCTTCGCGGTGCCGTACACCATCCTCGTCTATCCGCTGATCTTCACGTTCCTGCCGCGGCTGTGGTCGGTGTCCCACCGGCACGGCTACGTGACGACGTCGGACTTCGTGCGCGGCCGCTTCGGCTCGAAGGGCCTGTCGCTGGCGGTCGCGGTGACCGGCATCCTGGCGACGATGCCGTACATCGCGCTCCAGCTCGTCGGCATCCAGGCGGTGCTGGACGTGATGGGCATCGGCGGCGGCGAGAACACGAACTGGTTCGTGAAGGACCTGCCGCTGCTGATCGCCTTCGGCGTGCTGGCGGCCTACACCTACTCGTCGGGCCTGCGGGCGCCCGCGCTGATCGCGTTCGTTAAGGACACGCTGATCTACATCGTCATCGCGGTGGCGATCATCTACATCCCGATCAAGCTGGGCGGGTTCGACGACGTCTTCGCCAAGGCGGGCGAGAAGTTCGCCGCCGCGGGGGCGGGCGGTCTCGTGCCGGCCCCCGCGGGCCAGTGGACGTATGCCACGCTGGCGCTCGGCTCCGCGCTCGCGCTGTTCATGTACCCGCACTCGATCACCGCGACGCTGTCCTCCGGGAGCCGCGAGGTGATCCGCCGCAACACCACGATCCTGCCGCTGTACTCGCTGATGCTCGGCCTGCTGGCCCTGCTGGGCTTCATGGCGATCGCGGCCGGGGTGAAGGTCACCAACGGGCAGCTGGCGATCCCGCAGCTGTTCGAGAACATGTTCCCCGACTGGTTCGCCGGGGTGGCCTTCGCCGCGATCGGCATCGGCGCCCTCGTCCCGGCGGCCATCATGTCCATCGCGGCGGCGAACCTGTTCACCCGCAACATCTACAAGGACTTCATCAGGCCCGACGCGACGCCGAAGGAGGAGACCCGGGTCTCCAAGATCGTGTCCCTGCTGGTGAAGGTGGGCGCGCTGGTCTTCGTGCTGACGATGGACAAGACCGTCGCCATCAACTTCCAACTGCTGGGCGGCATCTGGATCCTGCAGACCTTCCCGGCCCTGGTCGGCGGCCTGTTCACGCGGTGGTTCCACCGCTGGGCGCTGCTCACCGGCTGGGCGGCCGGCATGGTGTACGGCACGGTCGCCGCGTACGGGATCGCCTCCCCGACGCAGGCGCACTTCGGCGGCAACGCCAAGGAGATCCCCGGCATCGGCGAGATCGGCTACATCGGCCTGACGGCGTTCGTGCTGAACGTGATCGTGACCGTGGTCCTCACCGTCGTGCTGAAGGCGGTCAAGGCCCCGGAGGGCGTCGACCAGACCCGGCCCGAGGACTACACGGCCGACGCCGGGGACGCGGGAGTGCGGGTGGAGCTGCCGCCCGCGACCGCGGGGGCGCCCCAGTAGGAGGCGGTACGGACGGGCGGGCCGTCGGTGCGGACACCGGCGGCCCGTTGTCGTACCCGTCGGGCACACTCGCCGCATGGACATCGCGATACGGCAGGCGGCCCCCGGGGAGTACGAGGCACTCGGCGAGATCACCGCCCAGGCATATCTGCGGGACGGCCTCCTCGACTTCGGGGAGAGCGACGCCTACCTCGCGGAGCTGAAGGACGTCGGCAAGCGCGCCGCCGCCGCCGAGGTGCTGGTCGCCGTGCGCCGGGACCGCCCGCTCGGCGGCGTGACCTTCGTGCCGTCCGGCGGCCCGATGGCCGACATCGCCGGGCCCGGCGAGGCCGAGATCCGCATGCTCGCGGTCGCGCAGGACGCCCGCGGCCGGGGCGTCGGCGAGGCGCTGGTCCGCGCCTGCCTGGACCGCGCCCGAGCCGTGGAGGGCTGCGTCCGCGTCGTCCTGTCGACCCAGCGCTCCATGCACACCGCCCACCGCGTCTACGGACGCGTGGGCTTCGCCCGCGCTCCCGAGCGGGACTGGAACCCGATCCCGCACCTGGACGACATCACCCTGCTCGCCTATGCGTTGACGCTGTGAAGCCACCGCGACACAACATCTGGGGGTGACAGGGCAGCACGGCACAAGATGTATGCTCATGCTCGCTGTCGCCGCAGGGGAATCCGGTGCGAATCCGGAACTGTCCCGCAACGGTGTACTTGTGCATGTCCATGCGCAGGAGTCAGTCCGAGGACCTGCCGACAGCGCGCCCGGCCGTCCGGTCCGGGCGCCTGACGTCCGGGCCTCGTGGAATGGGCCGGTGGACGCGGCGCCGTGTGCGCTCGTGACTGCCCCCTGCCCTCCGCAAGGCCCCGTGCCGAGCGAGGGAGAGCCCCCACGTGACCATCGCGCCAGCCGATCCGGCATCGGCGACCCGGGATCCGGCCTCAGTGATCCAGCCGGACGGCGACGGCCCCGGCGCCGAACTGCTGCGGACCCTGACCGAGTTGACCGCCGACCTGCCCGACGCCGACCCCGGCCGGGTCGCCGCCGCCGCGCTGCGCGGCCGGTCCGCGCGGGCGGACGTGACGGAACTGCGCGAGCTGGCCACGGAGGCGGCCGCCGGCCTCATCTCCGAGGACCCCGCCTACTCACGGCTGGCCGCCCGGCTGCTGACGATCAGCATCACCGCCGAGGCCGCCTCGCAGGGGGTCACGTCGTTCACCGGGTCGGTCGCCGTCGGGCACCGCGAGGGCCTCATCGCGGACCGGACCGCCGCGTTCGTGCGCGTCCACGCGGCACGCCTCGACGCGCTGGTGGACGCGCGGGCGGACGACCGCTTCGGCTACTTCGGCCTGCGCACCCTGCACAGCCGCTACCTGCTGCGGCATCCGATCACCCGCCGTGTGATCGAGACGCCCCAGCACTTCCTGCTGCGGGTGGCGAGCGGTCTGGCCGAGGACGACACGGTCCGCTCCGCCGACGAGGTCGCCGCGCTCTACGGGCTCATGAGCCGCCTCGACTACCTCCCCTCCTCCCCCACGCTGTTCAACTCCGGCACCCGGCACCCCCAGATGTCGTCCTGCTACCTGCTCGACTCCCCGCTGGACGAGCTGGACTCCCTCTACGACCGCTACCACCAGGTCGCCCGGCTCTCCAAGCACGCGGGCGGCATCGGCATCGCCTTCTCCCGCATCCGCTCCCGCGGTTCGCTCATCCGCGGCACCAACGGGCACTCGGGCGGCATCGTCCCGTTCCTGAAGACCCTCGACGCCTCGGTCGCCGCCGTGAACCAGGGCGGCCGGCGCAAGGGTGCGGCCGCCGTCTACCTGGAGACCTGGCACGCCGACATCGAGGAGTTCCTGGAACTGCGCGACAACACCGGCGAGGACGCCCGCCGCACGCACAACCTCAACCTCGCGCACTGGGTCCCGGACGAGTTCATGCGCCGGGTGAACGCCGACGGGCAGTGGTCGCTGTTCTCCCCGTCGGACGTGCCCGAGCTGGTCGACCTGTGGGGCGAGGACTTCGACGCCGCCTACCGGAAGGCCGAGGCCGAGGGGCTGGCGCGCAGAACCCTTCCGGCGCGCGAGCTGTACGGCCGCATGATGCGCACCCTCGCGCAGACCGGCAACGGCTGGATGACCTTCAAGGACACCGCCAACCGCACCGCCAACCAGACCGCCGAGCCGGGCCGCGTCGTGCACTCCTCCAACCTGTGCACCGAGATCCTGGAGGTCACCGACGACGGGGAGACGGCCGTCTGCAACCTCGGTTCGGTCAACCTCGGCGCCTTCGTCGACGACGGGGAGATCGACTGGGAGCGGCTGGACGCCACCGTCCGCACGGCCGTCACCTTCCTCGACCGCGTCGTCGACGTCAACTACTACCCGACCGAGCAGGCGGGCCGCTCCAACGCCCGATGGCGCCCGGTCGGCCTGGGCGTGATGGGCCTGCAGGACGTCTTCTTCAAGCTGCGCCTGCCCTTCGACTCGCAGCGGGCCCGGGACCTCTCGACGCGGATCGCCGAGCGCGTCATGCTCGCCGCCTACGAAGCCTCCGCCGACCTCGCCGAACGGAGCGGCCCGCTGCCGGCCTGGAAGCAGACCCGTACCGCCCGGGGCGTGCTCCACCCCGACCACTACGGCGTGGAGTTCGCCTGGCCGGAGCGCTGGGCGGCGCTGCGCGAACGGATCGCCGCGGTCGGCCTGCGCAACTCCCTGCTGCTGGCCGTCGCCCCGACCGCCACCATCGCCTCGATCGCCGGCGTGTACGAGTGCATCGAGCCGCAGGTGTCCAACCTGTTCAAGCGCGAGACGCTGTCCGGCGAGTTCCTTCAGGTCAACTCGTACCTGGTCAGGGACCTCAAGGAGCTGGGCGTGTGGGACGCCCGCACCCGCGAGGCGCTGCGGGAGGCGAACGGCTCGGTCCAGGACTTCGCGTGGATCCCCGAGGACGTCCGGCGGCTGTACCGCACGGCGTGGGAGATCCCGCAGCGCGGCCTGATCGACATGGCCGCCGCCCGCACCCCGTTCCTGGACCAGTCGCAGTCCCTGAACCTGTTCCTGGAGACGCCGACGATCGGCAAGCTCTCCTCGATGTACGCGTACGCCTGGAAGCAGGGCCTGAAGACGACGTACTACCTGCGCTCGCGCCCGGCGACCCGCATCGCGCGCGCCGCCCGGGCCCAGGCGGCCACCGTCCCCGTACAGCAGGCGGCCGACCCCGAAGCCGTCGCCTGCTCCCTTGAGAACCCCGAGTCCTGCGAGGCCTGCCAGTGACGCGCTCCCACCACCTGCTCGACCCCGGCTTCGAGCTGACGCTGCGCCCCATGCGCTACCCGGACTTCTACGAGCGCTACCGGGACGCGATCAAGAACACCTGGACCGTGGAGGAGGTCGACCTCCACTCGGACGTGGCCGACCTCGCGAAGCTGACACCCGCCGAACAGCACCTGATCGGCCGCCTGGTGGCGTTCTTCGCGACGGGCGACTCGATCGTCGCGAACAACCTCGTGCTGACGCTGTACAGGCACATCAACTCTCCCGAGGCGCGGCTGTACCTCAGCCGCCAGCTGTTCGAGGAGGCCGTGCACGTCCAGTTCTACCTGACCCTGCTGGACACCTACCTGCCCGATCCGGACGACCGGGCGGCCGCCTTCGCGGCGGTGGAGAACATCCCGTCGATCCGTGAGAAGGCGGGGTTCTGCTTCCGGTGGATGGACGAGGTGGAGAAGATCGACCGCCTGGAGACCCGGGCCGACCGCCGCCGCTTCCTGCTGAACCTGATCTGCTTCGCCGCGTGCATCGAGGGCCTGTTCTTCTACGGCGCCTTCGCGTACGTCTACTGGTTCCGCAGCCGGGGTCTGCTGCACGGCCTGGCGACCGGCACCAACTGGGTGTTCCGCGACGAGACGATGCACATGTCGTTCGCCTTCGACGTGGTCGACACCGTGCGCAAGGAGGAACCGGACCTCTTCGACGACGAGCTCGGGCAGCAGGTGACGGACATGCTGCGGGAGGCCGTCGAGGCGGAGCTGCAGTTCGCGCGGGACCTGTGCGGCGACGGGCTGCCGGGCATGAACACCGACTCGATGCGCCAGTACCTGGAGTGCGTCGCCGACCAGCGCCTCGTCCGCCTCGGCTTCGCACCCGTGTACGGCTCGGAGAACCCCTTCCCCTTCATGGAGCTGCAGGGCGTCCAGGAGCTGACCAACTTCTTCGAGCGGCGCCCGTCGGCCTACCAGGTCGCGGTGGAGGGCACGGTCGACCTCGACGAGGACTTCTGACCGGGATCCGGGAACGCGGGTGGTACGTCCAACCGGGGTCCGACCGGGAAGACCGGGAAGACCGACCGTCCGGGAAGACCGACCGGGAAGACCGGAGGACCGGAGGACCGGAGGACCGGGAAGGAGGCCACCCATGCGCCGGACGACCCACCGCACCGCTCTCGCCCTCGCCGCGCTGACTCTGGCCGCCGCCGGCTGCGGCGGCGGCAGCGGGACGGGGAGCGGGAAAGGGGGTGGCGGCGGCACCGTCTCGCCGTCCTCCCCCACGACCACCGCCGCGGCCGGCTGCGCGGACACCGCGCAACTGGACGCCGCCGACAGCGGCCGTACCGTCTGCCTGGCCGTGGGCGGCACGGTCCGCGTCAGCCTGGACGGGACCGCCGGACGGCCCTGGAAGCCGGTCGCCGTGAGCGGTACCGGGCTGCGGGCCACCAACAGCGGCTTCGTGCTGCGGCCGGGCGACGCGAGCGCCGCCTTCGAGGCCGTCTCCGCCGGCCGCTCCCGGCTGTCCTCGCAGCGGCCGCTGTGCGCCGCGCAGACCGGCCGGATCTCGTGCAAGGGGATTCAGGAGTGGTGGGTCACCGTGGTGGTGAGGTAGCCCGGCCGCCGTGCGGGACGCCGGGCGCCCGCCTCCGCGCGGGCCCGCTCGGCCTCCCGGATCTGCCGGTCGACGCGCCGGTCGTGGAGGATGCCGGCCACCGACGGCAGGATCAGCAGGACGAGGATCCCGAGAACGGTCAGCATTCCGGTCAGTGCTTCGATGTGTGTCGTATCCATGGACACCACTGTCGCGCCGGTGACTCCTGACAAACAGTGGCAGGACTGCCGCACACCCTCGAAAAGCTGCCAACGATGAGGCAGACTGGCGGCATGCTGCAGAACGTGGCCGCCGTCGTCCTGAACGGCGTGAACCCCTTCGAACTCGGCGTGGTCTGCGAGGTCTTCGGCATCGACCGCAGCGACGACGGACTGCCGGTGTACGACTTCGCCGTCGCCTCCGCCGAGGGCCCGAAGCTCTCCTCACGGGGCGGCTTCGCCCTGCACGTCGACCACGGCCTCGAACGGCTGGAGTCGGCCGACCTGATCGCCGTGCCGGCCTGCGCCGGTTACGAGACGCGTGAGTTCCCGCCCGACCTGCTGGACGCCCTGCGGCGCGGGGTGGACCGCGGGGCACGGGTGCTGAGCGTGTGTTCCGGCGTGTTCGTGCTCGCCGCGGCCGGACTGCTCGACGGCCGGCGCTGCGCGGTGCACTGGCACCACGCGGAGGGACTGTCCCGGGCGTACCCGCGGCTGACCGTCGAGCCCGACGTGCTGTACGTCGACGAGGACCCGGTGATCACCTCGGCCGGCACGGCCGCCGGCATCGACGCCTGCCTGCACATCGTGCGCAAGGAGCAGGGCCCGGAGGTCGCCAACAAGATCGCCCGGCGCATGGTGGTGCCCCCGCACCGGGACGGCGGGCAGGCCCAGTACATCGAGCGCCCGCTGCCCCGCTCCCAGGGCGACACGGTGGCCGAGGTGCTGGTCTGGATGGAGCGGCACCTCGACGAGGACGTCACCGTCGAGCAGCTCGCCGCCCGCGCCCACATGTCGCCGCGCACCTTCGCGCGCCGCTTCCAGCAGGAGACCGGTACCACGCCCTACCGCTGGATCCTGCGCCAGCGGGTGCTGCTGGCCCAGCGGCTGCTGGAGGCTACGGACGAGACGGTGGACGCGATCGCGGGCCGGACCGGGTTCGGGACCGCGGCGGCGCTGCGCCACCAGTTCACGCAGGTGCTGGGGACCACCCCGAACGCTTACCGGCGCACGTTCCGGGGGTCCGAGGCGGCCTGACCGGTCGCCCCGGCGGGTACCCGGACGCGCCGGGGAGGTGTGCGGCGTCAGTCGTTGGCGACGACCGGGTAGCGGGGCTCGTTCTCGGCCATCTGCCGCAGCGCGTCCTTGCGTTCACGCTTGGAGAGGCGGTCGATGTAGAGGTACCCGTAGAGGTGGTCGGTCTCGTGCTGCAGGCACCGGGCGAAGTAGCCGGTGCCGCGCACCTTGACCGGGTTGCCCTGCTCGTCCTGCCCGGTGACCTCCGCGTAGTCCGGGCGCGCGAGCGGGGCGTAGGCGGTCGGCACGGACAGGCAGCCCTCGTTGCTGTCGTCGAGGCGACGCCGTTCGGCGGGCAGTTCGGCCAGCTTCGGGTTGCAGACCACGCCGACGTGCCGGACGCCCTGGTCGTCCTGGCAGTCGTAGACGAAGACCTTCAGGTCGACGCCGATCTGGTTGGCGGCCAGGCCCACGCCCTCGGCGGTGCGCTGCGAGGCGAACATGTCCGCCACCAGCTGCTGGAGCTCCTCGCCGAACTCGGTGACGTCCTTGCACTCCTTGTGCAGCACCGGGTTGCCCACCACCGTGATCGGCCGCGAGGTGCCGCGCTCGCGCCAGGCGTTCTCGCGCTCCTCGCAGTCCTCGGTGTCGATGACGAAGCCCTCGTCGTCCACGGGGAGCACGCCCGCGTGCTGCTGATCGGTGTCCTGCTGCGCCATGACCGACGTACGCCTTCCTGCAAGCATGGGAAATTCTGCGGGTACAGCCTAAAGGGAGCGGTGCACCGGCAGGCGGCCGTTCCGGGGCCCCGGGTTCAAAGGAGCTGGGTTCAGCAGACCTCTTCGAGATCCCGCCAGTCCCTCGAGTCCGGGCTGTCCGCGACCCACCCGTCCAGCAGCCCCCGCACCAGCGACGCGGGCGCCGCGACCCCGCACTCCCGCTCCGGCACCCACAGCTGGCCGTCGGTGCGGTGCCCGAGCGGGCCGGGGTGCCCCGGTTCGCTGTGGTCGTGCGGGTCGAGGTGCTCGCCGTCGCCCTCGTCCGAGGGCATCCGGGACTCCGAGCACATCCGGCACAGCAGCCGCACGGACGACGACCAGTCCTCCGCCGCGAAGCCCGCGTCGGCGGCGAGCTGCTCCAGGGCGTCCCGGTCGTCCTCGGTGGCGGCCTCCAGCAGGACCACCCATGTCGGCACGGGGGACGGCGCCCACAGCTCGATCTCGTCGAACACCGGGTAGGCGTGCCCGGCCGCGGTGGTCCGCTCGCCGTGCGGCACCCCGTCGTGCAGCACGACCTCGCCCCAGCGCCGCCCGGAGGACGGCAGCGGGATCGACAGCACCTCGATGCGGGCCGGGTCCAGCCGGCGGCCCCACACCACCTCGGCCTCCCCCTCCGGGGACAGCCGTACGGCCGCGCTGCCGAGGTCCATGCCGACCGGCTCCCCGGACGCGGTGGCCGTGCCCGGCACCCGCAGCCCGTACGCCTGCCAGGCCCGCCGGGCCAGCGGCCAGTCCTGCAGGGCGGTGGCCGCGATGCCGACGTTCCACCAGTCGGGTGCCCCGGTCTCCCGGTCCAGCAGCGCCACGGCCCGCAGACCGGCCGCCCGAGCCTGCTCCCAGTCGTGCCGGAACTTGTGCAGCAGGGCGAGGTTGAACCAGGACTCCGACAGCCAGGGCTCCAGATCGGCGGCCCGCGTCAGCAGCGCGCCCGCGTCCTCGTACCGGCCGTCGCCGATCAGCGTGAACGCACGATCGGTGGCCTGCCGCCAGGAGGCGGAGGGCCGGTGCCGTCCCTTGCCGAAGATCCTCACGATTCCCGCCTGCCGGTTCCGTTCAGTGGGCTGGCCAGTGCCCCTGGACACTCTCTCTCTTCGCATCCAACCACGTGTGGCTGGAAGCACGCTCATTACCCATGGGTTACCCAGCCGGGAACGGCGTCAGACAGTCCCGGGCCAGGACGCGGGCCAGGGATTCCACCACCTCGGGCGCGTAGTCCGCCGCGGTCGCCAGCCGCAGTTCCTCCAGCGCCGTCAGGGGCCCGCCGGGTCCGGCGTCCCGCGCCTTCTCCTCGTAGGCGTTGACGGTCCGCACGATCCGGGCGGCGACCGGCTGCTCCCGGTAGGGGTCGGCCTGCCGCTCGACGACCACGGCGACCGCCCGGTCGACGCCGGTCTGGCGGACCACGGCCCCGCCGAGCAGCGCGATCCGGCGCTGCTCGGCCACCGGCAGGCCGGCCGTGGCGCCCGCCGGGACCGGGTCGACCAGGCTGAGCTGGCCGATGTCGTGCATGAGGGCGGCGCACTCCAGCACGGCGAGCTCCGGCCTGGTCAGGCCCAGGTCCCGGCCGACGGCCCGGCTGAGCGCGGCCACCCGCCGGGCGTGCCCGGCCGGGGTGTACCCGGCGATCTCGGTGGCGCGGGCGAGGGAGGCGATGGTCTGCCGGTTGGTGGTCCGCACGGCCGCGTACCGGCGGAAGGACATCTGGGTGAGCAGCAGCGGCAGCGAGAACACCGGCAGCGCCCACAGTCCCGCGACGGCGACCGCGAGCGACGTCACCGCGCCCGTGGCGCACACCGCCGAGCCGATGCCGAGCAGGGCGCGCAGTTCGTCCCGCAGCAGCGGGCCGAAGGGCCAGCCGGCGCGGGAGTGCGCGAGCGCGGCGGCGAGGACGGCGTCGCACAGCGCGGTCAGGGCGAGCAGCGTCGGCAGCAGCAGCGCGTACGCGGGGCCGACCCAGGTGTCGAACAGCCCGCGGTCGTACAGGGGCTGGAAGCACACGGCGGCGAAGGCGACGGCGAGCACGCGCCGGGCGAGGTGGTCGGTCACCGCCCGCTGTCCGCGCGCGATGTGCGGCACGTTGCCGGCCAGGGCGGCGGCGAGGACGACGGTGACGACCTGCACGGCGCCGTGGGTCGTGGGCCGGCCCGCGTCGTCCCCGAGCAGCGCGTACGACAGCGCCGCGGCGGCCCCGAGCGGCGCGGCCTCCCTGACCCGGGCGCCGGTCCACCGGGCCAGCTCGCCGACGGCGACGAGCAGGCCGAAGGCGAGGGCGGTGGGGCGTTCGACCAGGCCGGTCCAGCAGGTGGCGAGGAGGGAGCCGGCGGCCACCAGGGCGGCCGCCGTGTGGATGAGGAGCGTCAGCGGCGGGCGGGGGCTCACCGGCGTGCCCGGGGCCTGCCGCCGGCGCGCGGCGCGGGCGGGGCCGCGCGGTCCTCCTCGGCGGTGACCGCCGGGCGCCAGCCGTGCCGGGCGAGGGCCCGGACCAGGGCGCCGACCATGCGGGGGTCGAACTGGGCCCCCGCGCACCGCTGGAGTTCCTCCAGGGCCGCGGAGACGGGCCGCGCCCTGCTGTAGGAGCGCGTGGACGTCATCGCGTCGAACGCGTCGGCGACCGCGACCACCCGCGCCGACTCGGGGATCTGGCCGCCGGCCAGCCCGTACGGGTACCCGCTGCCGTCCAGCCGTTCGTGGTGGTGCAGCACCGCCGCCCGCGCCTCGCCCAGGAAACCGATTCCGCGCACCATCTCGTGCCCGTACTCCGGGTGCAGTTCGATCACCCGCCGCTCCTGCGGGGTGAGCGGGCCGTCCTTGCGCAGCAGCCGGGTGGGGACGCCGAGCTTGCCCACGTCGTGCAGGATCCCGGCGAACCGCAGCACCTCGACGCGCGCCTCGTCCATGCCGAGTTCGCGCGCGATCATCATCGACGCCTGCCCGACGCGCTCGCTGTGCCCGCGCGTGTAGCCGTCCTTGATGTCGACGGCCTGCACCAGTGCCCGGATCGTCGCCTGGTGGGCGGCCCGCTCCCGGTGGTACTGCGCGAACGCCCATCCCGACACGCACATCGGCAGCAGCACCAGCAGCGCGGCCACCGGCCCGTACGGGCTGTGCCACAGCACGGCCATCATCAGCCCGGCGAGGCCGTGCACGGCGACCGGCGCGAGGGAGCGTACGAACAGTCCTCGCCAGGCCCGCCGGACCGGCACCCGCTCGGCCAGCGCGAGGATCCCCCCGTCCAGCGCGGTCAGCGCCAGGCAGAACGTGAGGACCGCGGTCCCGGCGGGCAGCAGGGCGTAGGGGAAGTCGGACGCCGCGACGGCGTCCGGTCCGCCCAGCGCCCGGTGCACGCGGGCGGCGGCGCACACGGCGAGGGCCAGCTGGGCGGCCCGCCAGGTCCGGCGCAGCCACGGCGAGCGCCGGCCGACCGGCGAGAGCAGCGCGCCCGGCAGCGGCACCAGGGCGGCGGCGGCCGGCGGGAGCAGGAAGGCCCCGGCGAGGAGCACGGGGTAGAACGTCCCGGCGAACCGCCATCGGGCGGCGGCCTGCTCGCCGGCGGCGTACAGCGCGGCCGGCAGCGCGACCGCCCAGCAGGGCGTGCGCGGGCCGCACAGCGGGAGCAGGCAGCACGCGGCGCCGAGGACCGCGCAGGCGACGTACACCCGTGCGCGTGCCGGCACCGCCTCCATCACGTCTCTCCCCCCGGCCGAGCCTGCTGAGGCTGAGGAGCCTAGGCCGGAGAGGGGCGAGCCCGCGGGCTGTTGGCCCGCGGATTAGCACGTTCGAGTGACGACGGCCCGCCTTGGCGCGGGGGTCAGGACTCCTGGGGCGTGACCGGGAAAGCGGTCACGTCGTGTTCGGGCACGGCCTGGCCGGAGCGGATCAGGTCGATCCGCCCCATCACCTTGGAGCGCAGGTCCGTCGGCACGTCGTCATGTCCGCAGCACCGCTTGACCAGCTTCTTCACGGCCTGCTCCAGGCCGTACTTCTCCAGGCACGGCGAGCACTCCTTGAAGTGCTGCTCGAACTTGTCGCGGTCCACGTCGGGCATCTCGCGGTCGAGGAACTCGTAGAGGTGGTCGAGGACCTCACCGCAGTCCGTCTCGTGCGGCTCTCCGCAGCTCATGAGCCCGAGCCTTTCGCTTCGTTCGACTCTCCGGCGCCGGCCGGGACCAGGCCTCGCTCGCGGGCGTAGTCCTCGAGCATGCCGCGCAGCTGACGGCGGCCCCGGTGCAGCCGGGACATCACCGTACCGATGGGTGTCCCCATGATGTCGGCGATCTCCTTGTACGCAAAGCCCTCGACGTCCGCGAGATAGACGGCGATGCGGAACTCCTCGGGGATCGCCTGGAGGGCTTCCTTGACGTCCGAGTCCGGCAGGTGGTCCAGCGCCTGCGACTCCGCCGAACGCAGACCGGTCGACATGTGCGACTCGGCGCGCGCGAGCTGCCAGTCCTCGATCTCCTCGGCCGCGGAGCGCTGCGGCTCCCGCTGCTTCTTGCGGTAGGAGTTGATGAACGTGTTCGTGAGGATCCGGTACAGCCACGCCTTCAGATTGGTGCCTTCGCGGAACTGGTGGAAGGACGCGTACGCCTTGGCGTACGTCTCCTGCACCAGGTCCTCGGCGTCGGCCGGGTTGCGCGTCATGCGCAGGGCGGCCGAGTACATCTGGTCGAGGAATTCGAGCGCGTCCCGCTCGAAGCGCGCGCTGCGCTCCGAGGCCGACTCCGCGCTGACGCCCTGGCCCTCGGGCAGCTCCGCCTGGCCGTTGTCGGTCCCTGCGTCGATCCCAGTGACCGGACCCACCTCCTCAAGATTCCGGGTAGCACCGAAACCGGTGCCACCAGAATCGGAGGATAGACGACTACCCGACTCCGCCGCCCCTCGAATCGGAGCGGTCTTCGCCGCGTGCAGCACCGTCCAGTCCAGGTCAGCACGGCTGCTGCGGCTCGGGCAGTAGGTCGAACCCATGCGGCGGACTTCCTCTCCGTACGACGTCGGTGCTGGTGGTCCAGCACGTCTGTCCGCTAAACAGTGGCCGCGCGCGCGGCATTCCCCGCCCCCGCACAGCCCCTCACAGCCCCTCACAGCCCCTCACGCCAATGAGGCCATCCAGCGCGCCACGCCGTCGGTGATGATCCCCAGGGCGTGCTCCTGTCCGGTCGCCGCCCGCTTCGGCACGGCGAAGCCGTGGTCCCCGTACGGCACCTCGATCAGCTCGTAGTCGCCCTCGGGGAACTCCTCCGGCCTGCCGAACGGGTCGTTGCCGCCCTGCACGACGAGGGCGGGCACCCCCGCGCCGAGCAGTTCGCCGGCCCGGGACTTCTCCGGCCTGCCCGGCGGGTGCAGCGGGAAGCTCAGGGCGAGGACGGCGCGCGCCCCCAGCCCGGCGGCGGTGCGGCAGGCCACGCGGGCGCCGGCGCTGCGGCCGCCCGCGACCACCGGCAGCCCGTGGCCGGCGAGCGCGGGCCACACGCCCCGCCAGCCGGCGTCGAGCGTCTTCGGCGCGGGCGCCACCTTCTTGCCGGCCACCCGCCAGGGCTGTTCCACGAGGGCGACGCTCACCCCGTGCCCCGGCAGCACCTCGGCCAGGGCCCGCAGGTCCCGCGCCTCGACACCGCCGCCGGCGCCGTGCCCCAGGGCCAGCACCAGCCGCGCGGCGTCGGCCTCGTGCCAGGTGATGCGGGCGTCCCCCGCCTCCGTGCCAATGATCTCGGTCGTCACATCAGAAGAGTGTGCCCGCCTCGGGTCCGTCGAGCTCCTTCAGCAGCTCCGGTCCGTTGTTGCGGACGTTGCTGACGGCGGTGGAGACGGGGTAGGCGCGCATCAGTCCGGGCGGGGGCGGCTGGAGCAGCGCGCGCAGCTCGTCGGGGTCGGTGCGGGACGGGTCCAGCCAGGCGTCCCAGCGGTCCGGGGTGAGCATGAGCGGCATCCGGGGGTGGATCTCGGCGAGCGTGCGCGGTCCCTCGGCGGGGGCCACGGCGAGGGGGGTCGTCTCCGCCTCGGTCGTGATCACCGTGCAGGTCGCCCACCAGGCCTGCGGGTGGTCGTCCGGCAGTGTCCGGTCCCGCCAGAACTCGTACAGCCCGGCCATGGCGAACACCGACCCGTCGGCGGGCAGCACGAAGTACGGCTGCTTGCGCGGCCGCTTCCGCTTGCCCTCGACCTCCAGGTCCCGCTCCTGCCGGCCGGTGACCCACTCGTAGTAGCCGTCGGCCGGGACGACGCACCGGCGCGCGGCGAAGGCCCGCCGGTACGACGGCTTCTCGTGGACGGTCTCGGCCCGGGCGTTGATCATGCGCGCCGCGCCCTCGGGGGTCTTCGACCAGGACGGCACCAGGCCCCACTTCAGCCTGCGCAGCTGGCGGACGGGGCGCGGGTCGCCGGTGTCCTTCAGGGGGCGGTCGAGGACGACGTGGACCTCCTTGGTCGGGGCCACGTTGTAGTCCGGCGCGAGAGCCTCCCCGGGCTCCCACTTCTCGATCTCAAAGACTCCTGCGAGATCCTCGGCTCCACGACTCGCTGCATACCGTCCGCACATGCGTGCCACACTGCCAGATTCCGCACCGGGAGAGGGAGCCACCGAGCCACCATGGACAGCGCCGCCAGCACCGCACCCGCCTCGCTCGCGTCCCTGTGGGACGAGGTCTTCGGCGTTCAGCCGGACCCCGACCTGTGGGTGGTGATCGCGACCCTCGTCGCCGCGCTCGCGGTGACCGTCCCGCCGGGCCTGTGGCGGGTGTCGCGCAACGCGATCACCATCGCCCACGAGGGCGGGCACGGGCTGGTCGCGCTGCTCACCGGCCGCACCCTGACCGGCATACGTCTGCACTCGGACACCAGCGGTCTGACCGTCAGCCGCGGCAAGCCGGACGGCCTCGGCATGATCCTGACGGCGGCGGCCGGCTACACCGCTCCCCCGCTGCTGGGCCTGGGCGGCGCCGCGCTGCTGGCCGCCGGCCGCATCACGCTGCTGCTGTGGCTGGCGACGGCGCTGCTGCTGGCGATGCTGGTGATGATCCGCAACGCCTACGGCGTGCTGACGGTGGTGCTGACCGGGGGCACGTTCCTGCTGGTGTCGTGGCTGGCGGGGGCGCAGGTGCAGGCGGCGTTCGCGTACGCGGTGGTGTGGTTCCTGCTGGCGGGCGGCGTGCGCCCGGCGTTCGAGCTGCAGGCCAAGCGCAGGCGGTCGGGCGCCGGGGACTCGGACGCGGACCAGTTGTCCCGGCTGACGAACGTGCCGGCGGGACTGTGGCTGTTCCTGTTTCACGCGGTGTCCCTGTGCTCGCTGATCGGGGGCGGACGCTGGCTGCTGGAGCTGTGAGCGCGCGACCGCGCGACCGTGCTTCCTGTGGCTGCGCGACGGCGCCCCGTGGACCCGCGCGACGGCGCTTCGTAGTCCCGTACGACCGCACCCCGCGGTCCAGTGCGACCGCGCCCCCTGGGCCCGCGTGACGGTGCCCGTACGCGACGGCGCTTCGTAGTCCCGTACGACCGCACCCCGCGGTCCAGTGCGACCGCGCCCCGTGGTCCAGTGCGACCGCGCCCGGTGGGCCCGCGTGACGGCGCCCGTGGTCCCGTAAGACCGCGCCCCGCAGGCCCGTGCGACGGCGGGTGTCCGGGTGCGGGGCCGGGCCGCTGTGCGGCTCCTGCCGCGCGGGCCCGACCAGCCACAACAGCGCCGCACCAGAACCACGGGCGCCTTATAGAGTGGGCCCATGGCCCAGAACCCCGCACACACCGCCCTCTGGCCCGCCCCGCACGCGAGCGGGGCCGTCGACGCGACGGTCCACGTGCCCGGGTCCAAGTCGGTCACCAACCGCGCCCTGGTGCTCGCGGCGCTCGCCTCCGAGCCCGGCTGGCTGCGCCGCCCGCTGCGCTCCCGTGACACGCTGCTGATGGCGGGCGGACTGCGCGCCATGGGCGTGGAGATCGAGGAGGGGGTCGGCCCCGACGGCTCCGGGGAGGCCTGGCGGGTGCTCCCGACGGGCCTGCGCGGCCCGGCCGCGGTGGACGTCGGCAACGCCGGCACGGTGATGCGCTTCCTGCCGCCGGTCGCCGCGCTGGCCGACGGCCCCGTCCGCTTCGACGGCGACCCGAGGGCGTACGAGCGTCCCCTGAACGGCGTCATCGACGCGCTGCGTGTCCTCGGCGCCCGGATCGACGACGACGGCCGCGGCGCGCTGCCGCTGACGGTGCACGGCGGCGGCGCCCTGGACGGCGGCACGGTGGAGGTCGATGCCTCCTCCTCGTCCCAGTTCGTCAGCGCCCTGCTGCTGTCCGGTCCGCGTTTCAACCAGGGCGTCGAGGTCCGTCACGTCGGCGCCTCGCTGCCCTCCCTGCCGCACATCCGGATGACCGTCGACATGCTGCGCGCGGTCGGCGCCCAGGTGGACACCCCGGAGTCGGGCGGCGAGCCGAACGTCTGGCGGGTGACGCCGGGCGCCCTGCTCGGGCGGGACCTGACGATCGAGCCGGACCTGTCCAACGCACAGCCGTTCCTGGCGGCTGCCCTGGTCACCGGCGGCAAGGTCGTCGTGCCCGACTGGCCGGAGCGCACCACCCAGCCCGGCGACAGGCTGCGCGAGATCTTCACCGAAATGGGTGGTTCCTGTGAACTCACCGATTACGGGCTGGTGTTCACCGGTTCGGGTGCTGTTCACGGCATCGATGTGGACCTGAGCGAGGTCGGCGAGCTGACCCCGGGCATCGCGGCGGTCGCCGCCCTGGCCGACTCCCCGTCGACCCTGCGCGGGGTGGCCCACCTGCGCCTGCACGAGACGGACCGGCTGGCCGCGCTGACCAAGGAGATCAACGAACTCGGCGGCGACGTGACCGAGACCGCCGACGGCCTGCACATCCGTCCGCGCCGCCTGCACGGCGGGATCTTCCACACCTACCAGGACCACCGCATGGCGACGGCCGGCGCGGTCATCGGCCTGGCGGTCGAGGGCGTGCAGGTCGAGGACGTGGCGACGACGGCCAAGACCCTGCCGGAGTTCCCCGAACTGTGGACCGGGATGCTGGGCGGCGTGGAGAGCCGGGGATAACGGCATGCGCCGCTACGGCAAGCACACCGACGAGGACGACATCCGCAGCCGCCCGAACCGCAAGGGCAACCGGCCGCGCACGAACATCCGCCCCAAGCACGAGGACGCGGCCGAGGGCATGGTCCTCACCGTCGACCGCGGCCGGCTGACCTGCCTGGTGGACGGCCGGACCGTGCTGGCGATGAAGGCGCGCGAGCTGGGCCGCAAGGCGGCGGTGGTCGGCGACCGGGTGGCCATCGTCGGTGACCTGTCGGGCCAGAAGGACACTCTCGCGCGCATCGTCCGCATCGAGGGGCGCACGTCGCTGCTGCGCCGCACGGCCGACGACGACGATCCCTACGAGCGCGTGGTCGTGGCCAACGCCGACCAGCTGGCGATCGTCACCGCCCTGGCCGACCCCGAGCCCCGCCCGCGCCTGATCGACCGGTGCCTGGTGGCGGCGTACGACGGCGGGCTCGACCCGCTGCTGGTGCTGACCAAGTCGGACCTCGCCCCGCCGGACAAGCTCCTGGAGCTGTACGGCGACCTCGACATCCCCTACGTCGTCACCAGCCGCGAGGAGCTGGACAGCGGCGCCGCGGCGGACCGGGTGCGCGAGCACCTCGCCGGCAAGATCACCGCGTTCGTCGGCCATTCCGGCGTCGGCAAGACGACGCTGGTCAACGCGCTGGTCCCGGAGGACCGGCGGCGGCTGACGGGGCGCGTCAACGCGGTCACGGGCCGCGGCCGGCACACCACGACCTCGGCGCTCGCCCTGCCGCTCGCCGGGGCGGACGGCTGGGTGGTCGACACCCCGGGCGTCAGGTCCTTCGGCCTGGCGCACATCGACCCGTCCCGGGTCATCCACGCCTTCCCCGACCTCGAACCCGGCACGGAGAACTGCCCGCGCGCCTGCAGTCACGACGAGCCGGACTGCGCGCTGGACCAGTGGGTCGCCGAGGGCCACGCGGATCCGGCCCGCCTGTACTCCCTGCGCCGGCTGCTGGCCACCCGGGAGCGCACCGACGGCGACTGACCACCGCGTTGTTTGGGTGGACACGAGTCCGGCAAGTGCATAATCGCACCGAGCCGGACCCAACGGGAGGACAGCACATGGCGTGGCTGCTGGTCATCGTGGCCGGGATGCTCGAGACCGGTTTCGCGGTGTGCCTCAAGCTGTCCCACGGCTTCACCCGGCTGTGGCCCACGATCGCCTTCTGCGTCTTCGCGCTCGGCAGCTTCGGCCTGCTCACCCTCTCGCTGCGGAAGCTGGACGTCGGACCCGCCTACGCCGTGTGGACCGGCATCGGGGCGGCGGGCACCGCGATCTACGGGATGATCTTCCTCGGCGACCTGGTGTCCACCCTGAAGATTGTCTCGATCAGCCTGGTCATCATCGGCGTCATCGGCCTGCAGCTGTCGGGCTCGGCGCACTGAGGCACCGGGCCGGGACGCGGTCACGCCGTCACGCCGTCAACTGGCTCCGCACAGTGGTCCGTACGAGGTCCGCGACGCCGCCCTCCCCCGGCGGGGCCGTCACGCAGGACAGGGCGACGCGTATCACCAGCTCGCAGGAGCGGGCGAGGCCGGCGGTGTCCGGCTCGGGCGCTCCGGGACCGGACAGGACCGCGACGGCCCGGTCGCGGACCGCCGCCACGAGGTCGCCGGGCGAGGGCAGCGGACCGTCCGCCCGGCGCTGCGCCGGCACGGCCGAGGTTGAGGGCACCGCCGACAGCGTCGGAGAGGGCAGCCACGGGCTCCAGCAGCCGGTGAGCACGGCCCGCACGAGCGCGTTCCCGCGGGCCGCCGACGCCGTCCACTCGGCGACGGCGACCAGCCTGTCGCGGGCGTCGGAGTGCGCGGTCAGCGCCCGCTCGGCCCCGGCGAGAAAGCCGTCCGCCTCGCGTCTCACGAGCGCGCGGGCCAGCCCCTCCTTGCTGCCGAACTCGTTGTACAGCGTCTGCCGGGACACTCCGGCCGCCGCGGCCACGTCCACCATCCGCACGGTGGACCACGGTCGGCGCGCCAGCGCCGAGTACGCGGCGTCCAGTAGGGATTCCCGCGCTGCAGGCATCATCGCCTCCCTGGGGCGAGCGGCTCTGCGCCCAGGTTTGACGCGCTCGGAGGCACTGTCAAGGGTGCGCGGAGGCACCTGGAGGCACTCTTCGGACACCAGGTGCCGCCCCGTCCACGGCAGGGCCCGGTGGCCCCTTCCCGACCTCGCCGGATAGCGTTCGTTCCATGCCGGACTACCTTGACGACCTGCGCTTCGCCCACGTCCTCGCGGACGCCGCCGACGCGGCCACCATGGACCGCTTCAAGGCACTCGACCTCAAGGTCGAGACCAAGCCGGACATGACCCCGGTGAGCGAGGCCGACAAGGCCGCGGAGGAGCTGGTCCGCGGCCAGCTCCAGCGCGCCCGTCCCCGGGACGCGATCCTCGGCGAGGAGTACGGCGTCGAGGGCACGGGGCCCCGCCGCTGGGTGATCGACCCGATCGACGGCACCAAGAACTACGTGCGCGGGGTGCCTGTGTGGGCCACCCTGATCTCCCTGATGGAGGCCGGCGAGACCGGCTTCGAACCCGTCGTCGGCGTCGTCTCCGCTCCCGCCCTGGGCCGCCGCTGGTGGGCGGCGAAGGGGCACGGCGCGTTCAGCGGGCGCAGCCTGTCCTCGGCGACCCGGCTGCACGTCTCGCGCGTGTCGCGGCTGGCGGACGCCTCGTTCGCGTACTCCTCGCTGTCCGGCTGGGAGGACCAGGGCCGCCTGGACGGCTTCCTCGACCTGACCCGCGAGGTGTGGCGCACGCGCGCGTACGGCGACTTCTGGCCGTACATGATGGTCGCCGAGGGCTCGGTGGACATCTGCGCGGAGCCCGAGCTGTCCCTGTGGGACATGGCCGCCAACGCGATCGTCGTCACCGAGGCCGGCGGCACCTTCACCGGCCTGGACGGCCGCCCGGGCCCGCACAGCGGCAACGCGGCCGCCTCGAACGGCCTGCTCCACGACGAACTGCTGGGTTACCTCAACCAGCGCTACTGACGGCGAGTACGGCCGCCGGGACCCGGACGCCGCCGGGCGCGGCCGGGACCCCGGACGCCGCCGGCACGGCCGGGCCCCCGGACGCCGCCGGCACGGCCGGGCCCCCGGACGCCGCCGGCGCGGGCGCGCGTCCTAGGGTGCGGGCATGAGCTCGCGGACGTACCTCTCCGAACTGTTCTCGCTGGACGACCGGGTCGCCGTGGTGACCGGCGGCAGTTCCGGCATCGGCCGGGCCATCACCGGGGCCCTGGCGCGGGCGGGGGCGAGCGTGGTGGTCGTGGCCCGCAGGGAGGCGGAACTGGCGGCGACGGTCGAGGAGTTGACGGCCGACGGCTGCCGGGCGGCCTGGGTGAGCGCCGACCTGAGCAGCCGTGAGGGCGTGCGCGCGGCGGCCGAAGAGGCGGCCGGGGTGTTCGGGGAGCCGGACATCCTGGTCAACTCCGCCGGGGTCAACCTGCGGCCTCCGCTGGGCGAGTTGGGCGACGACGTGTGGGACACCACGATGGCCGTGAACCTGGAGGCGCCGCACCTGCTGGGCCGGCGGTTCGGACCGGGCATGGCCGAGCGGGGCTTCGGCCGGATCATCCACATCTCCTCCCAGCAGGCGCACCGGGCGTTCGTGCAGAGCGGCGCCTACGGGGTGTCCAAGGGGGCGCTGGAGTCGCTGGCCCGCTCCCAGGCGGAGGCGTGGTCGCCGTACGGGGTCACCTGCAACACGCTGGTGCCGGGGTTCGTCATGACGCCGCTGAACGCCCGGCTGTCGTCGGACCCGGAGAAGGTGGCGGCGCTGGCCGCGCGGACCATGGTGGGGCGCAACGGCCTGGCCGAGGACTTCGCGGGCGCGGCGGTCTTCCTGGCGAGCCGCGCCTCCGCGTACGTCACCGGTCAGTCGATCTTCGTCGACGGCGGCTTCTCCGTCCACTGACCGCCCGTCGGCCGCCCATCACCCGTTCGGGGATGACTGCCCCGCACCCTCTTGTTGACCCGCCCTTTGCCTGTCACTCTGAAAGTCCCCCCGCTTGTGCATTTGTGAATCCATGAACAAACTGCGGGGCACCCTCAGGAGGTGGCTCATCCCATGCTCGTCCGTGACGCCATGAGCACAGTCGTCCTCACCATCGGCCCCGCGCACACCCTGCGCCAGGCCGCGGCCCTCATGTCCGCCCGCCGCGTCGGCGCGGCCGTGGTACTCGACCCCGACGCCGGCGGTATCGGCATCCTCACCGAACGCGACATCCTCAACTCCGTCGGCCTCGGCGAGGACCCCGACACGGAGCGCGCCCACGACCACACCACCACCGACGTGGTGTTCGCCGCCCCGTCCTGGACCCTGGAGGAGGCGGCCCGCGCCATGTCCCACGGCGGTTTCCGGCACCTCATCGTCTGCGACCGGGGCGAGCCCGTCGGCATCGTCTCGGTCCGCGACATCATCCGCTGCTGGGCTCCGGTGCGGCAGGAGGTGCCGGCCTGACACGACGACCGGCGCCCCGGCGCTCATCGAGGCTCCACGGTGCCCCGTGAGGCTCCAGGGCGCTCCAGCACTTCATGACACAGCAGCACTTCATGACGCTCCATGACGAACGGGCCGGTCTCCTTCGCAGGGAGGTCCGGCCCGTCCGCCACGGCAAGCGGTCCGGCGTTGTCAGCCGCGCAGGGCCTGGACCGCGGCCTCCAGCCGCTTGCCGAAGTCCTCGTCCGCCCGGCGGAAGTTGCCGATCGCGCGCTCGGCGATGTCGTCGCGCGAGACCTTGGCGAGGGAGCCCGCCAGGTTGCCGATCAGGCGTTCCTTCTCGTCCTCGGACATCAGACGGTAGAGGTTGCCCGCCTGCACGAAGTCGTCGTCCTCGGCGTGCACGGGGGCCTCGTGGTCGCCGGTCACGCCGCCGACCGGGATCGGCTGCCACAGCGGCCGGTCCGTCTGGAAGGGGCCGCCGAAGCTGTTCGGCTCGTAGTTCTTCGCGCCCTTGTGGCGGCCGTCGTACAGGTAGCCGTCACGGGAGTGGGTGCGCGCCTCGGTGGCGTGCGGGCGGTTCACCGGCAGATGGTCGGCGTTGACGCCGACGCGGTAGCGGTGGGCGTCACCGTACGCGAAGAGGCGGCCCTGGAGCATCTTGTCGGGCGACGGGCCGATGCCCGGCACGAAGTGCGCGGGGCTGAAGATGCTCTGCTCGACCTCGGCGAAGATGTTCTCCGGGTTGCGGTCGAGCTCCAGCTTGCCGATCTCGACGACCGGATAGTCGGCGTGCGGCCAGACCTTGGTCAGGTCGAACGGGTTGAAGCGGTAGGCCGCCGCGTCGGCCGCCGGCATGATCTGCACGCCCACGGTCCACGTCGGGTACTCGCCCCGCTCGATGGCCTCGCGCAGGTCGCGCTGGTGGGAGTCGGGGTCCTTGCCCGCGAGGACCTCGGCCTCCTCGGCGGTGAGGTTCTTGATGCCCTGGTCGGTCTTGAAGTGGTACTTGACCCAGAAGACCTCGCCGGCCTCGTTGTTCCATTGGAAGGCGTGCGAGCCGAAGCCGTCCATGTGACGGTAGGACGCCGGGATGCCCCGGTCGCCGAACAGCCAGGTCACCTGGTGGGTCGACTCCGGGGACAGCCCCCAGAAGTCCCAGACGTTGTCGGCCTCCTGGCTGCCGGTGTACGGGTCGCGCTTCTGGGTGTGGATGAAGTCCGGGAACTTGACGGCGTCCTTGATGAAGAACACCGGGGTGTTGTTGCCGACGAGGTCGTAGTTGCCCTCCTCGGTGTAGAACTTCACCGCGAAGCCGCGCGGGTCGCGGACGGCGTCGGCGGCGCCGAGGTTGCCGGCCACCGTCGAGAAGCGCAGGAAGACCTCGGTCCGCTTGCCGACCTCGGAGAGGAAGGCGGCGCGCGTGTACGGCGTGACGTCGGCGGTCACCGTGAAGGTGCCGTAGGCCCCCGCACCGCGGGCGTGCACCACGCGCTCCGGGATGCGCTCGCGGTTGAAGTGGGCCAGCTTCTCCAGGAGCAGCTGGTCCTGCACGAGCACGGGACCGCCGGCGCCCGCGGTCTCGCTGTTCTGGTTGTCGGCCACCGGTGCACCGGCCTCCGTAGTGAGCGGTCCCTGCGTCACGTGCGCCTCCTGCATGACTTCCTGCTGTTTCTGTCTCGCGGCCAAAGCCAGGCTCGATCCTACATTGGACTAAATCCAAGTCAAGCGCGACTCTAAAGTCACATCTATTCAGGATCTGGGCATCTTGCTGTTAAACTGGCCCGCATGAGTGACCTTTTGGAACGGCTGCGCGGACGCGGATGGCGCATGACCGCACAGCGGCGGGTCGTGGCCGAGGTTCTCGACGGCGAGCACGTCCACCTGACAGCGGACGAGGTCCACGCCCGGGCCGTCGCCAAGCTGCCCGAGATCTCCCGGGCGACCGTCTACAACACGCTGGGCGAGCTGGTCTCCCTCGGCGAGGTGCTCGAGGTCGCCACCGACAAGCGCGCCAAGCGCTACGACCCCAACGCGCACCGGCCGCACCAGCACCTGGTCTGCGCCGGCTGCGGCGCGATCCGGGACGTCCACCCGAGCGGCAACCCGCTCGCCGACCTGCCCGACTCGGAGCGCTTCGGCTTCACGGTCTCGGACGTCGAGGTGACCTACCGCGGCCTGTGCCCGAGCTGCGCGGCGGCATAAGCCCTTCCGAAGCCCCGGCCCCTGGATCCGCCCACGGACGCCGGGGCTTTCCGCTGCCCAGGAGCGGCGGCCGCACCCCCGGACATCCTCCGGACGCACCGAGGGCCGGAATCCAAGATCTGGATTCCGGCCCTCGGCCTTCAGTAGCGGGGACAGGATTTGAACCTGCGACCTCTGGGTTATGAGCCCAGCGAGCTACCGAGCTGCTCCACCCCGCGGCGATGAACGAAACATTACGTCAAGGACGTGCACAGAGGCAAATCGCTTTCGGCGCAGGCCAGGGGCAGCCCTCTGGCGGACCAGGGGCAGGCCCTGTGGCGGGCCGGGCGCGCTCCGTGACGGCCCGCACGGCCGCTACGCCGACAGCTCCTCACGCAGCGCGTCCCGCAGCCGGGCCGCCCGCTCGGCGACCTCACCGGGTCCCAGGGACACCGCGCGATCGGCCCACCGCTGCCCCTCCGCCAGCTCACCCCGACGCGCGTAGACCAGGGCCAGCCGCAGCGCGGCCCGGCCGTGCCCGGCGTCGGCTGCCCGCGTCCACCAGACCGCCGCCTCCGGCTCGCTGCCCTCCCGGGCCAGCAGCAGGCCCAGATTGAAGGCGCCGTTGCGGGACCCGGCCTCGGCCGCCTCCCGGTACCACCGGGCCGCCGCCACGACGTCCCCGCGGGCCGCGGCCAGCATCCCCACCCGCACCTGCGCCCGCCGGTGCCCCTGGGTGGCGGCGCGCTCGTACCACTCCTCGCACTCGGTCTTGACGTGCACCGGCTCCCCGAGCTCGTGCGCGTGCGCCGGCGGCCTGCGCGCGTCCAGCACGGTCGCCAGCCGGTAGGCGCCCTCCGCGCTGCCGCCCCCGGCCGCGCATCTGAGGTACCGCTCCGCGGCGAGGTCGTCCCTCTCCCGGAGCCGCGCGATCCCGACCTGAAGCGCCGCCTCCGTGTGCCCGGCGGCCGCGGCGCGCTCGTACCAGCGCAGCGCGGCCCCGTTCTCGCCCCGGCCCGCGTACAGGATTCCCAGGTTGAACGCGGCGTCGACGCTCCCGGCCTCCGCGGCCTTGGAGAACCACGGCTCGGCGCCGGTCGCGTCGCCGCCCTGCAGCAGCAGGATCGCCAGCGCGTTCGCCGCCTCCCGGTGCCCCGCGTAGGCCGCACGCCGGTACCACTGCTCGGCCTGCGCGGTCCGACCCTGCTCGGCGCACAGCAGCCCGAGGTTGTAGGCGCCGTTGTCGTCCCCGGCGTCCATCGCCGCCCGGTACCACCGCTCGGCGGTCTGGGTCTCGCCGCGCTCCGCGTGCAGCGCCCCCAGCGCGTTGGCCGCGTTGCCGTCCCCCTCCTGGGCGGCGCGCAGCCACCACACGGCCGCGCTCTCGGTGTCCCCGGCGTCACGCAGCAGGAACCCCAGGGCGCAGGCGGCCCGTACCTCGCCTTCCTTGGCCGAGGTGAGGTACCAGCGCCCGGCCTCCTTCAGCTCGCCCCGCTTCTCCAGGATCGCCCCGAGGTGCAGCGCGGCCCGCCGGTGCCCGCGCGCGGCGGACTGCCGGTAGAACTGCTCGGCCTGCGCCATCAGCGCGGCGCCGTCGCCGCTCCCGGTGTCCTCCGCGAGCGCGGCCTTCCGGTCGAGCGCGCGGGCCAGCCGGTACGCCGCCTCGCGGTGCCCGCGCTCGGCCGCGGCCCGCATCCACCGTTCGGCGGCGGAGTCCTGACGGTGTTCCAGCAGGTCGGCTAGCGCGTAGGCGCCGAGCACGTGTCCCTGCTCGGCGGACTGCCGCAGCCAGTACTCGGCGGCCGGCTCGTCGCCGCGCTCGCGGTGGTGGCGCCCCAGCGCGTGGGCGGCCGCGGCCGACCCGGCGACGGCGGCGATGCGCCACCAGCCGGCCGCCTCCTCGGGGTATCCGCGCTGGTGGAGAAGGACTCCCAGGTTGTTGGCGGCGGCGCGGTCGCCGGCGGCGGTGGCGGCACGCAGGTGGGGCTCGGCGCCGTCGAGATCGCCGCGGCGCAGCAGCATGGCCCCGAGGACGCTCATCGCCTCGACGTCGCCGGCCTCGGCCGCGAGCCTCTGCCGCACTTCCTCGGCGGCCTCCTCGGCTGCCTCACCGGCCTCCCCACCGTCGGAAGGCTGCACAAATCGCCCTGACTCGAACAGAGTTGCCTTCTCCCCCATAACGTCCATCGTCGCACCACCT
Organism: Streptomyces sp. NPDC020996; assembly: GCF_040641355.1. Lineage (NCBI taxonomy): Bacteria > Bacillati > Actinomycetota > Actinomycetes > Kitasatosporales > Streptomycetaceae > Streptomyces > Streptomyces sp. NPDC020996. Next base: position 68,639 of record NZ_JBFADM010000032.1, read on the forward strand.
GCTAACTGGGTACACCTGGTATACCGCAGCCAGTGAGGTCACTTCAGCGTTTTGTCGACATGCCCACAGAGAGACAAGTCAAACACAGATCGCCCAACTCCCCACGGCGGCACGGCCTTCATCTGCCCCCGGCACACGTGTTCGCACATGACGAAGGCCCGGATCCTTTTCAGGATCCGGGCCTTCGTCTTCAGTAGCGGGGACAGGATTTGAACCTGCGACCTCTGGGTTATGAGCCCAGCGAGCTACCGAGCTGCTCCACCCCGCGCCGTTGTGCTGCAACCGTACCACGGCGCGGGAGGGGCGTTCGATCAGCCGCCGCTCGGGCTGCTGCTGGGACTGCTGCTCGGACTGCTCCTGGGACTGCTACTGGGACTGCCGCTGGGGCTGGGTGTGGCGCTGTTCTTGGAGCCGCCGCCGCTGGTCTTGTCGGCCTTGGCCTGTGCCGCCTCGGCCCGCCGCAGAGCGTCCTCGAGGTCCTTCTGCGCCTGGCCGTACGCCTTCCAGTCGCCCTTCTTCAGGGCCGCCTGGCCGGCGTCGAAGGCCTTCTGTGCGTCGCTCAACGCCTCCTGGACCGTCGGGTTGCCGGACGTCGGCGGCTTGGTGGTGGACTCGTCCGGCGGCGTGGTGGTCGAACCGTCCGCTCCGAAGACCTTGTCGAGGGCCTGGTCGAGGGTGTCCTCGAAGGCGGTGTTGCCTCCGTAGGTGACCAACACCTTGCGCAGCAGCGGGTACTTGAGCCCACCGCCGCGCACGTAGACCGGCTCCACGTACAGCAGTCCTCCGTCGAGCGGCACCGTCAGCAGGTTGCCGTACTCGACCTCGGAGTCGCCGCGGCTGAGCAGGCTGATGGTCTCGGCGATGTTCTGCTCGGAGTTGAACTGGCTCTGTACCTGTTTGGGCCCGTTGACCGTCGTGTTGGTCGGCAGTTTCAGGATTCTGATCTTGCCGTAGTCGGGCGTGCCCGCCTCGGCGTCGACCGCCATGAACCCGCTGAGGTTGTCCCGCCCGTTGGGCGTGAACGTCGTCGTCAGCGAGAACGCCTGGGAGGACTGGTCGGGCATCTTCATGCTGAGGTAGTACGGCGGCACCGCGTCGCCCGACTTGTTGGTCGGGTCGTCCGGCACCTGCCACACCTCGGAGCCGCTCAGGAAGGTCTGCGCGTCCCTGACGTGGTAGCGGGTCAGCAGCTCGCGCTGCACCTTGAACAGGTCCTGCGGATACCGCAGATGGGCCAGCAGGTCGCCCGAGATGTCCTGCTTGGGCTTCACCGTGCCCGGGAACGCCTTCATCCACGTCTTCAGGACGGGGTCCTTGGTGTCCCACTGGTAGAGCTTGACCTCGCCGCTGTAGGCGTCGACGGTCGCCTTCACCGAGTTGCGGATGTAGTTGACCTGGTTCTGCTGGGCCACCACCGCGCGGGAGTTGTTCGTCGCGGTCAGCGAGTCGGCCGTGGTGTCGCCCAGGGTCGTGCGCGAGGCGTAGGGGTAGCCGTTCGTCGTCGTGTAGGCGTCCACGATCCACTGGATGCGGCCGTCCACCACCGCCGGATAGGCGTCGCCGTCGATGGTCAGCCACGGGGCGACCGCCTCGACGCGCTCCTTGGGCGTGCGGTTGTACAGGATCCGCGAGCCCTCGCCGATCGCCCCCGAGTAGAGGATCTGCGGCTCGCTGAACGCCACCGCGTACGCGGCCCGGTTGACCGGGTTGGCGAGGTTGACGCCGCTCTTGCCGGTGTAACTGGTCGTCTTCTCACCGCTGTCGTCGGAGTAGTCGATCTCCTTCTGGGGACCGCCGACGATCGAGTACGTGGTGGTCTTCTCGCCGTAGTAGACGCGCTGCTGGTACGTGCCGAGGTCGCCCTTGGACGGCAGGTCGGACTCGGTGAAGACGGGCCGGCCCTCGTCGTCGGCCTCGGTGCCCTTGGCGGCGACCACGCCGTAGCCGTGGGTGTACCGGAAGTGGTCGTTGATCCAGTTGTTCTTCGGGATGCCGTTCAGGTTCAGCTCGCGCAGACCGAGGACGGTGTCCTGGTCCTTGCCGTCCTTGCTGTAGCGGTCGACGTCCAGGTTGGTCGGGAACGCGTAGTAGTTCCTGATCTGCTGGAGCTGCTGGAAGGTGGGCGAGACGATGTTCGGGTCCATGATCCGGATGCTCGCCGTGGAGTCCACGTCGTCGCGCAGCTTGGTCTTGTTCGTGGTGGTACTCGTCCCCGAGTACTCGGTGACCTTCGCGTCGTCGATGTCGTACGCGTCGCGGGTCGCCTTGAGGTTCTTCTGGACGTACGGCGCTTCCTTGGCCTGCTCGTTGGGCTGGACCTGGAACTTCTGCACGATCGCCGGGTACAGCCCGCCGATGAGGATCGCCGACAGGACCATCAGGCCGAAGCCGATCACCGGCAGCTGCCAGGTGCGCCGCCACAGCGTCGCGAAGAACAGCACGGCGCAGATGACGGCGATGCAGAACAGGATCGTTTTGGCCGGCAGGTAGGCGTTGGCGTCGACGTACCGCAGGCCCGTCCAGTTGTCGGTGGCCTTGAAGTCGCTGGACTTCACCGCCAGGCCGTAGCGGTCGAGCCAGTAGGCGACCGCCTTCAGCGCGACGAAGATGCCGAGCAGCACCGACAGGTGGCCGGTCGCCGCGGAGGTGGCACGCGCACCCGGGGAGGTGATCCGCAGGCCGCCGTACAGGTAGTGGGTGAGCGCGGCGGCGATGACGGACAGGATCGCGGCGGCGAAGCCGAAACCGAGCAGGAAGCGGTACCAGGGCAGGTCGAAGGCGTAGAAGGACACGTCGAGGTGGAACTGCGGGTCCTTCTGGTGGAAGGGCACGCCGTTGACCCACATCAGCCAGGTCCGCCACTGGCTGGAGGCGGAGGCGCCCGCGATCAGGCCGACCAGGGCGGTGATCCCGAGCAGCAGCCACTTCTTGTACGGCGCGATGCCCATCCGGTAGCGGTCGAGGTTCTGCTGCTCCATCGACATGGCGCTCAGCGGCGGGCGCAGGCGGTGGGCGAGCCAGATGTTCACGCCGACCGCCAGCGCCATCAGCAGGCCGAAGACGAAGAACAGGCCGATCTTGGTCGACAGGGTGGTCGTGAAGACCGACGAGTATTTCACCGACCGGTACCACAGCCAGTCCGTCCAGAAGCCCGCGAACATGGTGAACGCCATGCCGAGAACGGCAAGCACGCCCAGTGTCATGAGCAGGGTCCGGACGCGCCGGGACGGGCGGCCCACTCTCATCCGCGGCCCCGTCGGGCCTCCGCCGCGGTCCGGCATCTGGAAAGCCAAGGTGCGCACCTCGAAGTCGCTGTCGTCAATTCAGGCCCGCGTGTTCGTGGACCGTGCGGGGCCCCCGTGCTCCGGGGGCCCACACCTATGCAACTTACTCACCGTTTACTCGGTTCCCGATTCCGCCCGGGAACGAGGCAGGATTGTGACCATGTCCAACACACCCATGGCGGCGAGCCCGCTGACCCGGGCCGTGCTCGAGATCGACGAGTACGCCTCCGGCCTCGGCTGGGACCAGCCCGCCCGCCTCTTCGCCCTCGTAGACACCGCTCGGCTGCGGGCTGAGGAACCTGCCCTCGCGGCCCAGCTCGGCCTGGAGGACGAGCCCGAGACCACCGGTCTCACCCCGATCGAGCAGGACGAGATCCCCGCGGGCCGGCCGCTGGACGAGTTCCTCGGCACGATCGCCTGGCCGGACGCGGTGGCCGGCTGCGCGCTCACCGTGGAGCGCCTGATGCTGCCGCCGTCGGCGGAGGCGTCCGTCCCCCAGGACCTGGACGAGAAGAGGCTCGCCCGGTGGGTGGCCGAGCACCCGGAGCGCCAGGAGGTCCGCATGACGGTCGCGGTGCTGCGCGACGGCGCCCGCGAGTCGGCGCTGCGGCTGCGCGAGAAGGACTCCCCCACGGAGGTCCTCACGGGCTCCGACCTGGTGCCGGGGCTCGCGCAGGCACTGGCCGCCACGTTCGAGGACTGACCGGGTCCGGCATCGTCTCGGGGGTACGCGGTACGGGGCCGGGGCGGGGCGCTCCCGGTCCCGGCCCCGTACCGCACGTGTGCGCCGGCTCCGGCCGTCAGCTGTCGGGTCTGCCGGTCGTCAGCCCTTGGCCGTGCACTTCGGCAGGTCGGAGGTCTTGCCGGTGCGGATGTCCTTCAGCGCGGCGAGGGCGTCGCCGATGGTGTTCACCTTGACCAGCCTGAGCCCGCCGGGGGTGTCCTTCGCGGCGGCCGAGCAGTTGTCGGCCGGGGTGAGGAAGTACCGGGCGCCCTTGTCGCGCGCGCCCACCGTCTTCATCTCGATGCCGCCGATGGGGCCCACCTTGCCGGCGTCGTCGATGGTGCCGGTGCCGGCCACGAACGCGCCGCCGGTGAGGCTGCCCGGAGTGAGCTTGTCGTAGATGCCGAGCGCGAACATCAGGCCGGCGCTCGGCCCGCCGACGTCCGCGAGCTTGATGTCGATGGTGAACGGGAACGTGTGATCGGTGCCTGCGGAGATCCCGACGATGGCGCGCTTCTCCCCGCCGTCGTCGGAGGCCGCGGTCGTGATGGTCACGTTCTTCGTCCGGGTCGCCGTCCGGTGCTGCTTCTCGGCGGCGGCCTGCTCCTTGGCGGGCACGATCGTGAAGACGACGTTCTGGCCGGGCTTGTGCTTGGTCACGAGCTTCGCCACGTCGGCGGGCGCCTTGACGGCCGTGCCGTCGACGGCCTTGATGACGTCGCCGGCGTGCAGCCTGCCCTCGGCCGGGGAGTCCTTGACCACGGTCGAGACGATCACCCAGGACGCCACCGGGACGCCGAGTTCCTTCAGGGCGGCGACCTTGGCGCTCTCCTGCGACTGGCTGAACTCCTCGGCGTTCTCCTGGTTGGACTGCTCCTCGGTCTTGCCGTCCGGGTAGAGCGTGTCGTGCGGCACGACCTTGTTGTCGTGTGCGAGCCAGCCGTACACGGCCTCGACGAGGTTCATCTTGTAGTCGGCGCTGGTGACGCGCACGGTGGTCATGTTCAGGTGGCCGCTGGTGGCGTACGTCTTGCGACCGGAGATCTGCAGCACCGGCTCGCCGCCGTGCTCCCCGAGCGTGTTCACCGTCGGTCCCGGCGACATCTCCGAGTACGGCACGGGGATGAACACTCCCGCGCACAGGAGCGCGATCAGCATCAGGGTGGAGGCGAGCATCGTCGCGGTGCGGCGTGGCATGCCACGACAGTACGGGACGCCTGTGTCAGCGCACCGTCAGCCCCACCCCTGTCATGTACCGGAGTGTCATGTACCCGAGTGGGACTTCTCCATGGCCTCCCGGAACCGGGCGTACCCGTCCAGCTCGGGACCGTCGCTGCGCACCTTTCTGGTCCGGTTGGCCCAACTGCCCCACAGACCGGCGGCGATCGCAGCCACCAGAGGAATCAACAACCAGACGAGCACGCCCATGCCGACCTCCCGACCCCGCTGAGCGACCGCAAGAACTGACTGATCAGCAGATTAACCATGCGCACTGACAACGCTCACGGCGGGGGTGGGGTCACGCAACCCGAGTCGTACAAAAGGATTCACGACACGCTGCCCATGACGGCACTACGCGCCCACCCACTCCTCGGTTCCGTCGGAGAACGTCTGGTGTTTCCAGATGGGCACCTCGTGCTTGAGGTCGTCGATCAGCTTCCGGCAGGCGTCGAAGGCCTCGCCCCGGTGCGGACACGACACGGCCACGACGACCGCCAGGTCCCCGACCGCGAGGTCGCCGACCCGGTGCACCGCGGCGAGGGCGCGCACCGGGTACTCCGCGGCCACCTTCTCGGCGACCCGTCGCATCTCGGCCTCGGCGCTGGGGTGACACGAATAGCCCAACCGGTCGACGTCGGCTCCCCCGTCGTGGTTGCGCACGGTCCCGACGAACAGCGCGGTCCCGCCGGCCGCGTCGTCCCCTACGGCGCGGAAGATCTCGTCCACGGACAGGGGCGTCTCGCGGACGCCGATGAGCTTGACGGGGTCGTCCGCGGCCTGCTCACCGGGGTGCTGGTGCGTGGGTTCCATGGGCCCCATCGTGCCTCACCGCTCCGACAGCGCGGAACGGCACCGGGACTGCGGCGGACACCCGCCGCGGCGCGCGGCGGAAGCCGCCGCTCAGATCCGCCGTCGCGCCTTGCGCGCCCGCCGCACCACCGCCGCCGCACCGAGCAGCGCCACCGTCGCGCCCGCGGCCCCGGCCGCCGTCGCGTCCTTGCGTCCCAGCCGCCGGCCGGCGACCGTGTGCCTCCCGGAGACCTCCTCCAGCAGCTGCGCGAGGACCTCCTCGTTGGTCCACTGCGGCCGCCACCCCGCGTCGTGGAGCCTGCTGCCGCTCACCACCCAGGGGTACATCGTGTACGCGAGGTCTCCGGCCGGGGACGGCGTCAGCCCGATGCGGTGCAGCCGGGCCGCCGCCCCCAGCGCGACCGCGGACGGCAGTTCCATGCGCCGGATGCCGCTGAGCTCCTCGACCTCCTCCTGCTCCAGCCAGCCCTCGCAGCCGACGGCGAGTTCCCCTTCGACCTTCTCCAGAACGGCGTACTCCAGCGCCCCGCACAGGTCCTCGACGTGGCAGAACTGCCACGCGGGCCGTGACCCGGCGACGACGAGCAGCCGGGGCGACTCGAAGTACCTGGTCAGCGCGGTGTCCGTGCCGCCCACCAGCACGGCGGGGCGTACGACGGTGACGTTGAGCCCCGGGTGAGCCCGGGGAGCGCGGCGTGCCAGCCGCTCGATCTCCAGCAGGTCCCCCACCCCGGTGGCCTCCGCCGTCGCCCGCAGCTCCGCGTCCTCCGACAGCGGCAGCTCGTTGTCCGGCAGCGCCCCGTAGACCATCGCCGAGGTGCACAGCACGACCCGGTGGACCCCGGCCGCCGCGGCGGCCGTCAGGACGGTCTGCGTCCCTCGGACGTTGTAGGCCGAACGGGCCGCCGAGTCGGTCTCCAGGTTCAGGTCCAGGGCCAGGTGCACCACCACGTCGGCCCCGCGCAGCTTGTCGGCGATGGCCGGGTCCCGCACGTCGAGGATGTGCCACTGGGCCGCCGCGCACTCGCCGCGCCGTTCGTCGATGGCGACGACCTGCCTGATCTCACCGGACGCGGCGAGCCGCTCGGTGAGCAGCGCGCCCACCCCCGACGCGGCGCCGGTGACCGCGACGACGGGCCCGCGTGTCGCGGGACTGGTTGACCGGTTTCGCGCTGCGCGAACCTGCGGATCTGGGGAACTCACCGGGCGTCTCCAGCGGTTGTCTTCAGTACGGGTGCGAGTGACGCGTCCGTACCAGGTGGCATCCATCCTGCCGCAGGCTGACAGTCGGCGAAGCACCGAGGCCCGAACGGCTCGGGGTGTCTACGCTGGGTGGTGTTATCGGGCAGTCGCGCCGTCGGGACAACCGGCGGCCTTACCAGCCGAGGAATCCCGTGAGTGACACCCCATTCGGATTCGGCCTTCCGCCGGAGGAGCCGGAAGACGGCGACGAGGGCAAGAAGAAGGACCAGGAGAGCGGCGGTGGTCAGGGCCCGGCCAACCCGTTCGGTTTCGGGCTGCCCGGCGCCGGGGGCTTCGGCGGCCCTGGTGGCCCCGGTGCGGACAATCCGCTCGCTGCCATGTTCGGTTCGCTGAACCCCACCGACCTGGGCGCCGCTTTCCAGCAGCTGGGCCAGATGCTCTCCTACGAGGGCGGCCCGGTGAACTGGGACATGGCCAAGCAGATCGCCCGCCAGACCGTCTCCCAGGGGGCGGCGGACGGCTCGAAGGACTCCAGCATCGGTCCCGCCGAGCGCACCGCGGTGCAGGAGGCCGTCCGGCTGGCCGACCTGTGGCTCGACGACGTCACCTCGCTGCCCTCGGGCGCCGGCTCCTCGGTGGCCTGGTCTCGCGCGGAGTGGGTGGAGGCGACGCTGCCCGCCTGGCAGGAGCTCGTCGACCCGGTCGCCGAGCGCGTCGGCGCGGCGATGGGCGATGTCCTGCCGGAGGAGATGCAGGCCATGGCCGGCCCGCTGATCGGCATGATGCGCTCCATGGGCGGCGCCATGTTCGGCACCCAGATCGGGCAGGCCGTCGGCGTGCTCGCGGGTGAGGTCGTCGGCTCCACCGACATCGGCCTCCCGCTCGGCCCGGTCGGCAAGGCCGCGCTGCTGCCGGTGAACATCGAGGCGTTCGGCAAGGACCTGGGCGTGCCGAAGGAGGAGGTGCGGCTGTACCTCGCCCTGCGCGAGGCCGCCCACCAGCGTCTCTTCGCCCATGTGCCGTGGCTGCGCTCGCACCTCTTCGGTGCCGTCGACGGGTACGCGCGCGGGATCAAGGTCGACACCGCGAAGCTGGAGGACGTGGTCGGTCAGTTCGACCCGCAGAACCCGGAGCAGTTGCAGGACGCGCTGCAGCAGGGCATGTTCCAGCCGGAGGACACGCCCGAGCAGAAGGCCGCCCTGGCCCGTCTGGAGACGGCGCTGGCCCTCGTCGAGGGCTGGGTCGACGCGGTGGTCCACGCGGCCGCGAAGCCGCGTCTGGGGTCCGCGGACGCGCTGCGCGAGACCCTGCGCCGCCGCCGTGCCTCGGGTGGTCCCGCCGAGCAGACGTTCGCCACGCTGATCGGTCTGGAACTGCGCCCCCGCCGTCTGCGTGACGCCTCCCGCCTGTGGGCCTCGCTCACGGACGCGCGCGGCGTCGACGGCCGCGACGGGCTGTGGGCCCACCCCGACATGCTGCCGACGGCCTCCGACCTGGACGACCCGGACGGCTTCGTGCACCGGGAGCAGATCGACTTCTCCGAGCTCGACAGGATGCTCGGCGAGGCGGCGGAGAAGCCCGACCTGCACAAGAAGGGCGACGCGGGCGACACGGAGGACGACGGCGCCGAGTGAGCCTGTACGACGACGCGGTCCTCGTCCTGAAAGGGTACGAGGGCCAGGAAGAGCTGCGCCAGGCCTACCTCGACCACCTCGCGGCGCATGCCGACGGCGTGTGGAAGGCCTGCACCGCCGGGCACGTCACGGCGAGCGCCCTGGTGGTGGACCCGTCACGCGGCCGGGTGCTGCTGACGCTGCACAGGAAGCTGCGGATGTGGCTGCAGACGGGCGGTCACTGCGAGCCGGCGGACGCCTCGCTGGAGGCGGCGGCGCTGCGCGAGGCGACGGAGGAGTCCGGCATCGCGGGGCTGACGCCGCTGCCGGGCGGCCCGGTGCGTCTGGACCGGCACCCGATCCCGCCGCCCTGCCACTGCCACTACGACGTCCAGTACGCGGTGCTGGCGCCCGCGGACGCGCGGCACACCGTCAGCGACGAGTCGCTGGACGTGCGCTGGTTCGCCTACGACGACGTGGCGGGCGTGGCCGACGCCTCGGTCCTGCGCCTGCTGGAGGCCACGCTCGCGAGGCTGTGACGGGTGCGGGGGCCTGACGGTGTGAGGGGTGGCCGCCGGTGGCGGTCACCCCTCACACGTGCTGACCACGGTCAGCTCCAGGCGTTGCCCTGGTTCTGGCTGCGCACGCCGTGCTGCCCCATGCCGTACTGGGCGGCGATGCCCTGCCCGATCTGGGCGTTCTGCGGCGGCATCAGTTCGCTGGGCTGGACGAGCGCGAAGCCGGAGCCCATGAAGCTGAGCTCCCAGCCCTCACCGGTGTTGCCCCGGCGGCGAAACACCCCAGAGGAGTGCGTCTGCGCCTGCATCTGCACCCGCAGGCTCGTCGACCAGGCGACGATGGCGTCGGCGTCGCAGTTGACGTACTTGTCCGGCGTCACCTGCATCAGCAGGGGCGCGCCCGAGGTCATCAGGGCCACCTTGCCGCGGCCGGTGATGTTGAGCTGGTACTTGCCGGAACCGGAGATGCCGTACTGGCTGTCGACGGCGATGACCTCGTGGTGCAGCGAGGAGTCCATCGCCAGCACATAGCTGCTGTCGACCGTCAGCCCGTCCTGCTCCACGTCCATCAGGTGGACGTACTGGGCGAGGTTGGCGAGGTAGACCGTGCCCTGACCGTGGCAGCGCATCAGGTCCAGGCCCTCGCCGGTGCGCGCACGCGCGCGTGCCTGCTGGTTGCTCCGGTACTCCGCGTCGAACTCGACGAGGCCCTGGTAGGCGACCATCGTGCCCTTGCGGGCGAGGACGTCGTCCTGGCCCTCCAGGTTGACACGCAGCATCTGGTGGTTCTGCAGGCTCCAGCGGTCCTGGGTCTGCTGGTCGTTGTAGGCGAAAAGCGAGCTCTGCATGGTTGTTCTGGCTCCCCCTCAGCCCCGGAACCGGAGACGGTCGGTGCTGTCCTCGCTGGGCTGGACGACGACGATGCCCTGACCGGAGAAGGCCATCTGGTAGGCCTCGCCGCTGCCGCGGCCGATCAGCGACTGCGCCTTGAAGCTGCGCTTGCCCTTCACCTTGAGGTTCGGGGACCAGGCGACGAGCGCGTCGGGGTCGACGTACGTCTCGTCCTCGCCGCCGCCGCAGTCGACGACGATCGGCTTGCCCCGGGAGGTCAGCGCGACCCAGCCCTGCCCGGAGATCTTGGTGTTCCACAGGCCCTGACCGGCGAACTTCGCCAGACCCTTGACCCGCTCCACGCCCCACTGCAGGTGCGCGTCGAAGGCGAGCAGGTTCGTGGCGTTGACGGAGATCCCGTCGCCGTTGAGGTTGATGACGACGACGTCGGCGCCGTAGTCGGCGAGGTAGAGCAGGCCGTCGCCGGAGCACTTCATCAGCGGCGCGCCCTCGCCGGTGACCCAGTCGCGGGCGATCTGCCGCACGGCCGGCGGGTTGGGCTCGTACTGGATGAAGCCTTCGTAGGCGACCATCGACCCCACGCGTGCGAGGAGGTCGTTCCCGGTCTGCATGGCGACCTTCAGCATGTGGTTGCCGTGGTTCTCCATGCGGGCCGTGACGGGTGCGGGAGCGTAGCCCGCGAGCGGCTGGTTCATGACGGGCTCTCCCTCAGATCTCGTACGGCTGGACGACGACGAAGTTGCCGGGCGCGGCCCGGAACTGCAGGTTGACGCTCTCTCCGGTGGAGCCGGGGTAGGCGTTGCGGCGCATCCGGACCTGGCTGGAGACGATCACCTGGGCGGCGGCCGACCACGCGACGACGGCGTTGGCGTCGGCGAACGTGGTGGGCGTGACGGGGAGCACGACCGGCGTGCCGTGCGTCTTGACGACGATCGTGCCGGTGCCCTGGAACTGCATCGTGAACAGCGCGCCGCCGGGGATGCCGTGGCCCTCGATGCGGCGGACCTCGTACTGGAGGCTCTCGTCGAAGGCGAGGACGTTCTCGGCGGAGACGCAGATGGCGTCGCCCTGGAGCTCGACCGGGTGCAGGTGGGTCGAGTTCTCGGCGAGGAAGACCTGGCCCTGGCCGGTGCAGCGCATCAGCTGCATCTCCTGGCCGGTCGCGTTGCCGACGAGCCGGCCGGCGAAGCCCGCGCCCTTGTAGCTGAAGTCGACCTTGCCCTGGTAGAGCACCATGCTGCCCTGCCGGGCCAGCACGGGCTGCCCGCCGATGCCGAGGTCGACGCGGATGAGCTTCTGGTTCTGCTGCGTCCAGCGCTGCCCGGTCGGCGTCTCCTTGTACTGCGACAGGGCGGCGGTCACACCTGGGCCCTGCGGCACGCCCTGCGGGGCGCCGTAGGGCGCCTGCGGGCCCGGGGCCTGGCCGAACGGGGGCTGCTGGCCGTAGCCCGGAGGCTGCGGCGGCTGGCCGTAGCCCGGAGCCTGCGGCGGCTGGCCGTAGCCGGGCGGCGGGGTGGGGGCCTGAGGGGCGTGGGGCGCGTGGGGCATCGCGGGCTGGCCGTAGCCGGGCGGCGGCGGTGGAGCGGCCGGGCCGGGAGCCGGGGGCTGGCCGTACGGCTGCTGGTGCGGCGGCTGGCCGTAGGGAGCGGGCGCCGGGGGCGGGACCGGAGAGCCGCCCGGCGGGGTGAGAGGCCCGACGATGGTGGGCGCGGCGTGCACCGACGGCATGGGCGCCGGGGCCGGGGGCGGAGTGGAACCCGGGGGCGGGGGCGGAGTGGCGCCGGGCGGCGGCGCGAAGCCCTGCGCGGCGGGTGCGGGCGCCGGGGCCGGGGCCGGGGCCGGGGCAGGCGCGGGGGCCGGCGGGGCGGCGAACGCGGGCGGTGCGAAGCTCGGGGCGGCGGCGGCCTGGGGCTGCTGCGGGGCCGCTGGAGCCACGGGAGCCGCAGGGGCCTCCTCCTCCAGCACCTCGCCGCCGAAGTTCTTCAGCAGCGCCTCCAGGCCGCCGTCGAAGCCCTGCCCGACGGCGGCGAACCGCCACACGTCCTTCAGGTAGAGGTCGCCCAGCATCACGGCCCGCTCGGTGGAGAACTCAGAGCCGTTGAAGGAGTACCGGGCCACCTCCTCGCCGCCCGCGACGATGCGGATGTATCCGGGGCCGATCTGCGACATCTGCCCGGCACCGTCGATCGTCGCGGTGAAGGACAGCTTCTGGATCTGCGGCGGGATCCTGTCGAGGGTGACCCGGAAGGACTCCGTGTCGCCCGCCTGGGCGCCCAGGAGCTGGATGGACTCCTCAGGGGACTTCGGCTGGTTGAAGAAGATGAAGTAACGGTCGTCGGAGAGCCGTTCGTCGGCGTCGAGACCGAAGCAGCTGATGTCGAAGGTCAGCCCCGGGGCGGCGATCTGCACGCCTACGTACAGATCGGTGCCCGCAGTGAGGTCACTGATCCTGGCCTTGTGGCCGCGTTGGAATTCCCTGGCCATGCGTAACGACCGTCCCCCATCCCGAATGTGAGTGCGTCGCGCCAGGCTAACGGCAAACTCGGACATCGGAGGAGGTCGGTACACACCCGGTACACAACCGCAGCCCCGTGGCCGAGGCGCCCGTGACGGCCGTCACTCCCCGCGATCGCCCGGCGGGTGCGGCAGCCGGCCGGCGGCGGCCACCCCTTCGAGGTAGCCGCGGGCCCGCTCGGTGCGCGGATACGTCTCCAGCAGCCGCCAGAAGCGGGGCCCGTGCCCCGGCACCAGCAGATGAGCCAGCTCATGGAGGAGGACGTAGTCGACGACGTACTCGGGCATGCCCTGCAGCCGGTGGGAGAGGCGGATACTGCCCTCGGCCGGGGTGCACGAGCCCCAGCGGGTGTTCTGGTTGGTCACCCAGCGCACCGACGCGGGCCGCGCCCGCCCGCCGAGGTACTGCTCCGACAGTCGTGCGGCGCGTTCGGCCAGCTCGTCGTCGCCGAGGACCCGCTTGCTCTCCTGCGCGGCCAGTTTGTCGAGCATGACGCTCACCCAGCGCTGCTCCTCCGCCTCGGACATCCGGGCGGGGATGAGCACGACGGTGCGATCGCCCTCGCGGTACGCGGAGACCGTTCTGCGGCGACGGTCGCTCCTGCGGACCTCGATCGCGCTCGCCCCCGAGCCGTTCGGCGGCTGGCTCGTCGTGCTGCGCTGTGGTGTTCCGGCGCGGTGCAGTGGGTCGGCGGGCACGCCCTGACGGTACCCGCTGCTGGCGGGGGAAGTCCTGACTCCGGAACGGTTCGGTGCCGACACCCACCGAGCGTCTGATTCGTACGACGAATACCCACCGCCTGTGGACAACTTTCGGCACCCGCCGGCCCGGCCGGGCATGCTGACTCTCGCCGGCGGAGCCCGACCGGCCACCACCGACCGGGCTCCACCGGCGGACGGGAATGTTCTGAGATGTTCTTCGAGGGCTACGGGGGCCTGTCATGCAGCTGACCGACGGAAGCGATCCGACGCGGCGGAGGAAGCCGATGACCGCGATGACCTCGATGGAGGCGGTGGAGGCGACGGCTGCGGTGGATGAGATGGATGAGATGGATGAGGTGGTGGCTGAGGTGGATGAGGTCGACGCGACGGAGGCGGTCGGCCCTCCTGCTTCGTCCGCTTCCCTGGTTCCTCTCGTGAAACCCGCGCTCAGGCGCGGCTGGCGCGATCTGAACACCGTGCAGTTCGGGATGACCCCGGCGCACGCGATGACGCTGGGCCCGATGGACACGGCGACGGGCAGCTTCCTCGACCTCCTCGACGGCACCCGCGGCATGCCGCTCCTGCGCGAGGAGGGCCGCCGCATGGACCTGCCCGACGGCCACGTCGACGGACTGGTGGACCGGCTGTCGCGAGCCGGCCTCCTGGACGACGCCAAAGGGGGCGGCCCCGCCGCCGACGTCCTGCGCACCAGCAAGCCGGTCCTCGACCGGCTGCGCCCGGACCTGGCATCGATGTCCCTGGTCACCTCCGCTCCCGGCGACGCGATCAGACGCGTGGCCGCCCGCGGCTCACTGCGCGTGCAGGTCCGGGGTGCCGGCCGGGTCGGTGCGCTCATCGCCTGCCTGCTGGCGGGCGCGGGCATCGGCGAGGTCGACGTGCGCGACACCGGCCGGGTCGAGCCGTGGGACGTCGCTCCGGGCGGGCTGCCCGCCGACTCCATCGGCGACCGCAGGGACGAGGCGGCGCGGCAGGCGGTACGCCGGTGCGCGCCCGGCCGCCCGCGCCGCGGCCGACCCTCATCGGCCGGCTCCGGCGAGCCCGGCTTCTCCCTGGTGATCCTGGCGCCGCGGGACGACGTCGCCGTCCACGCGCCCGACCCGGCCACCGCAGGCCCTCTCGTCTCCTCGGGCACACCGCACCTGTACGCCGGGGTGGTGGAGGGGACCGGCGTCGTGGGGCCCCTAGTGCTGCCTGGTGAGACCGCCTGCGCCGGCTGCCTGCACCAGCGGCGCGCGGACCGGGACCCGGTCTGGCCCCGGCTGGTCGCGCAATGGCGCTCGGGATCGGGGCGCTCCCGGCAGGTGCGGCCCTGCGACCTGACTCTGGCATCGTCGGTCGCCGGCCTCGCGGCAGCGCACGCCCTCGCCTTCCTGACCGGCCGGGTCCCGTCCAGCGCCGACGTACGCTGGGAGGTCTCCCTGACCGACCTGAGCTGGCACGGACGGCGGATCCGGGCGCACCCGGCATGCCGGTGCGGGGCCGCGGAGAAAGGTAAGGGGGAACACATCTCCAAGGACGAGGAGTCTCACGAGACAATGGCGGGGCAACGGTCGTCGGAGGAGTCACGCCGTGAGGCGGACGCGGCGCGGCCGGCTGGGACTTGGAGGGCGCATGTCTGATCTTCCCCGCAAGGCGGTCACCCGGACCGCCAAGCTCGCCGCGCTCCCGCTCGGCTTCGCCGGGCGGGCGACCTGGGGACTCGGTAAGCGGATAGTCGGTGAGTCCGCCGAGCTGGTCGGCCGCGAGCTGCAGCAGCGCACCGCCGAGCAACTGTTCAAGGTGCTCGGCGAGCTGAAGGGCGGCGCGATGAAGTTCGGCCAGGCCCTGTCCGTCTTCGAGTCCGCGCTGCCGGAGGAGGTCGCCGGCCCCTACCGGGCAGCGCTGACGAAGCTGCAGGAGGCCGCGCCCCCGATGCCGACCCGCACCGTACACGCGGTGCTCGACGAACGTCTCGGTGCGGACTGGCGCGACCTGTTCCAGGAGTTCGAGGACAAGCCCTCCGCCGCCGCCTCGATCGGGCAGGTGCACCGGGCGGTGTGGCACGACGGCCGCGAGGTGGCGGTCAAGGTGCAGTACCCGGGCGCGGGAGAGGCCCTGCTGTCCGACCTGAACCAGCTGAGCCGTTTCGCCCGCCTCCTGGGCCCCCTCGTCCCCGGCATGGACATCAAGCCGCTGATCACGGAGCTCAGGGACCGTGTCTCGGAGGAGCTGGACTACGGCCTGGAGTCCCAGGCGCAGCAGGTCCACGCCGTCGAGTTCGCGGACGACCCGGACGTCGTGGTGCCCGGCGTGGTCCACCAGTCCGAACAGGTACTGATCACCGAATGGATCGACGGCATCCCGCTGTCGGAGATCATCTCGGAGGGCACGCAGGAACAACGCGACCGCGCCGGCCAGCTCCTGGCCCGCTTCCTGTTCTCCGGTCCGGCGTGCACCGGCCTCCTGCACGCCGACCCGCATCCGGGCAACTTCCGTCTGCTGCCGGGCGATCCCTCCGGCGAGGGGGACTGGCGGCTGGGCGTCCTGGACTTCGGCACGGTCGACCGTCTCCCGGGCGGCCTGCCGACCCCGATCGGCGACTCCCTGCGCATGACCCTCGACGGCGAGGCGGAGGCCGTCTACGAACTGCTCTGCGCGGAGGGCTTCGTCAAGGACTCGATAGAGCTGGACCCCGCGGCCGTCCTCGACTACCTCCTGCCGATCATCGAACCCGCCCGGGTCGACGAGTTCACCTTCACCCGCGGCTGGATGCGCAGCCAGGCAGCCCGCATCGCGGACCCCCGCTCCCCCGCCCACCAGCTCGGCAAGCAGCTCAACCTGCCCCCGGCCTACCTACTGATCCACCGGGTGACGCTCAGCACGATCGGCGTCCTGTGCCAACTGGGATCGACCGTGCGGCTGCGGGACGAGCTGGAGGAGTGGCTGCCGGGATTCCTGCCCGACGACGACCTCGACGAGGAGGAGACGGCCGCGGAGGCGTGAGGCCGCGGCCCGGGACGCCGGGACTCCCGACCC
Organism: Streptomyces sp. NPDC020996; assembly: GCF_040641355.1. Classification (NCBI taxonomy): domain Bacteria; kingdom Bacillati; phylum Actinomycetota; class Actinomycetes; order Kitasatosporales; family Streptomycetaceae; genus Streptomyces; species Streptomyces sp. NPDC020996. The sequence goes on from NZ_JBFADM010000032.1 coordinate 85,116, forward strand.
CGGCAGCCCGGCTCCGGCCTCCCAGGTCCTGGTCTCCCCGGTCCCTCCCTACCCTGGTCTCCCCGGCTCACCACCAGGCGGAGTCAAGCCTGCCTTCGATGGCTCTGAGGTTCTCCCGGGAGCAGGCGTCGCAGATGTACTGGCGGACGCCGTTCTCCACCGAGCAGGTCCAGGTGGGCTGCGGGGCGTCGGCCCGGGCGCCGCAGCGGGCGCACACCAGCACGCCCGGCTCCTCAGGGGCCGCGTCAGGGGAGCCGTCGTCGTCACTGCCTCCGGAAGGACTCGTCACCCGGCGACGATAACGCCGCCGTCGGCGTACCGGATACCGCGGACACAGCACCGCGGGGGCCGGTCCGTCCGGACGGACCGGCCCCCGCGGGGAAACTCCCGCCTCCCGGGCGGGGAGGCCACTGCTTCAGACGAGGCGGGTCACTGCATGACCGCCATGGCGAGCGCCCGGCGGGCGCGCAGCGAGGCGCGCTCGGCCCGGCGCTGCATCCGGCGGGCGGCCGCCAGGCGCACTGCCCGGCGTTCCCGCTCCGCCTCGTCCAGCCGGTCGTGCATATGGGCACGAGCCAGGGCTTCTTGGATGAGTTGCATCTCTCGGGTCCTGTTCTGGCGCGAGTCGGTCGCGCCGGTGGTGGTGAAATCTTCGATCGCGGAGCCTGCGGGCTCGGTGGTGGACGGCTTCATCGGGGCCTGCTTCTTGGGGTCGTGCGTGAGGGGACGGTCGATCGTTCCTGCGGTGTTCATGCCGTGACCGGGTTCTTGCGCGGGCGGCCACGCGGCCGCTTCCGGGCGACGACGACACCCTGCACGAACAGCTCGCCACCCCAGACGCCCCAGGGCTCACGCCGCTCCTTGGCCCCGGCGAGGCAGGCCTCGACCAGCGGGCAGGTGCGGCAGAGGGACTTGGCGTACTCGACGTCCGCCGGCGACTCGGCGAAGAAGACCTCCGGGTCGTAGGAACGGCAGGGGACGGGTACGCCGAGGTTCTCGATGGCGTCGTCGAGCGCGGTGAGCGCGGTGAGCGGGGTCAAGGCGGAGTCCTCCGTGAGGCCGGGCGGGGGGATCGTTTCGGAAGGCGGTACGGACGGGGCGTGCGCTTCGAGTTGCACGGTTCGTCTTCCTCGTCTGGTCGTTCCGGCCCTGTTGGGCCGGGTGGCGGCTGGTACCGGGTTCTTTTCTTGTCCCGAGGCCCCTTCGGCTCCGTCGTCCCGCTTGAGGGAAAACAGAAGGGCCGCGGATCCCGGATGGGGTTCCGCGGCCCTGAAGGCGCCGGCCTGATCGGCGATCAGGCTGGATCACTCCAGGGTTCTGGCCCACGGAAGGCCCACATCAGGTGGTGCTGCGTCTGCTTCCGGCTTCCGGCACCGGCTGCCGTAAAGGCATAGGCCTGCGCCTGTGCCGCTACTGCTTCCAGTGCCTTGGTCGGTCGCTCATTGCGCTCACGAACGGGAAGACCCGCGAGAGACACGGAGGACGCCGGACGCACGGCACGAATGCCGGACAGACCGGTGCCCTGGTCCGAGGCGCCGAGCATGCACAGGGAGGCGACGACCGAGCGATCGGTCAATTTGACGGTGCTGATGGAACCGGCGTTGATGTTGATCACTGGACTCGCCTCCTCTCGGCGTCTCGGGGGACTGGGGGTGATCCAGTCCGACGGATATGCAAGTACATCACGGAATCAGGGCCTACGAGAAGGCCTCCGTCCCCGTGGCTAAGAACCTATGGGGATCGCTGGGGCATGCGCAAACTATTTTTTCGACGAGTTCGAATCAGTCATCGCCGTCGTCCTCCGCGAGGTCTTGACCGGCGCAGATGGCCAGAACTTCGGCCCCGTAACGGTCCAGCTTGCGTCGGCCGACCCCGGGGATCCGCGCCAGCTCGTAGGCGTCGTCCGGCACCGTCTCGGCGATCGCCATCAGCGTCTTGTCGGTGAAGACGCAGAAAGCGGGCTGTCCGCTGCGCCGCGCCTGGACGGCACGCCAGCCGCGCAGCCGCTCGTAGAGCCCCTCGTCCATGTCGGAGGGGCAGTCCTCGCAGCGCATCAGCTTCATCTCACCGGCGTCGGTGAGCGTGCGTCCGCACACCCGGCAGCGGGCCGGGGTGCGCTGAGTGCGCCGCGGCACGGCGTCGGCCCTGCGCGTCGTGCCGCGCTCGACGCCCGCGGAGACGCCTGCCGCCGAGCGGCCGACGGCGGCGGTGGACCCGGGGCGCAGTCCGTCGAGGAAGCGGCTGGGGCGGCGGTTCGGCCGGCCGCCGGGCGAGCGGGAAAGCGCCCAGGAGACGTACAGGCGCTCCCGGGCGCGGGTGACGCCGACGTAGAGGAGGCGGCGTTCCTCCTCGATCTGCTCGTCGGTCCTGGCGTAGGTGATCGGCATCATGCCTTCGGCGACGCCGACCAGGAAGACGGCGTCCCACTCCAGGCCCTTGGCCGAGTGCAGGGAGGCGAGGGTGACGCCCTGCACGGTCGGGGCGTGCTGGGCGCTCATCCGCTCGTCGAGCTCAGCGACGAGGTCGCCGAGGGTGGCGCCGGGTCGGGCGGCGGCGAAGTCCTGCGCGAGGTTGACGAGGGCGGCCAGGGATTCCCAGCGCTCCCTGACGGCGCCGGACCCGGCCGGCGGCTGCGGCGTCCACCCCTCCCCGGACAGCACGGCACGCACCTGGGAGGGCAGGTCCACGGTGTCGTCGAGGAGGGAGTCGTTGCCGCCGAAGCGGGCCGCGCCGCGCAGGGCGATGCTCGCCTTGCGGACCTCTGGCCGCTCGAAGAACCGCTCGGCACCGCGCAACTGGTAGGGGACCCCGGCGTCGGCGAGGGCCTGCTCGTAGGTCTCCGACTGGGCGTTCGTGCGGAACAGGACGGCGATCTCGCTGGCGGGGACCCCCGCGTCGAGGAGGTCACGGATGCGGCGGGCGGCGCCCTCTGCCTCGGCGGGTTCGTCGGTGTACTCGGTGTAGACGGGGTCGGGGCCCGACTCGCGCTGGGAGACCAGCTCCAGGCGGTGGTCGGCCGCGCGTCCGCGGGCCTGTGCGAGCAGGCCGTTGGCGAGGTGGACCACCTGGGGGGTGGACCGGTAGTCGCGGATCAGCTTGACGACGGTGGCGCCGGGGTGGCGGATGCGGAAGTCGAGGAGATGGTCGGGGGTCGCCCCGGTGAACGAGTAGATGGTCTGGCTGGCGTCTCCCACCACGCACAGGTTGTTCCGGTCGCCGAGCCACAGCTCCAGCAGGCGCTGCTGGAGGGGGCTGACGTCCTGGTACTCGTCGACGACGAAGTGCTGGTACTGGGAGCGGACCTGCTCGGCGACATCGTGCCGGTCCTGGAGGATGGCCACGGTCAGCAGCAGGACGTCCTCGAAGTCGATGACGCCCCGCTCCCGTTTGAGGTCCTCGTAGACGGAGTAGAGCTGGGCGACCTCCGCCGGATCGCGCGGTACCTCACGGGCGGCCTTGGCGGCGGCGGGCGCGTAGTCGGCGGGGACGGTCTGGGTGACCTTGGACCACTCGATCTCCGCGGTGACGTCCCGCAGCTCACCGCGGTCGAGGCGGATACGGCAGGCGGCGGCCGCGTCGGCGACGAGCTGGATCTTGCGGTCGACGAGCCGGGGCATGGAACCGCCGATCGCTTTCGGCCAGAAGTACTGCAGCTGGCGCAGGGCGGCGGAGTGGAAGGTGCGGGCCTGGACGCCGTGCGCGCCGAGCTGGCGCAGCCGGCCTCGCATCTCGCCCGCGGCGCGGTTGGTGAAGGTGACGGCCAGCACGCTGGAGGGCTGCAGGATGCCGGCGCGCACTCCGTAGGCGATGCGGTGGGTGATCGCCCGCGTCTTGCCCGTGCCGGCGCCCGCCAGCACGCACACCGGACCGTGCAGGGCGGTGGCCACCTCGCGCTGCTCGGGGTCGAGCCCGTCGAGCACCGCGTCGGCCGAGTCCGGTACCTGCGGGAAGAGGGTGGAGTGCGTTGCTGCTGTCACACCGCCATGCTGCCAGGTCGCCGGAGACGGGTGAGCCCGTTGTCCACAGGCACGGTCCGACAGTCGTACGAATGCGGCAGGCATCACGTCCGTTGAGGCGCCATGGGCGGGAATGGTCGCCGTTTCACCTACGTTGCACCCCTGCGAGCATTCATCCCCTGCAGCTGAGGAGCATGAGAGACATGCCGGGAACTGTGACGATGTACAGCACCACGTGGTGCGGCTACTGCCGCCGGCTGAAGAGCCAGATGGACCGCGAGGGCATCACGTACAACGAGATCAACATCGAGCAGGACCCGGAGTCCGCCGCGTTCGTGGAGAAGGCGAACGGCGGGAACCAGACGGTTCCGACCGTCCTCTTCCCCGACGGTTCGACGCTGACGAACCCGTCGCTGGCGCAGGTGAAGCAGAAGATCGGCGCGTAAGCGCTTCGCGCCGCGTACGGAAGGCGGCTCCCGAGGTGTGAATACATCCTCAAATCCAGGGCATTATGTCCTAAATGTCCGCCCTGGCGGAGG
>NZ_JBFADM010000033.1:0-89038 GCF_040641355.1 Streptomyces sp. NPDC020996
GTGCCGTGGCCCCCGGGGTGGGCCCCGGCGGGGGTGGTGATTCCTCCCGCCGCGGGGGCCCGGCGCCGGCGCTCGCGCGGGCCGGCGGCGTTCAGCCGGTGAAGCCGGCCGTGATCGAGGTGAACTGCCAGGTGTCCTGGCTGATGCCGGAGCAGTTGCTCACCACGCCGCCGCCCGGGCACGGCCGGTCGCGGTTGACCGACCAGAACGCGAGCCGCGCGATGTGATGGCTGTTGGCCCAGTCCCGTACTTGCGTCCAGATCGCCGGAGTGGTGTTCTCCTGCTGGTCGGACAGTCCGTTCATGCCGGAGATGCCGATGTGCGAGTAGGCGGTGGCGTCGTCCCAGCCGAACGTCGACTTCAGCTTGGCCTTCAGGCCCTCGGCCGCGTTCACCGTGTTGCCGTACATGTCGGAGCCGCCGCCGAAGTCGAACGGCATGATGGTGAACACGTCGATGTTCGCGCCGAGCGACTGCGCCTGCTCGATGAGCCGGTTGCCGTAGTACGTCGGGCCGGTGGTCGAGGTGCCGAACGTGACGATCGTCTTCAGGCCGGGGTTGTTGGCCTTGACGGTCTTCAGCGCGGTCAGGATCCTCGCCTGGACGGCCTCGTTCTCGAACTCGTCCGTGTTCTCGATGTCCATGTCGATCGCCTTCAGCGAGTAGGCGTCGATCACCTTCTGCAGGGCCCCGGCGAGGGCGCTCGCGGAGGAGCAGTTGGCGCCGAGCTTGCTGCCCTGCCAGCCGCCGAACGACGGGACGATGTCACCGCCCGCGGAGCGGATGGCGTTGATGGCGCTCTGGTCGGCGCCGCCGGTCAGCGGCCGGCTGCCGTCCCACGAGGGCGTGCAGCCGCCGGAGTCCAGCACGAACGCCATCGTGAACCACTTGACGCCGGTCGCGCTCATCACCGTGCTCGGGCTCGGCGGGTCGCCCCAGCCCTCGTAGAGGTAGGGCGCGGCCTGCTTGAAGGAGGTGCCGGTGCCGGTGCCCGCGTCGGTCGTCACGGACACGGAGTTGGACGCCCCGGAGCTGTTCCCGGCCGCGTCCCGGGCCTTCACTGTGAAGGTGTAGGCGGTGCTCGGCGACAGCCCGCTGACCGTGGCGCTGGTGCCGGAGACGCTGAGCACGTTGTTGGAGCCGCTGTAGACGTCGTACGCCGTGACGCCGACGTTGTCCGTCGAGGCGTTCCACGACAGCGACACGCTGGACGACGTCTTGCCGGTGGAGGTCAGCCCCGTGGGCGCGGTCGGCGCCTGGGTGTCGGAGCTGCCGCCGCCGGGGCCGTCGAGGCTGATGTCGTCGGCGTAGTAGGTGCCCTGGGCGTACCAGCCGTGGACGTAGATGGTGGCGCTGGTCTGCGAGGCGCCGGTCGTGAAGGACACCGACAGCTGGCTGTACGCCGACGGCGAGGTGGTCCAGGTGGAGGCGCCGCCGTTCACGCCGAGGTACACGTAGGAGCCGCGCACCCAGCCGCTGAGGCTGTACGTCGTGTTCGGCTGCACCGCGACGGTCTGGCTGCACTGCGCGTTGTCGCTCGAAGTCACCGCTCCCTGAAGGGCCTTGGAGCCGCTGTGCACGGGGGAGGAGACGACCGAGCCGAGGTTGCCGGTGCAGGTCCAGGGGGAGAGACCGCCCGACTCGAAGCCGGGGTTGGTGAGGATGTTGGCCGCTTGGGCCGTGCCGGGGAGGGCGATGGCGCCGGCGAGCGCGAGGGCCGCGGAGCCGAGCAGGGCGAGAAGCCGACGTCTGTGACGTCCGAGTGTGTTGCGCACGCGATCTCCCTGGGGAGTGGGGGTTGTTCGGGAGTGCACGGGTGTGCGGGAGTGCAGGGAAGTGCGAAGGTGCGCAACCAAAGTTGGTATGGACCAATCTCGGTGTCAAGATGCTGCACCATGATTGGTCCAGACCGGTATGAGGATGTGGCCCGGCACGGAAGCCGCCCGTCCGGCGGTGCGGGCTGCTACTGCCGGCCTCGCCTGTTCGACTGCCGCCGGTTCGGGGGCAGTCGCCCGGCCCACCGGGTTTGTGACCGTGTTGACGGTCGCGGCCGGCGACGAGGCCGCCTGCTCTTCGCCGCGGGCCACGCCGGCCTGGGATCCCGAACCGCACAGCCATACCCGCCTCCCGCCGTGGCCGCGTCAGTCTTGTCCACCGCTGACCACCGGATACGGCCCGATTCCAGATTTCCCGAAGGTTTTCCGCAGGTGCCCCCGGCACGGTGAGAACACGACACCCGGACCACCCGACGGTCACGAGGTACCACTCCAGGAAGCCGGTCTGTGGTCTGCAAGGGGTGTCCTCAACTCACGCGAACGGAGACATCACCCGTGCACATACGCACACTGCTCGCCGGCGTCACCATGGGCGCCGCCCTTCTCGCTGGTGGAATCACCGCGCCGGCCCAGGCGGCCACAGCCGGACCCGCGACCTCACTCGCTTGCTACAGCGAATCATGGAGGCCGTATGACGGAGGCTACGCCACCTTCGTCACCGGGAAGAACATCCCCATCCGCGCCACCGGCCCCTACGCGGACTGCGCTGCCACCTACGTTCCGGGTGGCACGGAGTTCAGCCTGGACTGCAAGGACTACAACGATCTCGGCAACCTCTGGTACCACGGGTCGGCGTGGTACAACGGCCGGGAGATCTCCGGCTGGGTGTACAGCGGCAACATCCAGAAGATCTACGAGTCGAACGGGGCCTGGTGCACCTGAGTCACCATCGTGCCTAAGGGCTCGTCGGCTTGCCGACGAGCCCTTCCGCGGTCCCCGGCTGTGGCAGGAGAGGGTCAGGCCAGCATGTCCTCGATGAGGTCGGCGGCGCGCGCGGTGCCGCCCTCGGCTCGGGCGCCGGCGCGCAGCAGTGCCGAGCGGCGGGCGACCTCCGGGTCGGTGACCAGGTCGTTCAGGGCCGCCCGCAGGGTCTCGGCGGTTGCTTCCGCGGTGTCGATGCGGCGGGCCACGCCCAGCTCCACGAGCCGGTCGGCGTTCATGAACTGGTCGGCGGCCTGCGGCACGGCGATCATCGGGACGCCTGCGAGCAGTCCTTCGCCGCAGCCGCCCATACCGGCGTGGGTGACGAAGGCGTCCGCCTGCTCCAGGATCGCCCGCTGCGGGACCCAGGAGTGCACCTCCACGTTGGGCGGGATGTCGCCGAGATCCCGCGGGTCGGTGTACTTGCCGATCTGGAGTACGACGTGCCAGCCGGGCAGCCTGCCGTAGGCCACCAGACACTGGCGGTAGAACTCCGGGCGACGGGTGTAAGCCGAGCCCGGGGAGATCAGCAGCACGTTCTCCGCGTGCGCCGGACGGGTCCAGCCGTCCGCGCCCGCTGCCGTGTCGAAGCAGGGGCCCAGGAAGGTCACCGTGTCGGTGTCGACCCGGTCGGCGTGCGGCTGCATCGCCCGGGTGATCAGGGCGAGGGTCCGCGACGGCCGGCCGGAGAAGGCGTCCACGTCGGTGGTGGACGCCCCGCAGCCGGTGAGCCACCGTGCGAACTTCGCGCGGTGGGCGTCGGCACCCGGCAGTTGCCGCAGGTGGACCGCGACGTCCTGGTCGTAGCCGTCCCAGGCCACGAACGTCGGCGACAGCTGCATGAGGGGGCGGTCCTGCGATTCGGCGAGGGCGCGCGCTGCGTAGGCGCCGATGTCGTACAGGTAGAGGTCCGCCGGGGCCTGGTCGTACGCGGCGCGCAACTGCGGCAGTGCCTGGACGGCGTTGTCGAGGAAGATGTCCATCGCGGCGATGGGGTCGTCCGGCCAGCTGTTGTCGGCGACCGGCAGCACGGAGGTGCAGGGGACGAGTTCGGCGCCGGTGGCCGTGATCAGGTCGGCCACCGCCGGGTCGTTGGCGTAGGTCACGCGGTGGCCGCGGGCCACCAGCTCGCGGATGATCTCAAGGCTGGGCAGGACGTGGCTGACGGCGGGGATGCCGACCATCGCGATGTGGGCACGGCGACGGGACATGGGTGATCACTCACTTCAGGTCTACGGGGAAAGGGACACGGCAAGCCAGTGCGCCGGCCCTCCGAGAGCCTCGAATGCAGGCGCGCACACGGGCACGCGGGGGAGGAGGCGGGGCGCTGCCCGACCGTGTCAGCCGTAGATCTGAAGGAGGAGGAACATGCCCGCGACCCTGGCCCACCGTCAGCTTCGGGGCACCTCGATTACCGTCGACCGCCGTCTGCAGCCCTGAGGGGTCGTGCGCCCGCAGGGGGACTCCCGCAGAGGCATCACACATTCGGGGTCTCAGGGGCGGCAGCCTCCAGGTCGGCGATGCTGCCCGACATGATCGTCCGCACGTGGTCGGTGATGTGCTCCGCGGGCCAGTCCCACCAGGCCACGGCTAGCAGCCGAGCGACGTCCTCTTCGCTGTACCGGGTGCGGATGAGCCGTGCCGGGTTGCCGCCGACGATCCCGTAGTCGGGTACGTCCGTGGTGACCACGGCGCCGGAGCCGATGATCGCTCCGTGTCCGATCCGCACGCCGGGCATCACCATCGTGCCGTGGCCGAACCAGACGTCGTTGCCGACGACGGTGTCCCCTCGGCCGGGCAGGCCGGTGAGCAGGTCGAAGTGTTCCGCCCACGAGCCGCCCATGGTGGGGAAGGGGAAGGTGGAGGGGCCGTCCATACGGTGGTTGGCACCGTTCATGATGAAGCGCACCCCCGTACCCAGCGCGCAGAACTTGCCGATGATCAGCTTCTCCGGCCCGTAGTGGTAGAGCACGTTGCGCGTCTCGAAGGCGGTCGGGTCGTCCGGGTCGTCGTAATAGGAGTATTCCCCGACCTCGATCAGCGGGGACTTCACCAGCGGCCTGAGCAGCACCACCCTCGGATGCTCGGGCATCGGGTGGAGGATCGTCGGGTCGGCAGGCACAGGCATGGGGAGTGCTCTCTCATCGGTGGCGGTCCGTGTCCGCTCCATGGTCGCGGCAGCGCGCCGTCCAGGCACACCCATTTTCCGCCCCCGCCGATTCACACCTGCCACCCGTCGGGCGCTGTCCGGGGCCGGAAGCGGGCGCAGCCCCACGGGAAGGTGAGATCGCGTCTCCCCGCGGGGCCGGCCGTGCGTCCCAGGGACAGCGTCCGACGAGCAGCCGCCCGCCGTGAGCGGTCGGCGGGCGTGGCGGTGGGCCTAGGCCGGTGCGGTGGCGCGGCTGCCGGTCTCCGTGACGACCGCTTCCGCCGTGGCCGTGGTGTCCAGGGTGCTCGCCGTGTCCGCCGCCGGGACGGGGGTGGCGGGCAGCAGCGGCTCCGTGTCCTCCGCGCGCTGCTGCGGGAGCGACACCGCGCGCAGCGGACGCGGCGCCGACACCACCGTGTAGTCCTGGCCCAGGAACGGCGGCACCATCTCGCCCGGGTCCTCGCCGAGCGCCAACTGCACAGCCGCCCAAGGGGCGTTGACGCCGCACAGCGACAGCTGGTGCAGTCCGCCGGCCGGGCGGGTGTTGACGTCCATCAGCACCGGCCGGTCGCCGTACATCCGGAACTGGATGTTCGACAGGTAGTGCAGCCCGAAGCCCTCGGCGATGCGCCGCGCCGGCTCCAGCCACTGCTCGTGCAGCGTGAACCCGCGCCGACGGCCGTTCTTCGTGCGGCCCACCGCCAGCCGGACCCGGTTGTCGGGGCCGGTGAGGCAGTCCACCGACACCTCCGGCTGCTCCAGGCGCGGCATCACCAGCCAGTCCACCGGCTCCTCGGCCTGCTCCAGCGCCTCGACGACCAGGTCGAGCGGCACGTACGGGCTCGGGAAGCCGTTCAGGTGCGCCAGCGCGAATGGGGAGCGGGTGACGACGCGGAAGCCGACCCCGCCCGCGCCGGACGCCGGCTTGAAGCACGCCTTGTGGCCGCCCGCCTCCAACTCGTCGACCGCCGCGACGAGTTCGTCCGCCGTGCGCACCCGCCACCACTGCGGCACGGGCACGCCGATCGCCTGGACCGCCTCGTAGGCGATCACCTTGTCCTCGAAGACGGCCACCGCCTGAGGCGGCGGCGCCAGCAGCGCCGTGCCGACGGCCTCGAACTCGGCGCGGTGTTCGACGATCGCCGCCTGCTGCAGCCGGGGCACGAACACGTCGATGCCGCGACGCCGGCACTGGGCGAGGGCGTACTCGACGTAGGCGGCCGGGGACAGGCCCTCCGGCTCCAGTTCGGCGGTGTCGGCGGCGGCCAGCACGGGAGAGTCCGCGTCCCCGTGCGTCGCATGGATCTCGACCGCGCGGTCGCTGGGATTTCTCCGCAGCTGATCCATGAAGAACACGTTCTCCGCGTACGTGCGGTTGAGCCAGACGCGTACGCGAGAGACCATGCAGGCCGCCTTTCACGGTAAACGGGCAGGGCGAAGCGGGCCCGTGCCCGGGCAGGGTGGTTGGAGGGTCACCAAACCGCCCCTGAAAGAAGGGAAAGGGCAGTGGTGTTGGGGCGATCATACGGCTTCGCGAGGGTCCGGCGTGCAACGTGCGTGTTACGGATTCCACGGCCGGTCCCACCCGGCCGGTCTCACCCGGTCGGCCCCACCGGTCGGCCCCACCGGTCGGCCCCACCGGCCGGGCCCACCCTCCGGGCAATCCGGGACACGGCCCCGTGACCTGTCGAGGCACCTTGTCCGGCAGCCGGGAATGTGTTGTCGTGGGGGCGGTCGCCCGCGCGGAGGCGTGCGGCCCTCAGACAGGTCAGTTCGTGGGCGCTCGGGCGAGCGCGGAGGGGACGACAGGTGACGTCGACGGCCGGTGGTGCCGGACAACTGCTGGCCATCAGCGACCTGCACATCGGCTACGCCGAGAACCGTGCCCTGGTCGAGGAGATGCGCCCCGAGTCGGACGAGGACTGGCTGCTCGTCGCCGGCGACGTCTCCGAGATCGTCTCCGACATCCGCTGGGCCCTGAAGACGCTCGCGAGCCGCTTCGCCAAGGTCGTCTGGGCGCCCGGCAACCACGAGCTGTGGACCCACCCGAAGGACCCCGTCACCGCGCGCGGAGTCGCCCGCTACGAGCACCTGGTCACCCTGTGCCGCGAACTCGGCGTCGTCACCCCCGAGGACCCGTACCCCGTCTGGGAAGGTCCCGGCGGCCCGGTGGCCGTCGCGCCGCTGTTCCTGCTGTACGACTACTCGTGGCTGCCCGCCGGATGCGTCACCAAGGCGCAGGGACTGGAGTACGCGCACGGCACCGGCATCGTGTGCAACGACGAGTACCTGCTGCACCCCGACCCCTACCCGAGCCGCGAGGCCTGGTGCCGGGCCCGGATCGCCGAGACCGAGCGAAGGCTCGCCGCGCTCCCCGCGGACCTGCCCACCGTCCTCGTCAACCACTATCCGCTGCACCGGCACCCCACCGAGATCCTGTGGCACCCCGAATTCGCCATGTGGTGCGGGACCGCGGCGACCGCGGACTGGCACCGCCGGTTCCGCGTCGAGACCATGGTCTACGGCCACCTCCACATTCCGCGGACCACCTGGCACGAGGACGTCCGCTTCGAGGAGGTGTCCGTCGGCTACCCGCGCGAGTGGCGCAAGCGGCAGCAGCCGCCGGGGCGGCTGCGCCGCATCCTGCCGAAGGAGGTCGAAGCCGGGTGATCGAGGAGCTGCTGCCGGACACGGTGGTCGTCGTGGAGGCGCACGGTGACGACGGGAGCGAGCCCGCGCCGCTGTACCCGGAGGAGGCGGCGGTGGTGGCGAAGGCCGTCGACAAGCGCCGCCGCGAGTTCGCCCTCGTGCGCTCCTGCGCCCGCCGGGCCATGGAGAAGCTCGGCGTGCCGCCGCAGCCCCTGCTGCCCGGCGAACGCGGCGCCCCGGTCTGGCCGCCCGGCGTGGCCGGCAGCATGACCCACTGCGCCGGCTACTGCGCCGCCGCACTGGTCCGCGCGGGCGACCTGGCCTCCCTCGGTATCGACGCCGAACCGCACGGCCCGCTCCCGGAGGGCGTCCTGGACGCCGTGGCCCTGCCCGCCGAGGCGGCCCGGCTGCGCCGCATGACCGCCGAGCGCCCCGACGTGCACTGGGACCGGCTCCTGTTCAGCGCCAAGGAGGCCGTCTACAAGGCGTGGTTCCCCCTCACCGGGCAGTGGCTGGACTTCTCCGAGGCCGACATCGAGGTGCACACCGACCCCGGCGACCGGCTCAGCGGCGGATTCCGTGCCGCGCTCCTCGTCCCCGGTCCGCTGGTCGGCAGCGGGCGGGTCGGCCACTTCGAGGGCCGCTGGACCGTCCGGCGCGGACTGGTGGCGACGTCGGTGACGGTGCCGCACCCGGTCTGACCGTCACCGTCACCGCCACCGCCGGTGCTCACGGCTCCGGGCACCAGCCGCGCAGCAGGCGGAAGAACTCCTCCTCGTTGCCCGTCAGGCCCGCCCGCTCCAGCGCCTGTTCGGCCTCGGCGAGCACCGACGGCGGGACGACGGGTGGCCGGTGGGAACCGGGCGGAGCGTCGAGGGAGGCCCGTACCGTGTGCAGCAGCCGCAGGTAGGCCTGGACGGCGGTGCGCTCGTGGTCGGTCAGAAGGGCTGTGGGCATCGGTCGGCTCTTCCTGTCGGCGTCGTCGGTCGCGCACGCCCCGCGATGAAGGGGTGCGACTCCAGCTTGCCGTCCACCACTGACAATCGGTCCGGGCCGCCTGCGCGGTCCGTCCGCTCGGCGGAGATCAGGACTGGGGGCCCAGGTAGCCCAGGGACGCCTCGATCCGGCCCGCGAGGTGGTCGCGCTGCACCGGCGCCCGCAGGGACGAACCCACGAGCCAGGTACGGCATCTGCTGGCCAGGAGGAGGCCGAAGGCCTCGGCCTCCTTCTCGTCGGCCAGGTCGAAGCGGCTGCGGGCGGCCACCTTGCGGACGGTGGCCTGGAGGTCGGCCTCGTCGTCGAGGAGGCGGGCGGCGACCTTGGCGCCTTCGAGGTGGTGGCCGCAGTGGCCGGCCTTCATGTGCCACAGTTCGTGGCCGAGGATGACCAACTGGTGGTCGGGGGCGGTGCGTTCCTCGATGACCACGAGGTCCTGGTCGGCCATGTCCAGCCACAGGCCGCTGGCGGTGCCGGTGGGGAAGGCGGCCGTGCGGAAGTGGACGGGGCGGCCGCGGCGCCGGCTCATGGCGTGACAGAGGGCGCCGTACAGGTCCGCGGGGTGCGCCGGCGCGGGGAGGTTGAGTTCCGCGACCAGTTCGCCGCACAGGCGGCGCATTTCCTTGCCGATGCCCACAGTTATCCCCCGGCTCACGACTCGGGCCGCTTGACGCTCTCCAGGAGCATGTCCAGCCACTCCGCGACCTTGTCCCGGTGCTGGTCGGTGGGCAGCTGCGCGGCCCGCCAGGCGATCCCGCGGACGCCGTGGTCCTGCAGCAGGCGCTCCAGGGGATCCTCGGAGGCCGCGGCCGCCTCTCGTTCGGCGAGCTTCTGCAGGGGTTCCTGCTCGGTGTGTTGCAGGGCGCCCGCGAGGGCCTCGGGATCCTCGGCCGTGAGGAAGCCGGCGTGCACCCGGAAGAAGCGCTGGATGGCGTCGCAGTGCTCCATGGTGGGACGCCGGTCGCCGTTGATGAGGGCGCCCGCCTGCTGGCGGGACATGCCCGCGCCGTCGGCGATCTCCTGCTGCGTGTACTTGCGGCCGTTGGGCTTCAGGCGGGTGCGCCGCAGCAGGTCCAGGCGCTGCAGGAAGCGGGCCTGCACATCCGGTTCGCCCGCGGGACGGCCGCCGAGCAGGGCCTTGACGACCGGCTCGGGCACGCCGGAGGCGACGGACAGGCGGGCGGTGTCGAATACCTGCGAGTGGGGCACGCCGAGCCGGTCGGCTAGCGCGGTGACGCGAGCGACGACGGCCGGCAGCGCAGCGGTCGCCGCGGTGCCCGGACTCTCGAAGTCATCCGTCACCGACCGATCTCCTACGTTTCTCACAGGCTTCTCACAAACGGTTGCCGTGAACTCGACGGAGATTACAGGTCGTTCGAACCCACATCCAGGTCTCGCCACAACTGTGGCCAATTTCAGCCGTCAACGAGCAGTCAACAGGCGTGGAATGCCACGATAGTTGACACGGCTCGTGTGGTGGCCCCAGGATCAAGGCGCCGCGTGAAGGCCGCATAGGCAAGAGGGGTGACCTCCCGATGGCATTTCAGGCAGGAGGGCAGCGGTCGGCACCGCGGCCCGTCCCCGTGAGTCTCGAGGCCCAGGCCTATCTGCAGGACTGCGCCGTCCTCCTGGAGGCCGTCCCCCACCCGTCCGTCGTGCTCGACCACCGCTGGGACGTCGTTCTGTCCAACAGCGCTTTCGCGTCACTTTTCCGTGAGGTGTCCCCGCATCCGACGGCCATGCCCGGCGACAACTTCCTCCGTTTCGTGCTGTTCCACCCGGACGCGTGCACCGTCCTCGGTGAGCACGAGTCGAGCTGGTGCCTGCCCATGCTGGCGCACTTCGCGGACGCCGTGGAGCGCCACGGCCATGATCACGGGCTGCAGGCCATCCGGCGGGAGATCGCGCAGGACCCCCTCATGGAGGCCGCCTTCCGGCAGGGGCTGCCGCACTGGATCCGCGCGGTCGGCGAGCGGGCCGTCCGGCACGACGGCGCCGTACGGCCGGTGACGCACCCCGATCCGCGCTGGGGCGCCACGGACTGCCGTGTAATGGATGAGACGACGCGGACGCTGGAGGAGATGGGGTACACGCGGCTGACGCTGGTGCTGCGGGAGGCACGGCGCGACCGGTCGCGGGGCCGCACGGCCCGCCCCACGGCCGCTCACCTGAGGGTGGTGCCGGCCCCCGAGGTCTGACGGGCACCGTCGGCGTTCAGGTCGCCGACGGCGCCTTGTCAGCACGGCGGTCTCAGCAAACGGCCCCGGCACAGTACGACGGCCTCGGCAGGCGGCATCAGTACGGCTGTCCCGGCGCCGGGCGCCGTCAGCGCCTGCCGCCGTCAGCGCCTGCCGTGACACTGGGCGCCGTCACGGCTGGCCGCGACGCCGTCCACCGTCACGGTCGGCCGCGACGCCAGGCACCGTCACGACGTCCGGGTCGCCGTCCACCGTCACGACGTCCGGTACGCCGCGGTCACCAGGACGAGCGGGACGCCCCGGCACGGGACGAGCCGCAGCCCGCCGAAGCGCGCGGGGCGCGAGCGCTCCAGGACGGCGGCGAAGTCCGGTCCCTTGACGAGGGAGCCGGCCAGGTGTGCCGGGTCCGCGGACGCGGCGACCCGGCCACGCGCGTTCACCAGGTACGCGGGTCCGGGCAGCCGGCGCAGCAGGGGCAGCACGGCCGCCTCGAAGTGGCGCAGGTACACGTCGGCCGCGGCCACGCCCACGAACCGGCCGTCCACCTCGACCGGCGCGGACAGCGTGAGGCTGTACTCGTCGGAGCAGAGGTAGTCGACGTAGGGGCCCGCCACCGCGCGGCGGCCGGTGTCGCGGGGCAGGGCGAACCAGTCCCAGTGCGTGTAGTCCGAGTACGCCGACCGGCTGGGGTCCAGGTCGAGCAGCAGGGGGCGCACCTGGCCGTCGGCGGTGGTCTGCCACCACTCCAGCCAGGCCGGCACGTCGCCGAGCAGACCGGGCGCGGCCACGAAACCCGCCCCGGAGACCAGTTCCTGCCGGGTCAGCCGCAGGTGCAGGCCGGGCCGGAGCGCGGCGAGGTCGGCGGTCGCGGGACGGCGGTGCCGATCGGCCACCCGGGCCAGCAGCGCCGTCGCGTCGGCGCGGGTCTCGGCGACCGCGTCGAAGACCGCCTCCAGCGCGCCGCCGACCCGCGCCGCCACCTCTGCCTCGGTGGACGCGTCGAGCGTGGCGGCCGGCGCTCCCACGAGGCCGGGGCTGGTGATCATGGCGCCCTCCAGCGGACGAGGACCGGGCGCGGCGCGCGGCTAGAGGGACAGGCGAAGGGCGATGAGTCTCGCCGTCGACTCCAGGACGCACCGCTCGGCCAGCTCCCTGGCCGATTCGTGCGCCCCATCTTGCACGGCCGAGATTACGGACCGGTGACGGTCGGCGGCTTCTTCACGATATTCGTCGTCCCCGAGCACAAGGCACAGCAGCGCCCCGATGTCGGTCTGGAGGGCCACCTGCTCCCGGGTGAGCCGGGCCGACTGCGCGGCCGCCGCCAGTTCCACATGGAAGCGGCCGTACACCCGGCTGCGCGCCGCCGCGTCCTCGGCGCCGGCCAGCTCATCGACGCTGCGGCGGAGCTGGGCGAGGTCGTCGGCGTCGGTGCGCTGCGCGGCGAGGCGGGCCGCGGCGCCCGACAGGGCCGCCCAGTGGTCGCCCAGGTCGCGCAGTTCCTCGGTGCTCCAGCCGCGCAGCCGGACCTTGAGGCGCTCCTCGCCGGGAAGTTCGGGCAGGGAGACGAAACTGCCGCCGCCGCGACCGCGGCGGGTGGTGACCAGGCCCTGCTGGCGCAGCGCCATCAGCGCCTCGCGCAGGGTCACCGTGGACACGCCGAGCTGCCCGGCCAGCTCGCTCTCGCCGGGCAGTTGCTCACCGTCGGCGAGCAGGCCGAGTTCTATGGCGTCGCCGAGGCGCTGGACCACGGCCTCGACGCGCGCCCGCCCCTCGACCGGCGCGAAGACGGCTCTGCGGGCGCCGCCGTCGATCGATTGCTTCACGGCCACCACCTTGTGCGTTGACTCAAGCTTTACCCTAAGGGGGCCTTGAGGTTTGAACTATGACTTCATATGTTTCACGTCAATAGGTCAACGCACCAGAACGCCAGAAAGGTTCCCGCTCATGGAGGGAAGTGCGATCCGGCTACAGGATCTGCGGAAGTCGTTCGGGGAGACGACCGCTGTGGCCGGGGTCGACCTGGAGATCCGGGACGGAGAGTTCTTCTCGATGCTCGGACCCTCCGGCTCCGGCAAGACCACGGTGCTGCGCATGATCGCCGGATTCGAGACGCCCACCGGAGGCCGGATCGAACTCGCGGGCAAGGAGGTCACCCGCCTCGCGCCCTTCGAGCGGGACGTGCACACCGTCTTCCAGGACTACGCCCTGTTCCCGCACATGACCGTGGAGCAGAACGTCGCCTACGGCCTGAAGATCCGCAAGGTGCCCAAGGCGGAACGGCTGGTGCGCGCCCGCAAGGCCCTCGCCGAGGTACGGCTGGACGGCTTCGGCCGGCGCCGGCCCGCCCAGCTCTCCGGCGGCCAGCGCCAGCGCGTCGCCCTCGCCCGCGCCCTCGTCGGCCGCCCCAGCGTCCTGCTGCTCGACGAACCCCTCGGCGCCCTCGACCTCAAGCTGCGCGAGCAGATGCAGGTGGAGCTCAAGGCGCTGCAGCGCGAGGTCGGCATCACCTTCGTCTTCGTCACCCACGACCAGGAGGAGGCGCTGACGATGAGCGACCGCATCGCCGTCTTCCACCAGGGCCGCATCGAACAGGTGGGCACCCCCGCCGAGATATACGAACGCCCCGCGACGGCCTTCGTCGCCTCCTTCGTCGGCACCTCCAACCTGCTGGCGGGCGAGTCCGCCCAGCGCGTCGTCGGCGCGCCCGGCACCTACAGCATCCGCCCGGAGAAGATCCGCGTGCTGAAGGAGTCCGCCGAGACCGACGAGCCGGAGCAGGCCGGCGCCACCGGCACGGTCGCCGAAGTCGTCTACCTCGGGGACGCCACCCGCTTCCTCGTCGACCTGGACGCCGGCGGACGCCTCACCGCGCTCCAGCAGAACCTCGAGACCTCCGCCGAGGACGTCGCCGCCTACCGCGGCACCCGGGTCCGCCTCCAGTGGCACCGCCGCCACACCGTCCACGTCCCCGACTGAACCCTCACCCCATGGAGTACGTCGTGCGCCTCACCCGATCCATCCGAGCAGCGGGCGCCGCCGCGCTGCTGCTCGCCGCCACCGCCTGCGGCTCCTCCGGCTCCGGCGGTTCCTCGGCCACCGGCCTCAACCCCCCTGACCTGAAGGCGCCGTCGAAGCTCGGCAAGACCGAGGGCCAGGTCAACCTGATCGCCTGGGCCGGCTACGTCGAGGACGGATCCAACGACCCGAAGGTCGACTGGGTCAGCGACTTCGAGAAGCAGACCGGCTGCCAGGTCAACTCCAAGGTCGCGGCCAGCTCCGACGAGATGGTCAAGCTGATGAAGACCGGCGAGTACGACGCCGTCTCCGCCTCCGGCGACGCCTCCCTGCGCCTGATCGCCTCCGGGGACGCGGCCCCCGTCAACACCAAGCTCGTACCGAACTACAAGGACGTCTTCAGCGGCCTGAAGAACGGCAACTGGAACTCCGTCAAGGGCCGGATGTACGGCATCCCGCACGGCCGCGGCGCCAACCTGCTGATGTACAACACGCAGAAGGTCAGCCCCGCCCCGACCTCCTGGTCCGCGGTGTTCGACGACGCCGCGAAGTACAAGGGCCACGTCACCGCCTACGACTCGCCGATCTACATCGCCGACGCGGCGCTGTACCTCAAGGCCACCAAGCCCGAGCTGAAGATCAAGGACCCGTACGCGCTGGACCAGAAGCAGTTCGACGCCGCGGTGAGCCTGCTGAAGAAGCAGAACGCGAACATCGGCGAGTACTGGAGCGACTACCTCAAGGAGGTCTCCGCCTTCAAGAGCGGGGACTCCGTGGTCGGCACCACCTGGCAGGTCATCGCCAGCCTCGCCGCCGACGAGGGCGCCAAGGTCAAGGCCCTGGTGCCCGAGGAGGGTTCGACCGGCTGGTCCGACACCTGGATGGTCGCCGCCAAGGCCAAGCACCCCAACTGCGCCTACAAGTGGCTGGACTGGATCATCTCGCCCAAGGTCAACGCCCAGGTCGCCGAGTACTTCGGCGAGGCGCCCGCCAACGCCAAGGCGTGCGCGCAGACCAGCGACAAGAACTTCTGCACCACCTACCACGCCGCCGACGAGGCCTACTGGAAGAAGATCGCCTTCTGGAACACGCCCATCGAGCAGTGCCTCGACGGCCGCACCGACGTGAAGTGCGTGCCGTACGCCAAGTGGGTGCAGGCCTGGACCGAGATCAAGGGCTGACGTCATGACCGTAGAGGCGCACGCCGCCGGGCGGGGAACCGTCCGGCGGCTCGCCGGGACCCTGCACCGCCGGCCCCGGCTGCGGCTGTCCCTGCTGCTGACCGCTCCGCTGCTGTGGCTCGCGGTGCTCTACCTCGGGTCGCTGGCCGTGCTGTTCGTCTCCGCGTTCTGGACGACGGACTCCTTCACCAGCGAGGTGGTGAAGGTCTGGTCGACCGACAACTTCCGGGCGCTGTTCACCACCCCCGTCTACCGGCAGGTCGTCCTGCGCAGCGTCGGCGTCGCCGTCGCCGTCACCGCCCTGTGCGCGGTGATCGCCTTCCCGCTCGCCTTCTACACCGCCCGCATCGCCCGCCCCCGGTGGCGTCCGCTGCTCGTGGTCGCCATCCTCACGCCCCTGTGGGCGAGTTACCTGGTCAAGGTGTACGCCTGGCGGCTGATCCTGTCCCAGGGCGGGCTCGCCGACTGGATGCTGAAGCCGTTCGGGCTGAGCGGGCCGGGGTACGGGCTGCCGGCGGCGGTCATGACGCTGACGTACCTGTGGCTGCCGTACATGGTCCTGCCGATCCACACCGCGCTGGAGCAGCTGCCCGCCAACCTCCTCGACGCGTCCGCCGACCTGGGCGCGCGGGCCGGGCGGACCTTCCGCTCGGTGGTGCTGCCGATGGTGCTGCCGTCGGTGGCCGCCGGGTCGATCTTCACCTTCTCGCTCAGCCTCGGCGACTACATCACCGTGCAGATCGTCGGCGGCAAGACCCAGCTGATCGGCAACCTCGTCTACTCCAACATCGAACTCAACCTGCCCATGGCCGCCGCCCTCGGCACGGTCCCCGTCGTCGTCATCGTCCTGTACCTGCTGGCGATGCGCCGCACCGGCGCCCTGAGCAGCATCTAGGAGCCCGCCGTGCAACTCTCCCGCTCCGCGCGGAACGCCCTGCGCGTCGCCGCCGGGCTCGGCTTCGCGGTGATCTACGTGCCGCTGCTGCTGGTCCTCGTCAACTCGCTCAACCCGGACCGCAGCGCGAGCTGGCCGCCGCCGGGGCTCACCCTGCACTGGTGGTCCGTCGCCTGGGGCAACTCCGGTGCCCGCGAGGCGCTGTGGACCTCGGTGAAGGCCAGCCTGGGCGCCACCGCGATCGCCCTGGTCCTCGGCACGCTGATCGCCTTCGCGGTCGCCCGGCACCGCTTCTTCGGCCGGGACACCCTCTCGTTCGTGGTCGTCCTGCCGATCGCGCTGCCCGGCATCGTCACCGGCATCGCGCTCAACTCGGCGTTCAGCACGGTGCTCGAGCCGCTGGGGGTGGGCCTCGGCCTGTTCACCGTCGTGGTCGGGCACGCCACCTTCTGCATCGTCGTCGTCTTCAACAACGTCGTCGCCCGGCTGCGCCGCACCTCCGGCACGTACGAGGAAGCCGCGATGGACCTCGGCGCCGACACCTTCCGCGCCTTCGCCGACGTCACCTTCCCGCTGGTGCGCTCGGCGCTGTTCGCGGGCGGGCTGCTCGCCTTCGCGCTGTCCTTCGACGAGATCGTGGTGACCACCTTCACCGCCGGACCCGGCGTCCAGACCCTGCCGATCTGGATCTTCGACAACATGACCCGGCCGCAGCAGGCGCCGGTGGTGAACGTGGTGGCGGCCGTGCTGGTGCTGGTGTCCGCGGTGCCGATCTACGTGGCCCAGCGGATGTCGGCGGACACGGCGTCGGGGAGCCGGGTGTGAGGCAGACCGGCCCCTCCGGCGCCGTGCGACCGGCGTCCGTCCGGCGCGTGAGCACGCGGTCACGAAACGGTCCCTCCGGCGCCCGCCGCGCCGGAGGGGCTTCCGACACCTCGGAAACGGCCTGCACACCTGCCGGCAGGACGGACTCGCCACGCCGGCGGGCATGACGGACACCACGCGGCAGAACCTCTTCGAGCAACTGGGAGGGGAGGACGCCGTCGCGGCCGTCTTCGACGTCTTCCACGACAAGGTGCTCGGCGGCCCCGGCCTGGAATCCTGCTTCGCGGGGGTGGACCTCGACGGCCTCAAGCAGCGTAAGCGGCGCTTCATCGGCCAGGCCCCCGGGTCCACCCGCCCGTACACCGGCCGCTGCATGCGCAAGGCGCACGAGCGGCCGGCGATCACGGACGCCGCCTTCGGCCGTGTCGTGACGCGTCTGGGCGACTCGCCGGCCGAGGCGGGGGTGGACACGGAGACGATCGGCGCGATCGCCGCGGCCCTGACGCCGCTCAGGCAGGACATCGTCACCGTCTGAAGGCCACTGCCCGATCGGGCCGCCGCCGTCTTGCGCTTCGCCGCCCGGATCCGCTGGTACCCGTGCGTGCGCGGCCCGGCGAAGCGCGGGTGCCCGCGGGTGACCCGAATGGTTCCGCTCGTCCGGCGGCGACCGACAGGGCGCCGGTGGTGGGACCGGCCGGCGGGCGATGCTCGGCTCCTCCTGCGCAGAGGACGACACGGACACGCCGTGTTCCGACGGGTGTGCTCGGACCGCACGGCAGATGCCCGGGCCTGTCGACTGCGGCGGGGCGGTCAACGCGGCGGGCCTCGCCCTGGCGCTGCACGACATCGGCATCGACGACGTGCTGCTCTACGACGGCTCGCTCGCTGAATGGCGGGCCGACCCGGCCCCGCCGCTGCTCGTCGGCCCGGAGGACGACGACGTCCGCGCCCCTGCGGGCCGGGGGCCGGGGCTGACGTGAGCCTGTGCGTCGGGCATGATCCGGGGCGGCGCACGTACCGGTTCGCGTCCCGCCCCGCGACGAGGAAACGGATGAAGAGCACACGAGACACCATCTACGACGAGTTGCGGCACCGGCTCACCTCCGGCCACTACCCGCAGGACGCCTCGCTGATCCCGCTCGCGCTGAGCGAGGAGTTCGCGGTGTCGCGCACCCCGGTTCGCGAGGCCCTGGCACTGCTGGAGCGCGACGGACTCCTGGTGAGCACCCGACGGGGGTTCGCCGTGCGCCAGCGCTCCGACGAGGAGATGCTCGAACTGTTCGAGCTGCGCGCCGTGCTCGACGCCCTGCTCGCCTCGGCGGCGGCCGTACGGCGCGGCCCCGTCGACCTGGCCCGGCTGGACGCCCTGCTGGAGCGCGCGGGCACGCTGGAAGACCCCGGGGACGTCCGCCGCACCTCAACGAGTGGCACGACACGATACGCGCCGCCGCCCACAACACCACCGTCTCGTCCCTGCTGCACGCCATCGACGCCCAGGTGAAGACGAGCGCGCCGTGGCGGACCCGCACCGTCGACGACACCTTCGACGCGACCCTCGCCGAACACCGGGCGATCACCGAGGCGATCCGTGCGGGGGACGCGGAGACGGCACGGCTGCGCATGCTGGAGCACCACGCACCCGACCGGGACACACGCATCCGGCAGAAGGTGCGCCGGGACACCGGGGGCGAACTCTCCACGGGCTGAAGGGGGTCCGGGCCGGCCACGATTCCTCTCACCTCACAGCCGGACAAGGGAGCACGGGTCGCCGCAAGGGGCCGAAAGACCGGTCGCCGGGAAAGTGCGCCCTTGTCATGACAGGGCGGCACGGCGGACCCTTGGGCAGGCACACCCGTACGCGAACCGGATGCCGGTTCGTGCCCTGTTTCCCCCGCGGCGACTCAGGAGGCTCCCCCGATGTCTCTCTCACCGGAGGACGGCGCTGACGGTGCATCCGCCGTCACCGAACACGAAGCGGAGGCGCTGGTCGCGGGAATCTGCTTCAAGACCGGACCGCCCCGCACCGTCGGCGTGGAGGTGGAATGGCTCGTCCACGACGAGCGTGCCCCGCACCGCGCCGTCGCCGCCGGGCGGCTGGAAGCGGTCTACGCCGTGCTGCGCACCCTGCCGCTGACCTCCGCGCTGACCGTCGAACCCGGTGGCCAGCTGGAGCTGAGCTCCCGGCCCGCCCCGTCGCTGACGCGGTGCGTCTCGGAGGTCTCCGCCGATCTGCGGGCCGTGCGTGCCCTGCTGCGCGAGCACGGGCTGACCCTGGTGGGCATGGGCATCGACCCCTGGCGTCCGCCCCGCCGGTTCCTGCGGGAACCCCGGTACGACGCCATGGAGGTCAGCCTCGGCCGCACGGGCCCGGCGGGACGTACCCTGATGTGCGCCTCCGCCTCCGTCCAGGTGTGCCTCGACGCCGGGGTCGAGGGGCCGGGCGTCATGGGATTCACCCGCCGCTGGTGGCTGGCGCACCGGCTGGGCGCGGTGCTGGTCGCGGCGTTCGCGAACTCGCCCATGTCCGAGGGCCGGGCCACCGGCTGGCGGTCGACCCGGCAGCTGATGTGGACCGAACTCGACCCGGGGCGGTCCGGCGGGCCCAACCTGTCCCAGGATCCGCGCCGCGCGTGGGTCCGCCGGGTCCTCGACGCACCGCTGATGTGCGTACGGCGGGACGACGGGCCGTGGGACGTGCCGGACGGAGTGAGCTTCCGCGACTGGATTCGCTCGGACACCATGCGCCCGCCCACCCGCGCGGACCTCGACTACCACCTCACCACGCTCTTCCCGCCGGTCAGGCCACGGGGGCACCTGGAACTGCGCATGATCGACGCGCAGCCCGGGGACGACGGATGGATCGTGCCGCTCGCGGTCACCACGGCCCTGTTCGACGATCCACGCGCCGCCGCGATCGCGCACCGTGCCGTGGCGCCCCTGGCCGGGCGGGCCGCCGGGGATCCCGCTCCGCACAATCCGCTGTGGACGGACGCGGCGCGCCGCGGGCTGGCCGACCCGGAGCTGAAGCGCGCCGCCGTGACCTGTTTCGCCGCCGCGCTGGACGCCCTGCCCCGGCTCGGCGCGAGCGGCGACGTCGTGGACGCCGTGGCGGCCTACGCCGACCGCTATGTCCGCCGCGGCCGTTGCCCGGCGGACGACGTCCTCGAACGGCTGCACGACCGGGACGGGTGCGCACCGTGGGCTCTGCGCTGAGCCGAGCGGCCGGCCGCCGAGGTGATCGTCACAGTTCCTCGGCCGCGGCCCGCAGGGTCGCCTCGAGGATCACGCGGGCGACGAGGTCCGGCGCGTCGTTCATCGGGATGTGGCCGCACTCGGGCAGTTCTACCAGCCTGGCTTCCGGGATCATGGCCAGCACGCGCGCGGCCTGCCGCGGCGGCAGGATCCGGTCGCAGGCGCCCCAGGCGATGGTCACCGGCAGGCCGGGGACGTCCCCGGTGAACAGGCCGGGGGCCCGCCCGGCCCGCAGGGTCGCGTTGAAGGCGGTGGCGTCCCGCAGCGCCCGCAGATCGGCGACCAGCGTCTCGGGCAGGCAGCTCTCCGGCCGGCCGTAGACCGTGCCGGCCAGCGCGGCCCGGGCGGTCGCCGTGTGCGCCAGGCGGACCATGGCCATGTCAGGCAGCAGCCGCACGCTGTGCCGGGCCGCGGCGAGCAGAGCGTACGTCCGCCGCCGTTCCGCGTCGGTCCAGAACCCCGCCGGCGCCAGGGCCGTCACGCTGCGCGCCAGTCCGGCCTGGCCCAGACGCAGCGCGATCAGTCCGCCCAGCGAGTGCCCGACCACGTGCGGCCGTTCCACGCCCAGTTCGGCGAGCACGGTGCCCAGCCAGCCCACCGCGGTCCGCAGATCGCGCGGCACGGCCGGATCCAGGTCGGGAGACTCCCCGAACCCGGGCAGGTCGATGGCGATCGTCTCGTGCCGCTCGGCCAGCAGCGGCACGACGGCGTCCCAGGCCCGGCGGTGATGACCGACGCCGTGCAGCAGGACCAGCGGCTCCCCGGTCCCCTGCCGCTCGTACGCCACCGTCACCGGGCCCAGCCCCGCGGCCCGGCCCTGCACGAACGACGTCGTCCGCACCGGTACGACGACCTCGCCGCTCTCACGTCCGCCGTCGGGTTCCGCACGTCCGGGGGTGAGCAGGCCGTAGAGGTAACTCGCCGCCGCACGCACCGAGCGTGTCGGGCCGTCCGTGGCTGCTATGAAAGAAGAGATCAGGGCCATCGTGGGACACCTACCTCACCGATAAGCACTCCTTCACCAGAAGTCAGCGCTACCGACCATGGTATTCCAACCTCCCGTTCCCCGCGCGCCGTGAACATCCGGCAGGGGACCACTGACCTGGCGTTTCACCGCCGGGTCCATGGTCAGGGCCGCACTCATCCGGGGGAACGGAACGCATCCCGCCCCCGCCGGAGGCGATCCGTGCCGCGCCCCGCGGGTACTCGGCAACCCGCACACCCGGGAAGGAGGCGACCATGGAACAGCAGTCACGGGCGGCCCCCGACGAGCGGGAGGTCCTGGCCCGGACGGTCGCCGACGTGATGCGCCCCGCCGCGGTCACCGTCGCCGGCGACGAGACCGTTCTCGTCGCCTGGGAGTTGCTGGAGCGGTCCGGCGCCCGTCACCTCCCGGTCGTGCGTCCGGACGGCCGCTGCACCGGCCTGCTGGACCGGGCCGACGTGGCACTCGCCTGTGCGGCGCCGGCCGCTTCGCTGTCCGGCCGGCGCGTGGACGAACTCCTGCCCCGCCACAGACCGGCGCTCGTGCACGCGGGGCAGACCGTACGCCACGCGGCCGACGTCATGAGCTGCGCCGACGCCGACGCCCTGCCGGTGCTGGCGGAGGACGGACGGCTGGCCGGCGTGCTGACGGCGGCCGACATCGTCGCGACCCTCGCCGGCCGAGCGGAGCGGGGCGAACCCGCCGGCCCCCACCCGCCGGCCCCGCCGACGACGCTGCCCGGGCTCCCGCCCCGACGGGCGCGGCGCGGCACGGCGATTCCCTGACCGCCCGCACGGACCGCCCGCCTGGCGGCTGCTCAGGAGGGTTCCCCCGAGGGGGCGCGGAAGACCGGCGTCCGGTCGGCGTCGTGCGGGCGGACGGCGGCCAGCGCCCGGGCGACCGCGGCCTCCAGGGAGCCGCTCGTGTCGACCGTGACGGCCTTCGGCCACGGCCGTTCCGCGGCCGCCATCGCGGTCGCCACGCCGACGTCGGCGTCGGAGGCCCCGGAGGTGCGGGTGGCCAGGCGGGCCGCCGACATCGCGTCCGGCACCTGACAGTGCAGGGCCACCAGGTCGGCGTGGGTGCGCTCGGCCATGCGCAGGGCGGCTTCCCGCTGTCCCGCGTCGTGCCAGGTGGCGTCCAGGACGACGGACTCACCGCGGGACAGCAGGGCCGACGCGCGATCGAGCAGGGCCGCGTACGTCCTGGCCGTCCACTCGGGTGTGTACAGGCCCTCGCCGTAGGCGGCCGCCGCGGACTGCTCCACCGGGATGCCGGCCAGCTCCTTGCGGAGGCGGTCACTGCTGAGCAGGGTGACGCCGAGCCGGTCGGCGAGCGCGCCGGAGAGCGTGGACTTCCCGCTGCCCGGGAGCCCGCCGACGAGGGTCACGCCGACGACGGAGGCACGCAGATGACGCAGGGCGGCCGCGATCAGCCGGTGCGCCGCCGTCCCGGCGCCGGGCGCGCCCTGGCGCGCCTGGATCAGCGAGACCTTGGCGCGCACGAAGGCGCGGTAGGCGACGTAGTGGTGCCGCAGCGAGGGCGGCGCCGGGTCTCCCGAGTACTCGCCGTACGCGGTGAGGAAGAACGCGGCGGCGTCCGCGGCGCCGAGCTGCTCCAGGTCCATGGCCAGGAAGGCGGCGTCGTCGAGGCCGTCGACGTACCGGAGGGTGTCGTCGAACTCCAGGCAGTCCAGGACGCGGGGGCCGTCGTCGAGGCAGAAGATGTCCTCGGCCAGCAGGTCTCCGTGGCCGTCGACGATCCGCCCCTGCACGATGCGCGCCTCGAACAACTGCTCGCGGCCGACGAGGTAGCGGCGCACCAGCCGCTCGGTCTCCGCCACGCCGTCCGGCACGGTGCCGTCGCCGGACATCGCCCGTACCTGGGCGAAGCTCGCCTCCCAGCGCGCCGACAGCGCGTCGCGCGTCCCCTGCCGGTCCACTTCGGGCCTGCGGCGCGCGTTCGCGTGACGGGCGGCGAGCAGCCGGGCGACGGCCCGCAGCGCGTCGTCGACGGGCGCGCCTTCCCGCACCAGCCGGGACAGGCGCCGCTCCGCGGGCATACGGCGCATCACGACCAGGGGCTCGGACACGTCCGTGTCCGGGCCGCGGAACTCGCCCAGGCCCAGATAGACGTCCGGGGCGAAGCGGCGGTTGAGGGCGACCTCCCGCTCGCAGCCGGCCCGCCGGGCGGCCACCGTGGAGAAGTCCAGGAACTCCAGGTCGACCGGCTTCTTGACCTTGTAGGCGCGGTCCCCGACGAAGAACAGGACCGCGGTGTGGGTCTCGTACACCTCGGCACGGGGGAGCGGCGGAGTCCCGGGAACGGCGCCGGGACGCGGGTCGGCGTCCACGCTACCGCCCCCGGTACAGCCGGTCGAGGTCGACGAGGACCACCTGCCCGTCGGCCTCGGCCGCGCGGAGCGCGGGGGTGAAGCCGACGCCGCTGTAGCAGGCGGGCCGGGTGCGGGTGACGTCCTCGCCGCGGGCGGCGAGCAGACCGAGCAGGTGACGCAGGTGCTCCAGGTGGGGTGTGTCCATGACCTCGTCCCAGCGGGCCACGCCCACCGACAGCAGGGGCGCGAGGCGGCCGTCGGCCCGGCCGCGTACGACGACCTCCGCCTCCACGTCCCGGCCGGCCCGGCGTTCCGGGTCCGGGAGCGAGCCATGGGCCGCGCTCGCGGGGTGCCCGCCGAAGACGGCCGGGTCGGCGAAGTCCAGCGCCCACTCCCGGCAGACCCGCGCGAAATGGGGGCCCGCCACGGCGGAGTCGAAGACGGGACGTGCCCGCCGCCAGACCTCGTCGGCGTCCTGCTGTTCCAGCGCCTGACGATGCGGCCAGACAGATCCGTGTTCGAAGGCGAGCAGCGGCTCCGCGATCCGCAGCCGGACCAGGTTCGGCCGGAAGGCGTCGGGTTCGCCGTACAGCAGACCGCTCGACCGCAGGAGTGTGAGGCAGTGCGACGCGTCGGTGAGCGGGGTGCCGAGACATTCCGAGATCTCGCCCTGGGTACGGCAGCCCGAGGCGATGGCGGCGAGCGCGGAGTGGCACAGCGCACGGTCCCAGTGGTCGGTCTCCTCCTGCATCAGGTGATGCGCCTCAAGGAACAGGGGAGTGCCGGGGTTGAGGACCGTCCGGCACACCCAGGCGTCGAAGTCGTCCGGCCCGCCGGGGGCGTCGTCGCCGGCGTAGCGCCGGTAGGCGGGGGTGCCGCCGACGACGGCGTGAACCAGCAGCGCGAGCCGGGGGTGGTCGATGGCCCAGAACCGCGCGGCCTGCCGGAAGTCCAACGGGCGCAGGGTGAGTTCGAGATCGGCCAGCCCGCGCAGCGGAGAGGCCGCGCCGAACAGCCGGTGCATCACGGGCAGGGAGCTACCGCTCAGCAGCAGGCGCGTGCGGTTGCCCCGCCCCGTGTCGCGCAGCCGCCGGTAGGCGGTGTGGATGACGGAGGGCAGTTCCGGACTCTGCCGTACCAGCTCGGGGAACTCGTCGAGCACGACCGGCACCGGCCGCCGGTCGCCCAGCGCGAGCACCGCCTCGACGGCGTCCTCCCAGCCGGTTCCCCGGGCCGGCCCGGTGCCCGTGTGCCGGGCGAGTTCGTCGCCGAGACGCCGGAGGGACTCCGCCCGGGCAGCCTGCTGCGCCCCGAAACAGAAGCCGCCCAGCGCTCCGGCGAGTGCCTCCAGGAGGTACGTCTTGCCCTGCCGGAGCCGTCCGGTCACCACACCGAGACCGGCTCCGGGCCGGTCGTCGCAGGCGAACGCGACCAGCGCGTTCCACTCGGCGTCGCGGTCGAACACCGTCTCCGGCTTCGCGGGACGGAAGACGTCGGACGACGGCATGGCTGCTCCCCTCGCTCGGCAGCGCTCTCCTACCAGTACAACGTCGGAAACCGGCCGCCGCGACACGCGCGGCCGCCCCGCGCGGCCGCCCCGCGCGGCCGCCCCGCGAACCGAATTGCGGCCCCGCGCGGCCGGGTTCAGGCTGGAACGGTGTCCGAACACGCGCCTGTGGTTGTGCATCCGCCGGGACCCGGCGGCGGGAGAATGGTGACGATCCACGGTGAACCGGCCGGTACGGCCTATCACCTGCTCGACGTCCTGGAGTTCCTGCGCCGGGCCGGCCTGCGGGAATCGCACCGGGGAATCGACGACGAGGAACTGGTCGAGTGGCTGGGCGGCGACTCCAGAATGTGGCGCGGAGAGCCGTAGCCCGGTCGTGGGGAGAGCCGTAGCCCGGTCGTGCTGCGGGACGCCCGGCTCAGCCGTGCGGGACGCCAGTCGTGCGGGACGCCCGGCTCAGTCGTGCGGGACGACGGCGACGGAGCAGCGCCCGTGGTGAAGGGCGGCCTGCGTCACCGGCCCCAGGTGGGGCACCAGGCCAGGACGGTGCCTGCGCCGGCCGACGACCAGCAGCGCGGCCCCCTCGGCGGCCCGGACGACGGCCTTGGGCGGGCTCGTGAGACGGACGCTGTCGTCCACTTCCACTTGCGGGAACTTCTCACGCCAGGGGCGCAGTGCCTTGCTGAGCTGCTGCTGCGCCTCCCGGGTGATCTCCTCGCTGATGTTGTGGTCCACGCCCCAGGGCACGCGCGCGTGCAGCGGCACGCTCCGGCCGTGCACGGCCTGGAGCGGAACGCCCCTGGCCGCGGCCGTGTGGAAGGCGAAGTCGAGCAGGTCGTCGGAGGATCCGTGCAGTTTGAGGGCCACGACCACGCGGCTCGTGGGCGCCGGCCGCGGCTCTCCTTCCGGGGCTTCGGCGCGGACCATCACGACCGGCCGCTCGGCCCGAGCCACGACGGGCATGCTGACGTCGCCGAGGAAGTAGCTCTCGACGGGCGCCAGGCCGCGGGAGGCGAGCACGAGCATCTCGGACTCCGACGCCGCTCGGAGCAGGGCGCTCTGCGCGTCGTCGGCGACCAGGTCCGGGACGATGGTCAGGCCCGGGTGGCGCATCTGGAGTTCCGCCCGAACGGTGTGCACCAGGCGCCTGGCCCAGTAGTTCTGGTCGACTTCCGAGGGCACGTCGGTCGGCTCCGGCACCAGCAGCGGCCACGCGTGCAACAGGCGCAGGGTGAGCCCCCGCTTCTGGGCCTCGTCGGCGGCCCAGCGGGCCGCGGCAAGGCTCTCGGGTGAGCCGTCGAGGCCCACGGTGACGACTGCGTGCATGGCGGCGGCCTCCGTTCTCTCCTTCGAGGAGTACCCCAATCCCCTCCGTCACGCATGCGGACCCGCGGGACGGTCCGCGCCCCGCGTCAGTCCCGGTCCTTGCGCAGGAACCGGCGCAGGCGTCGCAGTGGCCACGTGTTGATCACGTCGTCGGGGGTGAGCCATCCGCGCTGCGCGGTGCCGACGCCGTAGCGGAGGTAGGCGAGCTGGGGGATCGAGTGGGCGTCGGTGTCGACGGCGAACTTCGCCCCGTGGTCCCTGGCCCGGAGGATGTCCTCGTCGCCGAGGTCGAGGCGGTCGGGCTGGGCGTTGATCTCCAGGGCCGTGCCGGTGCGGGCGCAGGCGGCGAACACCTCGTCCAGGTCGGCGTCGACGCCCGGCCGTTTGCCGATCAGGCGGGTGGTGGGGTGGCCGATGACGTTGACGTACGGGTTCTCGCAGGCGCGTACGATCCGCCGGGTCATCGCCTTGCGGCCGAGGTTGAAGTGGGAGTGCACCGAGGCCACGCGGATGTCGAAGCCGCGGAGGAACTCGTCGGGCCAGTCGACGTCCCCTTTCGGGCCGATGTTGAGTTCGGTGCCGTGCAGCAGCCGCATGCCGTGGTGTCCGCCGTCCAGGGAGCGCACCCGCTCGCGCTGGGCGAGGATCTTCTCGTCGGTCATGCGCTGCATGTACAGGTCCGGCGCGTGATCGGTGACCGCGTAGTACGCGTAGCCCCGCCCGGCCGCCGCCGCCACCATGTCCTCCAGGGAGGCGAGCCCGTCGGTGAGGTCGGTGTGGGTGTGCAGGTCGCCCCTGATGTCGGCCTCCGTCACCACCTCGGGGAGTTCGCCGCGCAGCCCGGCTTCGATCTCCCCCCGGTCCTCGCGCAGTGTGGGCGGGATCCACGGCAGGCCGAGCCTGGCGTACACCTCGTCCTCGGTACGGGAGGCGACCCGATTTCCGCCGTCGGTCTCGAACAGGCCGTACTCGGAGAGCTTCAGCCCCAGGTGGACGGCGATCGTGCGGGTGCGGATGTTGTGGCCCTTGGAGCCGGTGAAGTACTGCAGACCGGCACCCCACGCGTCCGGCCGTACCACCCGCAGGTCGACCTGGACGCCCAGGACGGTGCGGACCGAGGTCTTCTTCTCGCCGTGCGCGATGACCTCGGCGGTGGAGGGCAGTTCGGTCAGGGCGTCCATGAAGGGGGCCGACCGGCCGGCGGCGACGAGGATGTCGATGTCGCCGACGGTCTCCTTCATGCGGCGCAGCGATCCGGCGTAGGCGCAGTCCTCGCAGCCGGTGATCCGGGAGAGTCCGGCGACGATCTCCTCGGCGGACTCCATGGCGGTGCCCAGCGGGATCCGCCCTCCCGCCTGCCGCATGAGGGCGATGCCGTGCAGGATGTTCTCCTCGGTCTTCTCCCCGAAGCCCTTCAGGTCGCGCAGCTTCTCCGCCTCGATGGCGTCGGTGAGTTCGCTCACCGAGGAGATGTGCAGGTCCTCGTACAGCGCCAGCGCCTTCTTCGGACCGAGGGTGGGGATGGTGATGAGCTGCCGTACCCCCGCGGGAATCCTGGCCCGCCGTTCCTCGACCACCGAGACCTTGCCGGTGCGGAAATACTCGACGACCTTCTCGGCGATCGACTTGCCCACGCCCGGGATCTCCTTCAGACCCGCGACGTCCAGGTGGGAGACGTCGGCGGGATGGCCCCCGATCGCGCGGGCGGCCTTCTCGTAGGCGCGCGCCTTGAACGGGTCGCCTCCGGTGATGGCGATGAGGTCCGCGTACTCCTGAAGGAGCGCCTCGACCTCCTCGTTGGGCCGGACCACGGGTCAAGTCTAGGAATCGGCCCGTCCGGGCCGCCAGTCGGCGCGCGAAGCCGCCGGCCGGAGGGTCTACTGGAGGGATGCGGGCGACGTTCGTTCTGGGACGGATCGCCGGCGTACGCGTCGGCGTGCACTGGAGCGTCCTCGGTATCTTCGCCATCGTCGCGTTCGGTCTGGCGCAGGGCCGTCTCCCGGTGGCGCATCCGGGGCGTTCCTGGGGGGTGTACTGGGCGGCGGGCCTGAGCACCGCCGTGGTCTTCTTCGCCTCCCTGCTCGCACACGAGGTGGCGCACGCCGTCGTGGCCCGGCGCAACGGGGTCGAGGTGGACGACATCGTGCTGTGGCTGCTGGGCGGGGTGGCCCGGCTCAGGACCGAGGCGTCCACGCCGGGCGCGGAGCTGAGGATCGCCGGCGTCGGCCCGCTCGTCAGCCTCCTGCTGGGAGGGTTCTTCGCGCTGGCGGCCTGGCTGCTGGACCTGGCGTCCGTGTCCGTGATCGTGGTGGAGATGGCGGCCTGGCTGGCGGGCATCAACGTGCTGCTCGCCGTCTTCAACGCGGTGCCCGCCGCCCCGCTCGACGGCGGCCGGCTGCTGCGCGCGTTCCTGTGGTGGCGCACGGGAGACCGGCTGCGGGCGACGGCCGGCGCGACCGCGGCGGGCAAGGGCTTCGGGTGGCTGCTCGTCACGTTCGGGCTGATCGTGTTCATGGCGCGGGGGGTGTTCGGCGGCCTGTGGCTGGCGCTGATCGGCTGGTTCCTCATCGCCACGGCCACCGCCGAGGGACGGCAGGCCCAGCTGCGCGGCCTGCTGGCCGGCGTCCCCGTGCGGGACGTCATGACCCCCGACCCCCTGACGGTCTCCGCGGACACCACGGTCGCGGACTTCCTCGCCGACGCGCACTACCGCTACCGGCACTCGGCGTTCCCCGTGACCGACGGCGAGGCCCCGGTCGGGCTGGTCACCCTCGACGAGGCCAGAAGGGTGGCGCAGGCCGGAGCCGCCGCCGTGCCGGTGCGGGAGGTGATGGTGCCGCTGTCGCGGACCGTCGTGACCGGGCCGGACAGCGCGCTGGCGGACCTGCTGCCCCGCATGGAACGGGGCGCCGAGAACCGGGTCCTGGTCGTGGCGGACGGCAGGCTCGTCGGGATCGTCTCGCTCTCGGACGTCAGCCGGACGGTGAACTGGCTGATGAACGCCCCCGGGCGGGGTGGCGGCCGGTGACCCGCGCCGCGCCGGCCCGGCGACCGCGGCCCGGGACGTCGGACGGGCTGTGGGGGGTACCTGGATCCGGTGGTCACACAGCCGGGCGCCGGCCGGGGGGATGCGCGGGCGCGGTGGCGGGCCATCGGCGCCGGCCGTCGCACGGGAACACCGGCCGTCGCACGGAAACACCGGCCGTCGCACGGGAGCACCGGCCGTCGCACGGAAAGCGGAGAACATGACGGAAACCGCCCCTCCACCCGAGGACCTCGTGAGGGCCGTCCGAGCGGTCGGCATCACCGACGAACGCCTGCTGGAGGCCGTACGGGCGACGCCCCGAGCGGCGTTCGTCCCCGCCGGCCACCGCACGCGGGCCTATGCGGACGCGCCCGTTCCGATCGGGCACGAACAGGTGACCACGCAGCCCTCGCTGTCGGCGACGATGATCGAGGGCCTCGATCTGAGCGGGGACGAGCACGTCCTCGAGATCGGCACCGGCCTGGGCTTCCAGACCGCGCTGCTCGCCCGGCTGGCCGCCGACGTCGTGAGCATCGAGCTGTGGCCGGACCTCTCGCGGCAGGCCGGGAGCAACCTCGCCCGGCAGGGCATCCGGAACGTCGAGCTGCGCGTCGGGGACGGCAGCGGCGGCGTGCCGGAGCGCGCTCCCTACGACGCGATCATCGTGTCCGCCGCCTTCCCGGAGGTCGCCGCACCGCTGGCCGGGCAACTGCGCGTCGGCGGCCGCCTCGTACAGCCCATCGGGCCGGGCGGCCGGGACCGGGTCGTGGCCTTCCGGCGCACCGCGGAGGGCCTGGAACGCCGGCGGGTCCTCACGCCCGCCCGCTTCGTCCGCCTGCGCGGACGGTACGGCTTCCCCGCCTGAGTCGTAGCATGGCTCGTCGCCGGAGATCATCCTTCCCGGCCCGAGCTCGTCCATGGGACCCGAACGACGGCGGTGCATCGCGCTGACAGGAACGCACAACATGACCACGTCGCACGCGCGGGGTGCGGTCGTCGCCGGGGTGGACGCCACGTCCGGCGCCGGGCCGGTACTGGCCTGGGCGGCGGACGAGGCGGCGCTGCGCGGCCTGCCGCTGCACGTGGTGCTCGCCGTCGACGTGTCCGCGCCGGAGGACCGCCGCGCCGAGCCCGGTCCGGTACCGGCGCCGGGGGGCCCGGCGGCGCCTGCCGCGGTCGCGGCGCTGCTGGAGGAGGCACGGGAGGCCGCCGT
The DNA here is from genome assembly GCF_040641355.1 of Streptomyces sp. NPDC020996. Taxonomy (NCBI): domain Bacteria; kingdom Bacillati; phylum Actinomycetota; class Actinomycetes; order Kitasatosporales; family Streptomycetaceae; genus Streptomyces; species Streptomyces sp. NPDC020996. The sequence goes on from NZ_JBFADM010000033.1 coordinate 30,307, forward strand.
CGCGCGGCATCCGGGACTCACCGTGGTGTGCGAGCCGGCCGACGGCTCCGCGGTGGACGCCTTGCGGGCGCTCGGGCCGGGAAGCGCCATGGTGGTGATCGGCTCGCGGCACCGTGGCGTCGTGCGGGATCTGATCAGCCGCGACTCGCTGGGGCCGTCGCTGGTCGCGCAGGCGGCGTGCCCGGTCGTCGTGGTGGGCGGGCCTCAGTCCGCACCCCAGGCTCCGCCGCGGATCGTGGTGGGTGTGGATGGTTCGGGCGTGTCGAGGGAGGCGGTGCGGTTCGCCTTCGAGGAGGCCGCCTTCCGCGATGCCCGGCTGGTCGCCGTCGCCGCCTGGGAGCCGCAGTATCTCCGCGATCTCGCTCTGGAGGACGCCGAGGACGAGGTGCGGCGGGTGCTGGCGGAGTCGACGGCGGGCTGGCGGGAGAAGTATCCGGAGGTCGAACTCCGGCACGAGGTGGTCCGCGGCCACCCGGCGGGTGTGCTCGGCGACGCGGCCCAGGGCGCTGTGCAACTGGTCGTCGGCAGCCGCGGCCTCGGCGGATTCTCCGGACTGCTGCTCGGCTCGGTCAGCCGCTCGCTGATGCGCCGTGCGACGTGCCCGGTCGTCGTCGTCCCGCACCGCGCCGGGGAGGGCGTGGCCTGAGTCGGGCGCGCATCCGTTCAGCGCCGGGGTGAGGATGGAAGTGCGGCGTGCAGGCCGTCCGCCCGCCGTGTTCCTCCGGGGGGACGAGGAGGTCGCATCGTGTTCTATCTGGATCGTCGTGATGCCGGTCGGCGGCTGGCCGCCCGGCTGGCCCACCTCAAGGGCGCTGGGGTGGTGGTGCTGGGCCTGCCCCGGGGCGGGGTTCCGGTCGCAGCGGAGGTGGCCGGGGCGCTCGGCGCGCCGCTGGACGTGTGCCTGGTGCGCAAGCTGGGCGTGCCGTTCCAGCCGGAGCTGGGAATGGGAGCGATCGGCGAGGGCGGCGTACGCGTGATCAACGATGACGTGGTGCGCATGGGGAGGGTCACTGCCGAAGAGCTGGCCCGGGTCGAGGCCCATGAGCGGGAGGTGCTGCAGAGCCGTGCCCGGCACTACCGGGGCGGACGGGAGCCGGCCGATCTCCGGGGCCGCACGGTGGTGGTGGTCGACGACGGGGTCGCCACCGGGTCGACGGCGCGCGCGGCCTGCCAGATCGCCCGCGCCCGCGGGGCCGCACGGATCGTGCTGGCGGTCCCCGTGGCGCCGCACGACTGGACCGCCCGGCTCGGCGATGACGCCGACGAGCTGGTGTGCCCGTACACCCCCAGGAGTTTCTTCGCGATCGGCGAGTTCTACGCCGACTTCTCGCAGACCGACGACGACGAGGTCGTCGCCTGTCTGGAGGAGGCGGCCGCCCACCCGGTGAGCACGCGCCACACCGAGCCGCATCACGTCGTGCCCGAGGACCGGGAGGCGGACGTGCAGGCCGGCGGGGCGGTGCTGCGCGGGCAGCTGACGGTGCCCGACGGCGCGAGCGGGGTGGTGCTGTTCGCGCACGGCAGCGGCAGCAGCCGGCACAGCCCGCGCAACCGGTTCGTCGCGGCCGGGCTGAACCGGGCCGGGCTGGGCACCCTGCTGTTCGACCTGCTCACCGAGCGGGAGGAGATCAACCGGGCCAACGTCTTCGACACCGGCCTGCTGGCGCAGCGTCTGGCGGACGCCACCGGCTGGCTGCGCCGGCAGCCCGAGTGCGAGGGGCTGGCCGTCGGCTACTTCGGGGCCAGCACCGGCGCCGCCGCCGCGTTGTGGGCGGCCGGTGAGCCCGGCGCGCGGATCGCGGCGGTCGTCTCCCGGGGCGGCAGGCCCGACCTGGCCGGGCCGCGGCTGCCCGCGGTGGCGGCGCCCACGCTGCTGATCGTCGGAGGCCACGACGAGCTGGTCCTCGACCTCAACCGCGACGCGCAGTCCCGGCTGCACTGCGAGAACCGGCTCGCGGTCGTCCCCGGCGCCACTCACCTCTTCGAGGAGCCCGGAGCCCTGGAGAAGGTCACCGAGCTGGCCCGCGACTGGTTCGCCGACCACATGGTCCCGGTCACCCACGCGGCGTCCTGAATTCGGTCGCCCGCTCCGTCCGGCGCGTGCGCCGGGAATCTCCTCGCCCAAAGCCGGTGGCCCAACCCGCACGGGGAAGGATCCGTCGAAGGCGGGACTGCCGATTGCGACGAAGTCGTAACAAGGCAGCCGTACCGGAAGGTGCGGATGGATCACCTCTTTTCTCAGGGAGCTGTCCTCGACCGCGTTTTCTCAGGGAGATGTCCTCGACCGCGCTGACAGACCGGTCAGGCACGCTGTCGGGTTCCAGGGAACGAAAGCGCCTGCGATTGCGGGCGGGGCGACCCGTCCGCGACCGCAGGCGTCGGCGTGTTTCAGGCCTGGGTGATCTCGATGTGCTTGGACCTGGTCCCCTGGGACTTGGGGACGACGACCGTCAGCACCCCGTCGGCCAGCGTCGCGGTGACCTCCTCCTCCTTGACGTCGGACGGCAGCAGAACCCGGTACTCGAAGCGTCCCGTGCGCCGGGTGCTGCGCCGCAGCACACCTTCACGCTCCTGCTCCTTGTACTCGCCGGCGATGCACAGTTCCCGCTCGCTGAGCTCGATGTCGATGTCCTCACCCTCGATGCCGGGCAGTTCCGCCTCGACGAAGTAGGCGTCGTCGGTCTCCCGCAGATCGGCCGGCGGGGACAAGACCGTGGCGGCGGGCGCGGCGCCGGCGGCCTCCAGGAAGCGGTTCATCCGCTCGAAGAGGTCACCGAACTCGGCGGCGATCGGCTCGCTCCAGCCCAGGGTGGGGAAGGAACGTTCCAGGAGCCGGCCATGCTGGTGGTGTACGGGCAGGGTCATCGCGGTTCACCTCCGCGGAACGACGGCAATCGGGTCAACTCCATGCTGCGCGCCTCCACCGCACCGGGCGACTCGGACACCGCACCGTCCTGGTCGGCCTCCCGCGTCGGCGGTCAGCCCGCGGGCTGGAGGAACAGTGCGCGGATGTCGTGCGGGAGTTGTTCCAGGACCGCCTCCAGGTGCCCGGTGGAAACGTGCTTGCGCACCACGGCCGTGACCGCGGGAACGATCCGGGGCACGTCCTCGGCGGCGACCTTGGCCTCCTGGACGAAGCGGTTGATGTAGCCCTCGCGGTCGTACTTGATCGGCACGATGCTGGGGTCCCAGCCGTCGTAGTAGGAGCCCCGCAGCAACTCCGGGAGCTGGGCGGCGAAGTGGGCGGCGACATCGACGGTGACCCGGTCGCGAAGCGTGTGCAGCCAGGTGCGCAGGACCCGGTGGGCGAGGTGGCGGTCCTCGGTTCCCAGCGCTTCCGACACCGCTTTCAGCCAGATGTTCGCGGTGTGGATGGCGTGCTCGAAGTCGGGATGGTGAGTGGCGGGCATGGTCTTCCCTTCCGGTCTGTCCATGGCTGCCGTGCGCCGGGCGGTACGGCGACGCCTGCACGTGGGGGCGCCTTCGTGTCCGGACGCCTTCGTGTCCGGACGCCTTCGCGTGGGGAGCGGTCGGCGCGGTCGGCAGTCGGCTAGTTCAGAGGTGGCGGGGTACGGCGGCCCCTGTCCGGCGGCGCCGCAGATGCGCGGCACGGGGCCCGCTCGGCGGTCGCTCTCCCTGCCCTATGGGCTCCATGCTAGGGCGGAGCGAACCGGTCGGCAGCCGCAGCGCCGCACGGCATCACGCCGCGGTCCCCGGCGCTGCCGGCCGATCCGATCCGGTCGAATCACGAGTCACGCTTCGTGGGAAACGTGCCCGCGTGCGGTGTGTTCGCCCACGAATTCGAGGTGGGCCTCGGGTCCGGGGAAGAAGACGGTCTCCCGGCCGTCGTCCGTCCAGCGCACGACGTACGGCGGTGTGCCGTCCGGATGCTCGAGGCGCACGATCTGTCCCCGGCGGCGCTGCCCGCCCAGATGCAGGGACTCCACCACGATCCAGTCTCCGACGTGTGCGCGCATGGGGTGCTCCCTTTGCCTGTTGTCCGTCTCTCCGACGCCGTCGGCGCCGGAGAGAGCGCGTGTCAGGGGTGTCGAACGGCTCACCCCTTCCCCCGGGGGCCGCCATCGGCGCCCGGGACCGGCACGCCCACTCTCCAGCGTACGCGGGCACACCCTGCCCCGCGCGGGGCCGCACCCTCCGCTCCGGCCCGCCCGCTCCGGCCCGCCCGCTCCGGCCCGCCTGCCCAAGCCCGGACGGCCACGCGACCGTGACCGCCGCCACCGGCCGCCGCTCCGGCCAGGGCCTCAGCCCTTGAGCACGCCCAGCGGCACCAGGCGCGCGACCAGCCGGCCCAGGCCGTTGTGCTCGCCCGCCCGGACGACCGCGTCGACGTCCTTGTAGGCCTCGGGCGCCTCCTCGGCGACGCTGCGCCAGGAGGCCGGGCGGACCGCGACCCCCGCACCGGCCAGCTTGCCGCGCAACTGCCGGACGGTGACCTCGCGCACCGCGCGGTGCCGGCTCCAGAGGCGGCCCGCGCCGTGGCAGCAGGAGTCGAACGCGTCGTTGCCGGGCACGCCGGTCATGACGTACGAGGCGGTGCCCATCGTGCCGGGCACGAACACCGGCTGGCCGAAGGGGCGCAGGGCCTCGGGCAGACCGGGGTGGCCCGGTGGCAGGGCGCGGGTGGCGCCCTTGCGGTGCACGCACAGCAGCCGCCGCCCCCCGTCGGCCGGGTGGGTCTCCAGCTTGGCCAGGTTGTGCGAGACGTCGTAGATCAGGTCCAGGCCCGCGCCGGTGACCTCGCGGAACACCTTGCGGGTGGCGTCGGCCAGCAGGTGGCGGTTGGCGCGGGCGTAGTTGGCGGCCGCGGCCATCGCGCCCAGGTAGGCGCGGCCTTCGGACGAGTCCACGGGCGCGCAGGCCAGCTGCGGATCGGGCACCTCGATGCCGTAGCGGCGCATCACCGTGCCCATCGTCCGTACGTGGTCGGTGCAGATCTGGTGGCCCAGCCCGCGCGAGCCGCAGTGGATCATCACGTACACCTGGCCCGGGCGCAGCTCGAAGGCCCGTGCGCACGTCTCGTCGTACACCGCGTCCACGGTCTGGATCTCCAGGAAGTGATTGGCCGAGCCCAGGCTGCCGACCTGCCCGGCACCCCGTTCCAGGGCGCGCTCGCTCACCTGGGTGACATCGGCGTCGTCCACGGCGCCGCGGTCCTCGCACCGCTCCAGGTCGCGCCGCGTGCCGTGGCCCCGTTCGACCGCGTACCGGGCGCCACCGCGCAGCACCTCGTGCAACTGCGTCCGGTCGGCCGGCTGCCACAGGCCCCCGCGGCCGAGGCCGCGCGGGATGAGCGGGTCCAGCCGGTCCATCAGATCGGGCAGCCGGGGCAGCAGGACGGAGCGGCTCACGCCCGCGGCGAGCAGGCGCACCCCGCAGGAGATGTCGAAGCCCACTCCGCCGGGCGAGACGACGCCGCCGGAGGCGATGTCGGTGGCGGCCACTCCGCCGATCGGGAAGCCGTAGCCCCAGTGGATGTCGGGCATGGCGTACGAGGCACGCACGATGCCGGGGAGCGTGGCCACGTTGGCCACCTGCTGCAACGCCTGGTCATGGGGTTCGGCGGGCAGCAGCTCGCGCGGGGCGCAGACGACGCCGGGGACCCGCATGGCACCGGTCCGTTCGATCCGGAACCGCCAGGGGCCCTCCGCGGTCAGTTCGATGTCCATGTCGGTGCCGTTCCTCGGCGTTTCGCCCCGGTGCCGGACACCGGGGCGGGCGTCACACATCCAACGTCACACGGCAGGCCCACCCGTGCGACCCCTGGGCCAGCGAGAGCCCGTGCAGGGCGACCGCCTTGGGCACGGCCCCGGTCTGCGCGGCCGCCCGGCTGTCGATCATCGTGAAACGCACGCGCACCCCGTTCCGGGCCGGTACGACGACGACCTCCGCGGGAAGCTCACCCGCCGTGTCCATGCGGTAGACGACCTCATCGAGCACGGCGGCCAGCAGGTGCGCGTCGTCCTCGGCGGGCACCGCGCACTCCCGGGTGACGCCGGGGGCGGCGGCGGGCAGGTCGGCGAAGCTGCCCACCACGCCGCGCACCGCCTCGGCGATGCACTCCTCGCGGGTCGGCGCCCACGCCTCCACGCGCAGATCGCCGGTGTGCGGAAGGCGCCGGTGGCCGCGCGGCGACGGCTCGGGCTCGGCAGGGGGCACCGGACGTCCTCCCCGGCACGGTCGACTGTGCGAACACGTCCGCCGTTTGTGCGGACACGTCCGTTGTATCGGCATACTCCCCGGACCGCGCGCCGGGACGGGACGGATCCGGGAGGCGGCGCCGGCCCGCCCCGCTGTCAGGGGGGCGGAGCCCGGGCGGTCGCCGCGGCTCAGCGCGCGGGTGCACCAGCCGATGATCGCCGCGTTGACCAGCGCTCCGAAGACGACGGCCGCGACGAGCATCGCGGCGCCGTCCGGGAGGACGAGCAGCCCCAGACTCGCCGGGGCGGTGGCGAGGACGGGGATGACGGCCGCCATGGACTCACCCGAGTCGTCGGTCACGCCCCCGCGAACGCCCGCACCACAGGGCGGCACAGCCGGGGAGGTGGACGCGGCCGACGACGCCGAAGGCGTCGCGCGGCCGACGGGGCAGGGATCGGCCGGAAGCGGTAACGGTCACGCGACGGACTCCTCGGCCGGGTGCCGGTACCGACGGGATAGTGTGCCCCGGTGACCACGCATTCGAACACTCCTGCAGGCTGGTATCCGGATCCGCACGGAGCGCCACAGACGCTTCGTTACTGGGACGGCGCCCAGTGGACCCAGCACACCAGCCCGGACCAGGGCGCCCAACAGGCCCCGGCCGCCCAGCAGGTGCCCCAGCAGGCGCCCCAGCACGCGCCTCACCAGGTGCCCCAGCAGGCCGGAGTTCCCGACCCCCGCGTTCAGCGTCAGGTGCAGCAGCAGGCCGGGGTCGCCGCGGGCGGCCCCGGCGGCGGCACCCTGTTCACCGAGCCGGTCCTGGTGGTCAACCAGAAGGCCAAGCTGATCGAGCTGACCAACGAGTACAAGGTCATGGATCAGAACGGCAACCAGATCGGCTCGGTCACCCAGGTGGGACAGAGCGCGCTGAAGAAGGTGCTGCGCTTCGTCTCCAGCCTCGACCAGTTCATGACCCACAAGCTGGAGATCCGCGACGCCTACGGACAGCCGCAGCTGCTGCTCACCCGGCCCGCGAAGTTCTTCAAGTCGCGGGTGATCGTGTCGCGTCCGGACGGCTCGCCGGTCGGTGAGATCGTCCAGCAGAACATGATCGGCAAGATCAACTTTGCCATGAACGTGAACGGCCAGAAGGTCGGCGCGATCAAGGCGGAGAACTGGCGCGCCTGGAACTTCGCGATCGTCGACCACGCCGACAACGAGGTCGCCCGGATCACCAAGACCTGGGAAGGCCTCGCCAAGACGATGTTCACGACCGCCGACAACTACGTCCTGCAGATCCACTACCAGCTGCCCGAGCCGCTGCTGAGCCTCGTCGTCGCCACGGCGCTCACCGTCGACACGGCGCTCAAGCAGGACTCGCGCGGTTTCGGCTGAGACCGGCCGTGACGGCGTACGGCGCCCCGGCCTCGTCCGCCGGGACACGCCGGGACACCGGCGCCGGTCCGCCCGGGGCGGTCTCCGGGCACGGTGCGGCCGTCGCCGCCGGCGGGTGCGCGTCTGCCATGTCCCTGCGTCCCGCCCGAACAAGGCGGAAGGAGCGGAAGGAACAGGGCCGGCGGCCCGACGAGCACGGGATGCCAGGGGCTTTCCGGCCGAGGCCGGCACAGGCGTCTGAGAGGCAGTCCGGGTACAGCCGCCGCGCCCGGATTCGTACGACCGGCCGGACAGCGCGGTGATGACCTCCTCGGTCCGGTGCCGCACCGGGCCGAGGGCCGCCGCACCGGACGGCCGCGTGGCGGCACCATGCCCGCGTGCCCCGGCAGGAACAACGGACGAGCGCGGTGGGGCGGGGCCCGCGGCCCGGCGGGCGCGGGAGAGCTGTCGGCATGCTCGTGGTGGTGACGGTGAAGCCCGACGGGACGCAGGCTTTCGGCCCGGCCGTGGCTTTCGGCCCGGTCTGAAGGTCTGCGGCCCGGTCTGAAGGTCTGCGGCCCGGTCCGTGGGCAAGGCCCGGTCGGAGGCGCCTCGACCTGGAGGCGGGGCGGGCTTTCCTGCTGAGGTCGGCACCGCCGTCACAGGGGTGTGAGGTGCCCTCGTGCCGGTTGCCGGGGGACCAGTGCCGGTTCCACCGAGGCGGTCTCCGGCTGTAGCGCGAGCACCGCCGCGACCGGGTGGTCGTCGTCCGCGGCCTCGGGCGTCGCACGGCTCAGCAGCAGCACGCCCCAGGACGCGAGGCCCGCTCCCGCCAGGGCGAGGAGCACGCCCGCCGGGCCGGCCTGCAGCCGCTCGCCGAGCAGGAGGAGCCCGATCACCGCGGCGGCCACCGGGTTGGCCAGCGTCACCACTGCGAGCGGGGCGCCCAGACCGCCCCGGTAGGCGGTCTGCGACAGCAGCAGCCCGCCCGTCGCGAACGCCGCCACCAGCAGCGCCACCCCGACGGCCTGCCAGCCCGGCAGCGCGCCGGACCCGCCGGTCGCGGCCACCGTCACGGTCTGGGTGAGCGCCGAGGCCACCCCGGAGGCGAAGCCGGACGCGGTCGCGTGCCGCAGGCCGGGCCGGGCGCCGGGCCGGGCCAGCAGCCCTATCAGCGCCGCCGTCGTCCCCGCCACCGCCAGCGCCTCCGGCACGCTCAGCACGTCGTCGGGCGCGGGCCCGGACGCCACGACGAGGATCGCGCCGAGGCCCGTCAGCGTGAAGGCGGTGCCCCGCCACTCCGCCGCGCTGACCCGCCGCCCGGCGATCCGCGCGCCGAGGGGCACCGCCGCGACCAGGGTGAGCGCACCGAGCGGCTGCACCACGGTCAGCGGGCCGTACCGCAGGGCGACGACGTGCAGCAGCGCGCCGGCCCCGTTGAGCGCGACCGAGCACCACCAGGCGCCCGAGCCCAGAAGCCGCAGGGCACCCGTCCCGGAGCGGCGGGAGGCCAGCCGTTCCTGGGCCACCGCGGCGGAGGCGTAGGCGACGGCGGAGACCAGCGACAGCACGAGGGCGAGGACGGCGGCGCTCATCGGCCCGCTCCGACCAGGGGGGCGTCCTCGGCGTGTTCGGCGTCGTTGAAGTCGCCGGCGTCCTTGAAGTCCTTGAAGGTGCTGAAGTCCTTGGCGTCCCTGGCGTCCCTGGCGTCCTCGGCGGCGGCCGCCTGGGCCGGTACGGGCCTCGCGCGCCCGTCGTCGGCGGTCGTCGCCGTCCGGTGCGGCGGGCGGATCGCCGCGAGGGCGGCGCCGAGCAGCGCCGTCGCCGCGAGCGCGTCCAGCCAGTAGTGGTTCGCCGTGCCGACGATCACCAGCAGGGTCAGCAGCGGATGCAGCAGCCACAGCCATCGCAGGCGCGACCGGGTCACCAGGATCAGGCCGGCCGCCACCATCAGGGCCCAGCCGAAGTGCAGCGACGGCATCGCCGCGAACTGGTTCGACAGGTGGTCGGTGCGCGGCGGCCCGTACACCGAGGGGCCGTACACGTGCCCGGTGTCTACCAGGCCGGTCGCCGCGAGCATGCGCGGCGGGGCGAGCGGAAACCCGAGGTGCAGCACCAGGGCCGCCGCGGTGACCGCGGAAAGGACGCGGCGGGCCCAGACGTAGTGCGCGGGGCGCCGCAGGTAGAGCCAGACCAGGAAGGCCGCGGTGGCGGGGAAGTGGACGGTCGCGTAGTAGGTGTTCGCGATCTGTGGGAGGCCGTGGCCGTGCAGCAGCAGGGACTGGACGGCGCCCTCGCCGGGCAGGTGGACCGCCCGCTCCAGGTCCCACACGCGGTCCGCGTTGCGGTAGGCCTCGGCGGTGTGACCGGCCACCAGTTGCCGGCCGGCCTTGTAGACGAGGAAGAGTCCCGCGACGAGCAGGATCTCGCGGACGAGCGGCGGCCGTGTCACGGCCGCCGGCGCTGCCTGTGCAGGCTCGGTGCGCGCATCCATCCCCCGGCCCCTTCGCTGACGTGGTGTGTGTGCTGCTTGCGGGAGGAGACTCGGCTCATGGCCGAAACTCATCAGTGCGTCATCGGGACGCCCGCGTATCGATACGTCAGTGTACCGATACGTTGATGTACCGATACGTTGGTGTACCGATACGGCAGTGTACCGATACGCGGCTGTACCGGTACACTGGCGTATCGATAGACATACGCCACACCGGACCGCGGTATTCCCCGCCGCCGGACACGAGCGAGGAGAAGAGAGATGACGTCGCAGGCCGCGGAGGGACCGGAGTCGGTCGCCGCCTCGCGCCGCTCCAAGATCACGCCGGAGCGTGAGCGGGAGTTCTACGACGCCGTCCTCGAGCAGATCCGCGAGTGCGGGTACGACGCCGTGACCATGGAGGGCATCGCCGCGAGCACCCGCTGCAGCAAGTCCACGCTCTACCGGCAGTGGAAGACCAAGCCGCAGTTCGTGGCGGCGGCGCTGCGTTCGTCCCGCAAGGTGCGCTTCGCCGGCATCGACTCCGGCTCGCTCGCCGAGGACCTGCGGCTGGCCGCGCGGGCCGCGGGGGACTGGACGGGCAAGGACACCCGGCTGCTCCAGGCGCTCGGCCACGCCGTCACGCAGGACCGGGAATTGCAGCAGGCGCTGCGCGAGGCGCTCGTGGACCCGGAGATCACCGCGCTCAGGGAGATCCTGCGGCGCGGAGTCGACCGGGGTGAGATCGCCGCCGACCATCCGGCGCTGGAGTTCGTGCCGACGCAGATCTTCGGTGTCCTGCGCGTCCGCCCGGTCCTGGAGGGGAAGTACGCCGACCCGGACTACCTGGTGCGGTTCGTGGAGGCCGCCGTGCTGCCCGCGCTGGGACTGACCTGAGACCCAGGCCGCCGTCCGTGGGATGACAGGACGGTGGCCTGCTCGCGCCGCACCGTGGGGACGGGGGCGGCGCGCACCCCCCAGCCGGGTGGGGTTCCTCTTGAGCGGAGAGGCGCCCCACCCGGCTGATCCGCAGCGCTCAGACGTTCTGGCCGTTGCCGCTGCCGGTCGACACCTTGATGCCCTTGGTGATGTCGTCGATGACGGACTGCTGCTCGCCGACGTCCACGCCGAAGCGGACCACGACGATCCGGGAGGGGTCCGCGGGCGACGGGAACGCGAGCGACTCGACGTAGCCGTCGGCGCCCTTGCTGGTGACCGCCTTCCAGCGGACCAGATAGCCCTTCTGCCCGGCCACGGTGACCGCCTTGGCGGCCAGCACGTCGTGCGAGGTGATCGAGCCGTAGCTCTTGCCGCCGTAGGACTCCTCGGCGTTCTTCTTGATGTCGGCCTTCGCGACCGCCTCGGCCGTGCTGCCCGCGGTGCCGAGCGCCTCGGCCGGCGCCGAGTAGGCACCGCCCTTGGTGCAGGTCGCGGAGGTGTCGCCGGGGCACTTGTAGGAGTCGTTGGACGTCACCTGTGCGCCCGCGGTGATCTCCTGGCCGTACCAGCCGTCCGGGATCGGGATGCTGATGCCGCTGATCGCGTCGGTCACCGACCCACTCTCGATCTTCGGCGCCTCGGACTGTCCGGGCCCGGGCGCCTCGGACCCGCCCGAACCGCCGGACCCGCCGGAACCTCCCGAATCCCCGGAGCCGCCGGGACCGCCGGGGCCGCCGAACGGGCCGCCCTGGCCCTCCTGGCCGCCGGGGCCGCCCTGGCCGCCCGGCCCCTGCGGCGCGCCGGCGCTGGTGCCGCCCGAGCCGCCGCCGTCGGACAGCGCGTACACGCCCACGCCGATGCTCGCGAGGACCACCACGGCCACCGCGACGGCTATGCCCGTACGCGCGCCGCGCCGCGGGGCGGCCGGAGGCTGGGCGGGATAGCCCGGGTAGCCCATTTGGCCTGGGTAGCCCATTTGGCCCGGGTAGCCAGGTTGGCTCGGATAGCCCGGTTGGGCCGGCTGCCCGGGATAGCCCGGATATCCGGGGTGGCCGGGAAGGGTCGGCTGAGTGGCCGGATGCGCTCCGCCCGCGGGATCCTGCGCCGGGGGACCCCATACGGCGGCCGTGCCCGCGGGGCGGGTCCGGTCCGTCCATGCCTTGCCGTCCCACCAGCGCTCGGTGGCGGGACCCTCACTTGTCTGCCCGGGATCGGGGTACCACCCGGGAGGAGTCACCTGCGTCATGCCCCCACCGTATGAGGCGTCGGTGAAAGCGGGATGAGAGGATCCGCCCTCCGGACGGTTCCGGCGCGTGCGCGGCCTCGGCGAGGGCGTCGACGAGGGCGTCGGGCCCGGTCCCACGGGCGTGTTCCGGCCACCCGGACGCCCGCCGCCACGGACGGCGTGGAGGCGGGCCCGCGGCCCGTCCGGCTGCGTGTCCGCGTCCGTGGCCCGTTCGGCTGGGCGTCTGCGTCCGTGGCCCGTTCGGCTGGGCGTCTGCGTCCGCGGCCCGTCGGGTCGGGCGTCCGTGTCCGCTGCCCGCCCCGGGTACGTGCGCCGTCGTACGGTCCGGGGCAATGGGTGAGTGACCGTCAGGGAAACGGCGGGCAAAGGGCGTTGGGTGTCCCGCGCCGCCCGCCCCTACCTGTCGTGGACTGTGCCGGCAACATCCGGCCGGACCGGTCTCCGGTTCGGCATGCGGACGGCTACTCTCGAGTTCGGTACGTCGTCCGGGCGACTCGGGGAGGTAGCGGGATGACGGAGGGCCGGCCCACAGAGGCCGCCTCGGCTTCCCTGTGGGAGCGCGAAGAGGAGGTCGCCGCCGTCACGCGGGCGATCGACAGCCTCTGCGCCGACGAGTCGTCCGCGGGCAGCCTCCTGGTGATCAGGGGCGAGGCCGGCTTCGGCAAGACCGCCCTGCTGGCCGAGGCCCGGCGCATCGCCGAACAACGCCGCTGCACGGTGTGGGCGGCCCGTGGCGGCGAGACCCTCAGATCCGTCCCCTTCAACGTCGTACGGCAGTTGCTGCAGCCCGCGCTGGTGTCGCTGATGCCCGAGGAGGCCCGCGAGTACCTCGGCGACTGGTACGACGTCGCGGCCCCGGCGCTCGGGATTGCGGAACCCGGCGAGCACCAGGCCGACCCGCAGGGGGTGTGCGACGGCCTGGTCGCCGCGGTGCGCCGGCTCGCCCGGCGCCACTGGCCGCTCGTGCTGCTGATCGACGACGCGCACTGGGCCGACGAGGAGACGCTGCGCTGGCTCGCCGCGTTCGCCGGACGCCTCGCCGACCTGTCCGTGCTGGTCGTCGTCGCCCGCCGCCCCGGCGGAACCGGCGGCGCGAGCGCAGGCCACCTCGACGCCGTCGCCGCCGCGGCGGACGGCACCGTCACCACCCTGAGGGCGCTCACCCCGGACGCCACCGCGGGGCTCACCCGCGCCACTCTGGGCAGCCATGCCGACGACCCGTTCTGCCGCGAGGTGTGGGCGGTCACCGGCGGCAACCCGTACGAGACCGTCGAACTCCTCGCCAAGGTGCAGGACAGCGAGCTGGAGCCGACCGAGAACGCGGCGGCCGAACTGCGCGCCCTGAACCGCTCCTCACGCGGCGGCGGCCTCGTCGCCCGCCTCGAAGGGCTCGGCATCGACGCCACCCGGTTCGCCTGGGCGGCCGCGATCCTCGGCACCGGCATCTCCGTCGACCTGGTCGCGCGCCTCGCCACCCTGAACCGCGAGGACGCGCTGCGCTGCGCCGAACTGCTGCGCGGCGCCCGCATCCTGACCGAGACCGACCCCGCCGACCCACAGGCCGACGACGGCGAACTGGAGTTCGTCCACCCGCTGATAGCGAGCGCCGTCTACCAGTCCATCCCCGACGCCCTGCGCACCGCCATGCACGGCATCGCCGCCCAGGTCGTCACCGACTCCGGGCTGGGGCCCGCCGCGGCCTCCCGTCACCTCCTCCTGGTGCACCCGGACGACGACCAGGAACTCGTCGAGCAGTTGCGCGAGGCCGCTCACGAACACCTCGCCGTCGGCGCCCCCGACGCCGCCCGCCGCTGCCTCGAGCGCGCTCTGCGGGAGCCGCCCACCCCCGACGTCCACGCGCGCGTGCTGTACGAACTCGGTTGCGCCACCCTGCTGACCGCGCCCGCCAGGACCGTCGAGCACCTGCGGTCCGCGCTCGCCCTGCCGGGCCTGGAGGGCGACGCCCGCGTCGACGCCGTCTGCCGGCTCTCCCAGGCCCTGCTCCACAACGGCCAGCTGGACGAGGCCGTCCGCACCGTCGAGGCCGAGGCCGCCCGGCACCCGGAGGGCCCCGCCAGGACCCGGCTGCAGGCCGTGCAGTACATGTGGGAGGGCGTCCACGCGGGCGAGGAGGGCCCGCCCGGCCGCTCCGAGCGCCTCGCCGCGCTCGCCCGGGGCTGCGCCGGCCGCAACAACTCCGAACGCGCCGTGCTGATGCTGCGCGGCTTCGACGCCCTGCTCCAGGGCGAGAACGCCGAGGAGGTAGTCGGCCTGTGCGACCGCTCCCTGGTCAACGGCCGCCTCGCCCCGGGACTCGGCTGGACCGACACCGAGTGGGGTGTCGAACCGCTGCTGATGCTCGCCAGTTCCTACGCCTACACCGACCGCCTCGACCGCGCCGAGAGTCTCTGCAACGAAGCCGTGCGCGCCTACGAGTCGGCCGGCTGGAGCGGCGGCCACCTGGCACTCGCCCACGCCCACCTCGGACTCGGGTACCGCAGGCGCGGCCGGCTCCGCGAGGCCGAGGCGTCCCTGCGCGAGTCGCTGCGCCTGGCCGAACGCGTCGGCCGCGGCCTGCCCCTGTACTGGAACGCGGCCTGCAACCTGGTCGACGTCCTGCTCGCCCGCGGCCATGTCGACGAGGCCTGGGCGGTCGCCGAGCGGCACGGTTTCGCGCCGCCCTATCCGTCCACCGTCGTGATGCCCGACCCGCGGTCGGTGCGCGGCCGGCTGCTGCTGGCCGTCGGCCGGGTCAAGGACGGCGTCAACGAGCTGGAGGAGGCCGAGAAGGCGGCCGCCGCGCGCGGCCACCACAACCCGGTGGCCGTCCCCTGGGCCCTCGACCTCGCCCGCGCCCTGGCCGCCGAGGACCCGGCACGGGCCGGTCGGCTCGTCGCCGACGCCCGCAGGCGGGCCGAGCGCTTCGGCACGGACACCGCCGTAGGAGAGGCGCTGCGCTGCGCCGCCGCGCTGGAGACCGGCCAGCGCGCGGTGCGGCTGGCCGCGCAGGCCGTCGCCTACCTGGAGGCCTCGCCCTGCCAGTACGAGCACGCCGCCGCCCGGGTCGAGCACGGCATCGCCGCCCGCTCGGCCGCCGAACTCGACCGGGGCCTGGCGCTGGCGCGTTCCTGCGGCGCGGACGGCCTGGCGGCCAGGGCGCAAGAGGCGCTGCGCGCCGTCCGGGGACCGCGGTAGCCCACGAGACGGCCGACGACCGCCCGGCGACCACGACCGCCCGGCGACCACGGGCCCCCGGCGACCACGGGTGCCCGGCGACCACGGGTGCCCGGCGACCACGGGTGCCCGGCAGCGACGGGCCCCGCGCGCACCAGGGCCGCAGACCGCTTGCTGCGCTCGCGGCCGGCAGGCGGCCCGAGGCGATCGGCCGCTTGTGCCCGCTGGGTCGCGGGTTGTGGGGTGGGCCCGCGTGAGGGCGGGGGTCAGGATGTGGTCGGGGTGGCTGGTCGGTGGCGGTGGTTGGCTGCTTGTGCCCGCTGGGTCGCGGGCCGGCCGGTGCGCCCGGTGCGCCCGCGCCGGCCGGGTGCCGTCGCAGCAGCCGCCCGTGGGCGACTCCCGTGTCGCAGCGGCCGACCGTGCGCCACTTCCGCGCCGCCGGGGTCGGCAGGCGCGGTGTGGCACGGCGCGAGCGCGGGCGGCGAGCGCGGACTCGCCGTGGCGGCAGGGCGAGGCGCCGGCCGGCGGGGTCAGCGTTCTTTCCGTGGCGCCCCGTCCTCCTCGGCGTCCTCCTCGGCGAGCACGCGCTCGGCCGTCGCGAACGCCGAGTTCGCCGCCGGGACCCCGCAGTACACGGCCGTCTGCAGCAGCACCGCACCGATCTCCTCGGGCGTCAGCCCGTTGCGCCGCGCCGCCCGCACGTGCATGGCCAGCTCGTCGTAGTGGCCGTGCGCGACCAGCGCAGTGAGGGTGATCATGCTGCGCTCGCGGCGGCTGAGCGTTGGGTCGGTCCAGATCTCGCCCCAGGCGTAGTGGGAGATGAAGTCCTGGAAGCGTGCGGTGAACGGGGTCTGCCGGGCCTGCGCCCGGTCCACGTGCGCGTCGCCGAGCACCTGGCGCCGTACCTCCATGCCCCGCTCGGCGTCCCCGTCGAAATGGGTCCGCAGGGCCGTGAGTACGGCTTCCGGGCGTTCGGCGGGCGCCAGGTGGGAGGCGCCCGGCAGTTCCACGAGCGCGGCGCCCGGCACCGCGTCCGCGATCTCCCGCAGATGGGCCGGGGGCGTCGCCGGGTCCTCCCGGCCGGCCACCAGCAGCGTGGGCGCGGAGATCCCGGCCAGCCGGTCGCGCAGGTCGTAGGCGGCCAGCGCGTCGCAGCAGGCGGCGTACGCGTCCGGATCGGTGTTCCGGTGGTCGCGCACCAGCTCCGGCACGGTGAACCCGGGTGTGAACCAGCGGGCGTCGGCGCTCTCGACCAGCCAGTCCATGCCCTCCCGGCGGATCCGCTCGGCTCGCTCCTGCCAGGGCTTGGCGCCGTTGAAGTGGGCCGAGGAGCAGATGACGGCCAGCGAGGACACCCGCTCGGGGTGGTGCACGGCGAGGTGCAGACCGACCGCGCCGCCCAGCGACACGCCCGCGTAGGCGAACCGGTCGACGCCGAGCGCGTCGGCGAGCGCGAGGACGAGGTCCGCGAGGTCGGCGACGGTGGCGCCGGGCCCGATGAGATCGGCCGACGAGCCGCCGTGTCCCGGCAGGTCCCAGCGGATCACTCGGTGGGTGACGGACAGCTCGGGCGCCACCTTGTCCCACAGGGCGTAGGAGGTGCCCAGCGAGGGCCCGAGCAGCAGCGGGGGAGCGGAAGCGGGCCCCTCGGCACGGTGATTGAGGAGTGTGTCGGTCAACGTCGCTCCAGCGCACGGTCGGTGAGGGTTCCGGCGGAGCCGGTGTAACGGGTGGGGTCGGTCGCGTCGCCCAGGTCAGTGCCCTCCAACGCCGGTTCTCCGGCGAGGAGTTCGGCCAGCGGGCGGCCTTCGGTGTGGGTGCGCCGGGCCAGTTCGGTGAGCAGGGCCTTGGCGCGGGCGCGGCCCAGGACGCCGGCCAGTTCGGCCGACAGCCGCTCGGAGACGATCAGCCCGTGGGTGAGCTCCAGGTGCTCGCGCATCGCGTCCGCGTGCACCCGCAGCCCCTCGGCCAGTTCGGCGGCGTCGCGGGCGGCCCCGCCGACCAGCCGGAGCAGGTCCCTGAGCGGCTCCCACTCGGCGTGCCACGCCCCGGCGGGCCGCTCGTCCTCGGCGACCAGCGAGCCGTACAGGGTGGCCGCGAGCTGCGGCGCGCGCCGGGCCGCGGCCGCCACCAGCGTGGCTCGCACCGGGTTCGCCTTGTGCGGCATGGCGGACGAACCGCCGCCGCTGCCCTCGGCGACCTCGGCGATCTCGGTGCGCGAGAGGGTCAGCACGTCGACGGCGGCCTTGCCCAGCGCCCCGGCCGTGAAGGCCAGGCACCCGGCCAGGTCGGCGACCGGGGTGCGCAGCGTATGCCAGGGCAACAGGGGTGCCTGGAGGCCGAGTTCACGGGCGTACGCGGCGGGCAGCTCAGTGGGGTCGGCGGCCCCGTACGCCGTGAACGCCGCCAGGGTCCCCGCCGCGCCGCCGAGTTGCGCGGGCAGCGAGCCGCGTACGGCGGCGACGCGGTCGCGTGCGTCGAGCACCAGCGACCGCCACCCGGCCGCCTTCAGCCCGAACGTGGTCGGTACGGCGTGCTGGGTGAGCGTGCGTCCCGGCATCGCGGTGTCGCGGTGGGCGGCGGCGAGCCGGGCCAGCGCCCGCTCGGTGCGGCCGAGGTCGGCGAGGACCGGGTCCAGGGCGCGCACGGCGACCAGCATCGTCGCCGTGTCCATGATGTCCTGGCTGGTGGCGCCCCGGTGGACGTAGCGGCCGTGCTCCTCGCCGGCCGCCCGCGTCAGGTCGGCGACCAGGGGAATGACCGGGTTGCCGCCGGCCCGGGCGCGTTCGGCGAGGGCGGCCACGTCGAAACGGGCCGGGTCGGCCGCCCGCGTCACCGCGTCCGCCGCCTCGGCCGGGACGAGCCCGAGGGCGGCCTGCGCGCGGGTCAGCGCGGCCTCCGCGTCGAGCAGGGCCCGCAGGAACGCGCCGTCGCTCGTCGCGGACGCGGCGGGAGAGCCTGCCCACCCCGGGGCGAGCAGGCCGTCGGAACCGGCAGATGTCACTGGAACTCCAGGAAGACCGTCTCGCCCTCGCCCTGAAGGCGGATGTCGAAACGGTAGGTGCCGTTGCCCTCGTCCCGCGCGATCAGCGTGTCGCGGCGGTCCGCGTCCAGCCGGGACAGCAGCGGGTCGGCCGCCAGCGCCGCCTCGTCGCCCGGCAGGTAGATCCGCGTGAACAGGTGCACGAGCAGGCCCCGCGCGAACACGCACACGCTCACGTACGGGGCGTTGTGCCCGCGTGCCCCGGGCCGCAGGGTCCGCGCGTACCAGTGGCCGTCGGCGTCGGTCTGGATGCGCCCGAACCCGGTGAACTCCACGCCGTTGCGGCCCAGATGGTCGCCGGTGGCCGGGTCCCGCCGCATCGAGCCGTCGGTCGTCGGCAGGTTGCCCCGGGTGTCGGGGCCCCACAGCTCCACCAGGGCGTCCGGCAGTCCCCTGCCCTCGCCGTCGTACACATGGCCGTGCACGGTGACGGTGTCCGGGTGCCCCTGGGGCGCGATGTCCTCGCCGCCGCGGAACGGCAGCGCGAACCCGTAGAAGGGGCCGACCGTGTGCGAGGGGGTGGGCAGCACGTTCTCCGGGCTGCTGGTGTCGGTCTTCGTCATGTCGGGTCAGCGTCCTTCTTCGATCCAGGTGGCGTTCGGGCCGTCCAGCACGATGTCCCAGTGGTAGCCGAGCGAGAACTCGGGGACGGACAGGCTGTGGTCGTACGTCGCGATCAGCCGCTGCCGGGCGGCGTC
The DNA here is from genome assembly GCF_040641355.1 of Streptomyces sp. NPDC020996. Lineage (NCBI taxonomy): Bacteria > Bacillati > Actinomycetota > Actinomycetes > Kitasatosporales > Streptomycetaceae > Streptomyces > Streptomyces sp. NPDC020996. Next base: position 49,413 of record NZ_JBFADM010000033.1, read on the forward strand.
GTCGGTGACCGACTGCAGGATCGGGTCGTAGGGGAAGAGCGGGTCGTTCGGGAAGTACATCTGCGTCACCAGCCGCTGCGTGAACGCCGAGCCGAACACCGAGAAGTGGATGTGGGCCGGCCGCCAGGCGTTGACGTGGTTGCGCCAGGGGTAGGGGCCGGGCTGGATGGTGGTGAAGCGGTAGCAGCCGTCGTCGTCGGTGAGCGTACGGCCGACCCCGCTGAAGTTCGGGTCCAGCGGGGCGTCGTGCTGCTCGCGCTGGTGGGCGTAGCGGCCGGCCGAGTTGGCCTGCCAGATCTCGATGAGCTGGCCGCGCACCGGGCGGCCGTCGCGGTCCAGCAGCCGGCCGGAGACGGTGATGCGCTCGCCGACCGGCTCACCGGTGTGCTGGCGGGTGAGGTCGTTGTCGATGCCGGTGAGGTCGCGCTCACCGAAGGCGGGGGAGGACAGCTCCACCAGCTCCGGGTCCTTGGAGACGTCGATGGCGATCGGCGGCTGCTTGGGGTGGCGCAGCACGGAGGAACGGTACGGGGCGTAGTCGCGGCGCGGGTGGTGCTCGACGGGGGCGCCGCCGGCGACGCGTTTCTCGTACGCGTCGTGCTCGGCGGCGATCTCGAGGTCGATGTCGTGCTGGGTCAGTGTCATGGGATCAGCGGCTTCCTTGGCGTGCGGGCGACGACGGCGAGGCGGGCACCTGAGACGTACCCGTTCCGAAATAGTCAGGGCACTGATTAATTGGTGAAGTTTCCTTCACGCTGCCATCGTCCCGGCCGCGACGTCAAGACCCCGGAAATGGCTGGGTCAGGGGTGTGGGAAGTCCGGGCAGACAGTCCGCGTCGCACCGGGTATCGTTCAGTGCACCAACGAATTCGAGCGTGCGTCAACGCATCGACAAGCGTGCGTCAACGCATGGACAGGGGAGCGCGCATGGCCGCGGTGGACCTCACCACCCATCCCGGGCACCTGGCCCGGCGGCTGCAGCAGGCCCACTACCTGCTGTGGAACACGATGGTCTCGGAGGAGATCACCTCCCCGCAGTTCGCGGTCCTCAACGCGCTCGTCGCCGAACCGGGCCTCGACCAGCGCACGGTGGGGGAGCGCGTGGGGCTCGACCGGTCCACGATCGCCGAGGTGATCAGCCGGCTCGGCCGCCGCGGGCTGCTCGACAAGGTGCGCGATCCGCAGGACGGCCGCCGCTTCCTGCTGCGCCTCACGGACGAGGGGCTGCGCACCCACCGCAAGCTGACCGTGCGCACCGCCCGGATGAACCAGGTCTTCCTGGCGCCGCTGTCCGCCGCCGAGCAAGGCGTCTTCTTCGAGCTCATCCAGCGGGTCGCGGACGCGGCCGAGGGGCTGCGCAATCCGCCGGAGTCGCCGGCGGCGCGGGGCTGAGCCCCCGGTGCGGAGGGCCGGCCCGCCCCGGTGACCCCGGGCTGATCAGGATCTCGGCGCGAACACCACCCACACCTGGCCCCGCGCGAATCCGACCTGCGACCCGTCCGCGGCCGTGAACCGGGTGCCGTCGTCGGCCCGCTCGCGCGTCCAGCCGACGTCGTAGACCCGCCCGTCGCGCAGCACCTGCGCCTTCCCGGAGCCCACCGTCTCGGTGTACGGCGTGTTGTTGCCGAGGAAGTCGCGGAAGGCGGACGGGCGCACCTTCACGTACTGCACGACGACGGTGGCGGGCGCCACCCGCTCGCCCGCCGTCGTCACCGCGGGCGTCCCGTCCATCGACACCAGCCAGCGGTGCCGGCTCGCCGACCAGGTGAAGGTGAAGCGGGCGGCCGGGTAGCGCACGGTCCGCGAGGACTCCGGCCGGCCGCCCTTGGGGGCGGCGCCGTAGCGGAAGCCGGTCGTCAGCGCGCCCGGGCCCGGCGCGGCGGACAGCAGGCGGCCGGGGCGCAGGTAGAGGTTGTGCGGGGCGGACCGGTCGGTGCCGCGGAAGTAGGCCTTCGGCGCCTCGTCGGGGGTCTCGGGCGTCAGCGGCGCCCTGTCGATCAGCGGCAGCAGCTTGTGCTGGGCTCCGGAGAACGCGAGCAGCGGGTCGTCGAACTGGCCGAGCAGCTCCAGATCGGACTCGCGGGCGCTGCGCACCGGCCCCACGACCTTCGGCAGTCTGCTCGCGTACACCGCCATCAGGCGGCTCAGTCCGCCCTCGACCTGCTCGGCGTAGACGACGTCGGCGGAGTCGAGGCCGGTGTGCGGCCGTGCCGCGGGCGCGTTGTCGATCTTCACGGCGAGCACGGAGCCGCCGGCCGCGTCCTGGCTCGGCGCCGGCGTCCGCGGGTTCCCGCTGCCGTCGTCCTGCGTGTGCCCTCCCGAGCAGCCCGCCATCAGCGCGGCCGTCATCGTGGCGGCCAGCAGGGCCGCCGTCGTCGCGGTGCGTCGCCTGCGTGCCGTGCGTTGCGTGCTCACCCTGGCCACCACTCCCTTGTGTCACCGATTGTCCGACAAGGGGGCAGGAGTGGCCATAGCCGATCGGTCCTGATCGTGTGCGCCGGACGGGCCGATCGGCCCCGCGCACGGTTCGCCCCCGGGCGCCCGGGTACCCGGCCGCCATCGCAGACCGGACCGGACAGGACAGGAAAGGATCAAGCAGGCAGAAAAGGACAGAGTCGGATGAGACCGGACCGGCGCAGGGCGCAGGACGCAGGACGCAGGACAGGCATCGGCGACGGAGGGAGCGGCCGCCATGAAGGCAGTGACCTGGCAGGGCAAGCGCGACGTACGGGTGGAGACCGTGCCCGATCCGAAGATCGAGGAACCGACCGACGCCGTCATCCGTATCACGTCCACCGGACTGTGCGGCTCCGACCTGCACCTCTACGAGGTGCTCACCCCCTTCATGACGCCCGGCGACATCCTCGGGCACGAGCCGATGGGCATCGTCGAGGAGGTCGGCGCCGGAGTGCCGGACCTCTCGGTGGGCGACCGGGTGGTCGTGCCGTTCCAGATCGCGTGCGGCAACTGCTGGATGTGCCAGACCGGACTGCCGACCCAGTGCGAGACCACCCAGGTCACCAGCGAGGGCATGGGCGCCGCCCTGTTCGGCTACACCCGGCTGTACGGCTCGGTGCCGGGCGCCCAGGCCGAGTACCTGCGCGTGCCGCAGGCGCAGTTCGGCCCGATCAAGGTCCCGGAGGGACCGCCCGACGACCGCTTCGTCTACCTCTCCGACGTCCTGCCCACCGCCTGGCAGGCGGTCGCCTACGCGGACGTCCCGCAGGGCGGCAGCGTCGCCGTGCTCGGCCTCGGGCCGATCGGGGACATGGCCTGCCGCATCGCCCGGGCGCGCGGCGCCGGGCGGGTGTTCGGGGTGGACCTGGTCGGCGAGCGGCTGCGCCGGGCCCGCGCGCGGGGCGTGGAGACGTACGACCTCAGGGGCTTCGACAGCGAGAAGGAACTGGTCGCGGCGATCCAGGACCAGACCGACGGGCGGGGTCCGGACGCCGTGATCGACGCGGTCGGCACCGAGGCCCATGGCAGCGCTGTCGCCCGCCTCACCCAGCAGGCCTCGGCCATGCTGCCAAGGAAGGTGGGCGGACCGTTCGCGGAGCGCTTCAGCGTCGACCGGCTCGCCGCCCTCCACACGGCCATCGAGCTGGTGCGCCGGGGCGGCACGATCTCGCTCTCCGGCGTCTACGGCGGCATGGCCGACCCGCTGCCCATGCTCACCCTGTTCGACAAGCAGATCCAGATGCGCATGGGGCAGGCCAACGTGCGCCGCTGGGTCGACGAGATCCTCCCGTACCTCACGGACGAGGACCCGCTGGGCGTGGACGACTTCGCCACCCACCGGGTGCCGCTGTCCGACGCGCCGCGCGCCTACGAGATGTTCCAGAAGAAGCGCGACGGCGCCGTCAAGGTGCTCATGCATCCCTGAACCGGGAGCGCGCGGCCGGCGGACCGGTGGCACGGTCGGCGGACCGGGAGCGCGCGGCCGGCGGACCGGTGGCACGGTCCGTCGGTGAACCGGGAACACGTGGTCAGCCGGGGGAGCCGAGGATCTGGTCCAGGTCGTAGCGCACCGGCTCCTCCAGCTGCTCGTAGGTGCAGCTCTCCGGTGTCCGGTCCGGGCGCCAGCGGCGGAAGCGGGCGGTGTGCCGGAACCGCGCGCCGTTCTCCATGTGGTCGTACGCCACCTCGGCCACCCGCTCCGGCCTGAGCGGCACCCAGGACAGGTCCTTCTTGCCCGACCAGCGGCTCGGCGCGCCCGGCAGCCGGGCCGTCTCGTGCGCCGCCTCGTCGGACCAGGCCGCCCAGGGATGGCCGGACACGTCCGCCATGCGCAGCGGCTCCAGCTCCTCGACCAGCTCGGCCCGCCGCTTCATGGAGAAAGCCGCCGACACGCCCACGTGCTGCAGGGCGCCCCGGTCGTCGTACAGACCCAGCAGCAGCGAGCCCACCACGGGCCCGGACTTGTGGAGGCGGTAGCCGGCGACGACGACGTCCGCGGTGCGCTCGTGCTTGACCTTGAACATGGCGCGTTCGTCCTGCAGATAGCGCAGGGTGAGCGGCTTGGCGACGACACCGTCCAGGCCCGCCCCCTCGTATTCGTCGAACCACTGCGCCGCCACGTCGATGTCGGTGGTCGCCGGCGCCACATGGACGGGGGCCGTCACCTCGGACAGCGCCATGACCAGCAGGGACCGCCGGTCGGCGAGCGGCACGTCCATCAGCGACTCGTCCGCGAGGGCCAGCAGGTCGAAGGCCACGAACGACGCCGGCGTCCGCTCGGCGAGCGTCCGCACCCGGGAGGCCGCCGGGTGAATGCGCTCGGTGAGCGCGTCGAAGTCGAGCCGGCCCTCCCGGGCGATCACGATCTCGCCGTCCAGCACGCAGCGTTCCGGCAGCCGCTCCCGCAACGCGTCCACCAACTCGGGGAAGTACCTGGTCAGCGGCTTCCCGGTGCGGCTGCCCAGCTCGATCTCGTCCGCGTCGCGGAACACGATCGCCCGGAACCCGTCCCACTTCGCCTCGTACTGCATGCCCGGCGGGATCTTCGCCACCGGCTTGGCGAGCATCGGCTTCACGGGCGGCATCACCGGGAGATCCATGCTCCGATTCTGCTCGCTCCCGCCCCCGATCGCCCGGTATGCGAGCTTTGCCGGGTGCGCCTACCGTGGCTCGCATGGGCGAAGCGGTGGAACTCGAGACGGGCGGGCGCACCGTGCGGCTGTCCAGCCCGGACAAGGTCTTCTTTCCCGAGCGCGGCTTCACCAAGCTGGACCTCGCCCGGTACTACCTCGCCGTCGGGCCGGGCATCCTGCGCGCCCTGCGCGACCGGCCCACCACCCTGGAGCGCTACCCGGAGGGCGTCACGGGCGAGTCCTTCTTCCAGAAGCGCGCCCCCAAGAACATGCCGGACTGGATCCCGACCGCCCACATCACCTTCCCCAGCGGGCGCAGCGCCGACGAGATGTGCCCCACCGAGGAGGCCGCCGTCCTGTGGGCCGCGCAGTACGGCACGCTCACCTTCCATCCCTGGCCGGTGCGCCGCGACGACGTCGACCGCCCCGACGAACTGCGCATCGACCTCGACCCGCAGCCCGGCACCGACTACGCGGACGCCGTCCGCGCCGCCCACGAACTGCGCGCCGTGCTGGACGAGTTCGGCGGCCTGTGCGGCTGGCCCAAGACCTCCGGCGGCCGCGGGCTGCACGTCTTCGTGCCGATCGAGCCGCGCTGGACCTTCACGCAGGTGCGGCGCGCCGCCATCGCCGTCGGCCGCGAGCTGGAGCGCCGGATGCCGGACCATGTGACGATCCGCTGGTGGAAGGAGGAGCGCGGCCGGCGCGTCTTCGTCGACTACAACCAGACCGCCCGCGACCGCACCGTCGCCTCCGCCTACTCCGTACGGCCCCGCCCGCACGCCCCCGTCTCGGCGCCGCTGCGCTGGGAGGAGGTGGGCGACGCCGACCCGCGGGACCTCGACCTCGCCACCATGCCCGTGCGCTACGCCGAACTCGGCGACGTGCACGCCGACATGGACGACCACCGCTACTCCCTGGACGCCCTGCTCGAACTCGCCCGCCGCGACGAACGCGACCACGGGCTCGGCGATCTGCCGTACCCGCCGGAGCACCCGAAGATGCCGGGCGAGCCCCGGCGGGTGCAGCCGAGCCGCGCACGCGGGGTGGTCCCTCCCGGTGACTCCTCGACCCCCTGATGCACGAACTTCGTCCGGATTGCGGATAAAACGCCGGATGGCCGGGAAATGTCCCACAGATTCACCACACATTTCCCGCATTTCCCATCCATACACTCCGCAAGAGGGCCGGGGGTTCCCGCATGGACAGACGCGCTTTCAACCGACGGGTCCTGATCGGCGGCGCGGCCGCCGCGACATCGTTGTCCCTGGCTCCGGAGGCGGTGTACGCCGACGGGGACGTGCACGCCGACGGGGACGCGCGGACCGCACCGGCCAACGGGGCCGTGCGGACCGCGCCGGCCGGCGGGCAGGTCAGGCACCTCACGGTCTACGCCGAGGAGCTCGGCCGCGGGCGGCTGGGCTACGGCCTGAAGCGGGGAGAGGCCACGATCCCCGGCCCGCTGATCGAGCTCGTCGAGGGCGACACGCTGCACGTCGAGTTCGTGAACACCACTGACGTCCCGGCCAGCATGCACGTCCACGGCCTGGACTACGACGCCGCCAGCGACGGAACGCTCCTGAACCACAGTGCGGTCGACCCCGGCGGCACCCGTACCTACACCTGGCGCACACACACCCCCGGCCGCCGCGCGGACGGCACCTGGCGGGAGGGAAGCGCCGGCTACTGGCACTACCACGACCACGTCATCGGCACGGAGCACGGCACGGCCGGCATCCGCAGGGGCCTGTACGGTCCGGTGATCGTCCGCAGGAAGGGCGACGTCCTCCCGGACCGGACGCACACGATCGTCTTCAACGACATGACCATCAACAACAGGAAGTCGGGGCCCGACTTCGAGGCGACCGTGGGCGACCGGGTCGAGTTCGTGATGATCACGCACGGCAATCTCTACCACACGTTCCACCTGCACGGGCATCGCTGGGTCGACAACCGCACGGGCCTGCTGACCGGCCCGGACGACCAGGCGCAGGTCATCGACAACAGGATCGTGGGCCCTGCCGACTCCTTCGGCTTCCAGGTGATCGCGGGGGAGGGGGTCGGGCCGGGGGCGTGGATGTACCACTGCCATGTGCAGAAGCACGCCGACATGGGCATGATGGGCCATTTCCTGGTCCGGCGGCCGGACGGGACGATCCCCGGTCACGAGGGGCACGAGCACTGACGGATCATGGGCGGGTGACGCTTCTGCTGACCCGCAGCGACCTCCAGGCCGTGCTCGACGTCGACGAGTGCCTGTCCGCCCTGCGCGCCGGGTTCCGTACGGCGCACACCGTGCCGGTCCCCGGACAGCGGATCCGCACCGACCTGCCGTTCCCGGGGACGGCCACGGCGCTGATCCCCGGGGTGCTGCCCGGTGTCGAGGCGTACACCGTGAAGGTCAACGCCAAGTTCCCGGGCGCCCGGCCCGCGTTGCGCGGCGTGATCTGCCTGCACAGCGGCAGGGACGGGGAGTTGCTCGCGCTGCTGGACTCCGCGACGGTCACCGCCTGGCGGACCGGGCTGGCGGCGGCGCTGGGCACGCACGCCCTCGCCCGGCCGGGCGGGGCGGTGGGGGTGATCGGCGCGGGCGCGCAGGCCGAGCTGATGGTGCGCGGCCTGCGCGCGCTGCGGGACCTCGGCGGCCTCGTCGTACACGACACGGACGGCGCATGTGCCGCCGCGTTCGCCGCGCGGCACGGCGGTCGTGTCGTGGGCAGTGCGCCCGAGGTGGCCGCGGCCGCCGACGTCGTGCTGCTGGCGACCTGGGCGCGGGAGCCGTTGCTGCGGCTGGCGGACACCCGGGAAGGACAGCACCTCACCAGCCTGGGCGCAGACGAGCCCGGCAAGCAGGAACTGGCGGCCGACCTGCTGCAGAACGCCCTGCTCGTCGTCGACGACCGCGAACTCGCCGCGCGTACGGGCGCCCTGGCGGCGGCCGGACTGCCGGCCGCGGCCGCCGACGCGACCCTGGGCGAGGTGCTGCGGGGCGAGCGTCCCGGGCGGACCGGCGGGGAGGCCCGCACCGTGTACGCGCCGGTGGGGCTTCCCTGGCAGGACCTGGCGCTCGCCTGGGCGGCGTACCGCAGGGCGGAGCGGGACGGCCGGGGGCAGCGGGCCGACCTGCTGGCGTGACCCGGCCGGCCCACCGGCGTGACCCGGCCGACCTGGCGTGACCCGGCCGACCTGGCGTGACCCGGCCGGCCTTCCGGCGCGCCACGGCGGGCGGATACGGCGGGCGGAACGGTGCGCGGACGCGGCGGGCGGACACGGTGTGCAGCCGCGGCGGGCGGACACGGCGCGCGTTCGGCGGCGAGAGCGCTCTCTCCTCACCGCCCGTCCGGAGCTATTCTGATCCGCACCCGCCGATGAGGAGCTTGGAAGTGACCGACACAGCGCCACGTCCCACACTGGAGGCCGTGGCCGCCCGGGCCGGCGTGTCCCGGGCCACCGTCTCCCGAGTGGTGAACGGCGGCGACGGGGTCCGGCAGAAGCTCGTCGAGCGGGTCCGCAAGGCCGTCGAGGAACTCGGCTACGTCCCCAACCAGGCCGCGCGCAGCCTGGTCACCCGGCGGCACGACGCCATCGCCGTCGTCATCGCCGAACCGGAGACCCGCGTCTTCGCCGACCCCTTCTTCGCCCTGCAACTGCGCGGCATCAGCAAGGAGCTGACGGCCCACGACAACCAGTTGGTGCTGCTGCTCACCGAGGGCCGCGACGACCACGCCCGGGTCGGCCGCTATCTCGCGGGCGGCCACGTCGACGGCGCGCTCGTCTTCTCGCTGCACCTCGACGACCCACTGCCCGGCCTGATCCAGCGCGCCGGCGTCCCGACCGTGTTCGGCGGACGCCCCGGCTGGAAGGACGGCGACGACGCGCAGGACGTGGAGTACGTCGACAGCGACAACCGCGGCGGCGCCCGCGAGGCCGTACGCCATCTCGTCGGCCTCGGCCGCACCCGTGTCGCGCACATCACCGGCCCCCTCGACCAGACCTCCGCGGCGGACCGGCTCGAGGGATACCGGGACGTCATGGGCGCCGCCGACCCGCGGCTGGTCGTGGAGAGCGACTTCACCCCGGCCGGCGGCGAGCGTGCGATGCGCCGGCTCCTCGACCGCTGTCCCGACGTGGACGCCGTCTTCGCCGCGAACGACCTCAGCGCGGCCGGCGTCCTGCGGGTGCTGCGCGAGCACGGCCGGCGGGTGCCCGACGACGTGGCCGTGATCGGCTTCGACGACATGCTGCCCGTCGCCGAGCAGACCGACCCTCCGCTGACCACGGTCCGTCAGGACATAGAGGGCATGGGCCGGCTGATGGCCAGGAAGCTGCTGGGCCGCCTCGGTCAGCGGGACGCCGCCCAGGACGCGAGGGACGCACCGGCCGACCTGGTCCTGCCGACGACGCTGGTCCGGCGCGCCTCCGCCTGAGGCCGCCGGCCCGCACCCCGCGACCCGGGCGGACGGCGCCGCCTCAGGCCTGCGGCGGCGCGCTCCTGATCACCGCGAACGGGGCGCCGTAGGGATCGGCGAGCTTGGCGAAGCGGCCCACGCCCTCGATGTCCGTGGCGGGTACCCGGACCGTGCCGCCCAGCTCCCGCGCCTCGGCGACCGCCGCGTCGGTGTCCGCGACCTCGAAGTACGGCAGCCAGTGCGCGGTGTCCTCCGACGGGTCGTCGGCCAGCGGTACGACGCCGCCGAACACGGCGTCCTCACCGGCCCCGGCGGGGTTGACGCAGGTGTAGTAGGTGGCGCCGGGGAAGGGCGCCGCCGAGGTCTCCAGGCCGAGCGTGGCGTGGTAGAACGCGGCGGCCGCGGCGACGTCCGGGGTGTACAGCTCGACCCGGGACAGCGAGCCGGCCTCGCCCGCCACGTCGAAGCCCTTGGTCTCGCCGGGCTGCCAGACGCCGAACGGGACGCCCGCCGCGTCGGCGAGGACGGCCATGTGGCCCTGTCCCATCACGTCCACCGGCTGTGCGAGCACCCTGCCGTGCGCCTGCTCGGCCGCCCTCGCTGTGGCCTCCGCGTCCGGGCTCTGGAAGTACACCGTCCAGCAGGGCGGACCCTGCTCGGCGGTGATCTGCATGCCGCCTGCCACGGTCCTCCCGTCGAGCTGGAAGAAGCCGTACCCGCCGGCCTCGGGGCCCGCCGAACGGAACCGCCAGCCGAAGAGACCGCCGTAGAAGGAGACGGCGCCGTCGATGTCGGAGGTGCTGATGTCGAGCCAGTTCGGAGCGCCGGTGACGAAACGGGTGGTGAGCATCTTTGCTCCTCCTCGCAAGGGTCCCGCTTGTGTGTTGTGCCGAGTCTGACACCGGGCACCGACAACCGCCGCCGCGGCGCCGCGGATGGAGCGGGGCCGGCCGCGGTCACCGCGGGTCACCGTGGCGTCCCTCCGGGTTTCCGCCGCCTCCCGCGCGCCGCCGTGCACCAACGGGTCGGCGCGGTCCACCATCGGGTGGCCGGAGGCCAGGCGGCACGGCGTTGATCGGGCGTTGATCGAACGTTTTTCGGCACGCGGCACGATCACGCCCATGCACATCGACACGATCACCCCGGCCGACCTCGCCTGGCAGGCCCAGGCGCTGTGCGCGCAGACCGGGGCGGACTTCTTCTTTCCCGAGCCGGGCAGCTCGGTGCGTGAGGCGAAGCGCATCTGCGGCATGTGCGAGATGCGGCCCGCCTGCCTGGAGTACGCGCTGCGGAACGACGAGCGCTTCGGTGTCTGGGGCGGCCTGTCCGAAAAGGAACGCCTGGAACTCAGACGCGCCCCCGGCGAGGGCGCTGCGCGCTAGCGCAACGCGGTACGGGGGAGTGCGGTGGGACGCGGGGCGCGCCGGCCGCGGGCACACGTACCCGCGCCTTCAGCGCTCTCGTACGGGGGTGGGCGCGCGTCGCGACGAGGGCCACGTCCCGGTGGCAGGCGTACACACCCCCCACCAGCGGGTTCCCGCCTCGGAGACCATGGTCGCCGGGGCCGGCGGCCCCGGACGACGGCGCGTCGCATCGCGGCCCACGAGGAGCGATCCGGCATGCGGTGCCGGGCTGTTGTCGGCCGACGCCGTAGCCCGGAGGCGTGCCAGGCGCTCGTCGACGCGATCGGAAGCGACCTGCGCGAGCTGGCGTCCGCGGTCTCCCAGCCGGCCGCCGACGTCGAGGGGACCAGCGACGAGGAGGTCGTCGGGCGGTACTACACCGGGCGGGCCGGGGCGTCGAGCTTCACGGTCGCCGACCGTGCCGTGGAAGGGCGGGCGGCCGAGGCCCTGGAGGCGCTGCCTGCGCGGCTCCAGGGCGGTCAGCCCACCGGGAGCCCGGCCGCCCGTCCGGGGGCTGTCGCTGCGCGGGGTGGTGGGCGGGTGGTGCCCCGCGCCGGGGGTGGGGCTTCCCGCACGGGTGGTGCCCGGTGCGGGGGTGCCCGACACGGCCTGTGTCCGGCGTACCGGTGCCCGTCCCTGGCGGGGGCTGTCGTGGCGCGTGGTCTGCGCGGGGTCGTGGGTGGATGGCGCCCCGCGCCGGAGCCGGGGCTTCCGGTGCGCGGCGCCCCCGCGCCGGGGGCTGGGGCGCTCCGTACGGGCGGCGCCCCAGGCCGCGCGCGGGGCGCCATCCGTACGGGGCGCCCCGCACGGCGGGGGTCAGGCGTTGGCGCGGGCCGCCATTCGGGCCTTGCGGGCGGCGAGCTTCTCGTCGAACTTCAGGGCTTCCGCGTCCAGGCCGCCCATGAACATGCCGAGCTCCTCCTGCGCCTGGCGTCCCTCGGGGCCGAGGCCGTCGATCTCCATGACCTTCAGGAACCGCAGCACGGGCTGGAGGACGTCGTCGTGGTGGATGCGCAGGTTGTAGACCTCGCCGATGGCCATCTGCGCGGCGGCCCGCTCGAAGCCGGGGATGCCGTGCCCGGGCATCCGGAAGTTCACGACGACGTCCCGCACGGCCTGCATGGTCAGGTCGGGGGCGAGCTCGAACGCGGCCTTCAGCAGGTTGCGGTAGAAGACCATGTGGAGGTTCTCGTCGGTCGCGATGCGGGCCAGCATCCGGTCGCAGACGGGGTCGCCGGACTGGTGGCCGGTGTTGCGGTGCGAGATGCGCGTCGCCAGCTCCTGGAAGGCCACGTAGGCGATCGAGTGCAGCATCGAGTGGCGGTTGTCCGACTCGAAGCCCTCGCTCATGTGGGACATCCGGAACTGCTCCAGCTTGTCCGGGTCCACCGCCCGCGAGGTGAGCAGGTAGTCCCGCATGACGATGCCGTGCCGGCCCTCCTCGGCGGTCCAGCGGTGCACCCAGGTGCCCCAGGCGCCGTCGCGGCCGAAGAGGGAGGCGATCTCGTGGTGGTAGCTGGGGAGGTTGTCCTCCGTCAGCAGATTGACGACCAGTGCGATGCGCCCGATCTCGGTGACCTTGGACTGCTCCTTGTCCCAGGCCTCGCCGTCCTCGAAGAGGCCGGGGAAGTTCCGGCCGTCCGACCACGGCACGTACTCGTGCGGCATCCAGTCCTTGGCGACCTTCAGATGCCGGTTCAGCTCCTGCTCGACCACTTCCTCCAGCGCGTGCAGCAGCCGGGCGTCGGTCCAGGCAGGGCTGCCGAGGTGAGGGGAAGTGATCGTCATGGAAACTCCAGGGGGACGTACGACGGGGGAACGGACCGGCGAGCAGTGCAGGAACCTACGGAATCGTAGGCTACGAATCCGTAGGTTACGAAACCGTAGGTTAAGCGTGCTGTAAAGATCGCTGATCAGCCCGGTCGGGGCCGCTTCGGTGGGCGTGTCGCAGGACCCGGGGATCCGCCGGTCCCGGGAACGGGAACCGGCGGGGCAACACGCCCACCCGTCATGCGTACAGCTCCCTGAGCCGCACCGAGAGGCAGGTCACGCAGCCCTCCAGCTTCTCGAACTCGCTGATGTCCACCGGCACCGGCTCGTGGCCGAGGTCGGCGAGCAGTTCCGCCGTCTTCGGCGCGCTCGCCGCCATCAGCAGCTTGCCGCCGCCCAGCAGCACGACGTGCGAGCCGGACTCCTCGGGCACCGACAGGAAACGCGGGAACAGCGAGGGCCGGTCCACCTTCGGGATGTGCCCGATGACGGTCCCGTCCGGCAGCGCCGTGACCGCCGACTTCAGGTGCAGCACCTTGCTCACCGGCACGGCCACGACCCGCGCGCCGAGCGGCTCGAAGGCGGCCCGCAGCTGCTGGACGCCGGCCGCGTTGGTACGCCCGCCCCGGCCGACGTAGATCGTGTCGCCGACCTTCAGCACGTCGCCGCCGTCCAGCGTGCCCGGGTCCCAGATCCAGTTCACCGAGCAGCCGAGGCGGGCCACGGCCTCCTCCACCCCGGCGGTCTCCGCGCGCCGGGACTCCGCGCCGGACCGCGCGATCAGGGCGACGTTCCGGTACATCACCACCGTGTCCTCGACGAACACCGAGTCGGGGCAGTCCTCGGCCGGGTCCACCTCGATCGTCTCCCAGCCGTGCTCGCGGAGCGCCGCCGCGTACTCCTCCCACTGCCGCACCGCGAGATCGACGTCGACCTTCTCCCGCTCGATGTGCGTCACCAGACCCTCGGCGAGGCGCGGGCCGGGGCGGCGGATGAGGGCCTTCTTGCTGGGCACGTCCGGGTCTCCGTGGTCGGCGGTGGCTGGCGGTCGATGACGGTGTTCGCGATGCGACACCCGTTCGCCATCATGCAGCCCCTTCCGGCCAGGGCGAAACCCCCGTCGCCGGGTCGTGCCCCTCCCGAGGCGCGCCGCCGAGGGTCTGTCCGAGCTGCTCGGGGCCGGTCTCCCGCAGTTCGCCGTCCAGCAGCAGCCACCGGGTGACGCCGATCGACTCCAGGAACGGCAGGTCGTGGCTCGCGACGATCAGCGCCCCCTCGTACGACTCCAGGGCCGAAGTCAGCTGCCGCACGCTCGCCAGGTCGAGGTTGTTCGTCGGCTCGTCCAGCATCAGCAGCTGCGGCGCCGGCTCGGCCAGCATCAGCGCCGCCAGCGTGGCCCGGAAGCGCTCGCCGCCGGAGAGCGTCGCCGCCTTGCGGTCGGCGCGCGCGCCCCGGAACAGGAAGCGGGCCAGGCGGGCGCGGATCCGGTTGTGGGTGGCGCCCGGCGCGAACCGGGCGACGTTCTCGGCGACCGACAGCTCGCCGTCGAGCACGTCGAGCCGTTGCGGCAGGAACCGCAGCGGCACGTGCGCCCGTACCTCCCCGGACACCGGCCTCAGCTCCCCGGCGACCGTGCGCAGCAGCGTCGTCTTGCCCGCGCCGTTGCGCCCGATCAGCGCCACCCGCTCCGGGCCGTGCAGCTCGAGGCCGCCGGCCACGCAGGCGCCGTGGGCGAGCCGCACGTCCCGTAGGGTGAGGACGCTGCGGCCCGGCGGAACGGCCGTGTACGGCAGGTCGATGCGGATCTCCTCGTCGTCCCGTACGGCCTCCACCGCCTCGTCCAGCCGCTCCCTGGCCTCGGCCAGCCTCTCCTCGTGCAGGATGCGGTGCTTGCCGGCGGACTCCTGCGCCGCGCGCTTGCGGGCGCTCATGACGACCTTCGGCGCGCGCTTGTTGTCCCACATCTTCTGCCCGTACCGCTTGCGGCGGGCCAGCTTGACGTGGGCGTCGGCCAGTTCGCGTCTCTGCTTGCGGACGTCGGCCTCGGCGACGCGCACGATGCGCTCGGCCGCCTCCTGTTCGGCGGCGAGCGCCTCCTCGTAGGCGGAGAAGTTGCCGCCGTACCGGGTGATCTCCCCGGCGTGCAGGTCGGCGATCTGGTCGACCAGGTCCAGCAGTTCGCGGTCGTGGCTGACCACGATCAGCACGCCGGGCCAGGACCGGACGGCCGCGTACAGCCGTCGGCGCGCGTACAGGTCCAGGTTGTTCGTCGGTTCGTCCAGCAGCAGCACGTCCGGCCGGCGCAGCAACAGCGCCGCCAGCCGCAGCAGCACCGACTCGCCGCCCGACACCTCCCCGACCGTGCGGTCCAACTGGATGTGTCCGAGACCGAGTTCGCCGAGAGTGGCGAGCGCGCGCTCCTCCACGTCCCAGTCGTCGCCGAGCGTCTCGAAGTGCTCCTCGGCCGCGTCGCCCGCCTCGATGGCGTGCAGCGCGGCGCGCGGCGCGGCGATGCCGAGTGCCTCGTCGACGCGCAGCCGGGTGTCGAGCGTGACGTTCTGCGGGAGGTGGCCGACCTCGCCCGCCACCCGCACGGCGCCGTCGGCCGGGGTCAGCTGCCCGGCGATCAGCTTCAACAGGGTCGACTTTCCTGAGCCGTTGACGCCGACGAGCCCGGTGCGGCCGGGGCCGAAGGTGACGTCGAGACCGTCGAAGACGGGGGTGCCGTCGGGCCAGGTGAAGGACAGGGACGTACAGGTGACGGAAGCAGACATACGGGCCTCGCGGTTGCGTGGTGCGGTCAAGGGCAGACGCGTATCGAGACACCGACGACCGACGGCGGGAGGGGAGCGCACCGGGGCACAGGAAAGGCCCTGCTCCGTCAGGACGGCTCATCGCCGAGGTCGCACGCTGCGCACACACCTCAGGTGTGTGACGCGGTGTCCCGGGACCTCAGACGAGCAACGTCCTTCTCCGATCGACGACAACAGAACCGTCATGCACGGTATGAGCGGGCCTCGGACGGTGTCAAAGCAATTTCGCGGCCTCCGTTCCGCCCCGCACCCGGCCGGCCCCACTCGACCCGACCCCACCTCACCCCACCGCGCCAAGGAGACCTCGTGCCCCACGGTTCGCTCACGCTGCCCGCCCGGCTCCACCTGCTGGCCTGGGACACCGTCACCGGCGAGATCGCCGGCGCCGCCCCGCTGGTCCGGGCGGGCGCCCTCACCGAACTGGCCCAGCGTGGCCTGCTGCTCGACGACGACGGCATCGCCACCCCGGCCGACATGGACGCCCTCACCGACGACCCCGTCCTCGACGGGCTGCTGGAACTGGTCCGGGAGTCCCGCCCCCACCGGTGGCGCGACTGGGTGACGCTGCACGCGCGCGTGACCGCGGACGCCGTACGGCAGCAGCTGACCGCCGACGGGTACCTGGCGGCGGAACGCAGACGCGTGCTCGGCGTCTTCCCGGCCGCCGACCACGTCCTGCGGCGCGCCGACGTGGTGCGGGCCCTGCAGGAGGAGGCCCGCCGGACCCTCGCGGGGCCGCTCACGGCGGTGTCCGCGCAGGAGGCGGCCGCCACCGCCCTCGCGGCCGCGGCCGACCTCCCCACGCTGGCGGCCCCGGCCGACGGGGACGGGCGCGAGGAGAGCTACGAGGGGCGCGTCGATCAGCGCTTCGCAGAGCGCGTCGGAGGGCGCGTCGAGGAACTCGCGGAGCGCAGCGGCGCGGCGGGGATCGTGCGGGAGCTGTGCGCGGCGCTGCGTGCCACGGCCGTCGCGGCGGAGCACTGACGGCCCACGCACACGTCGGATTCCCGCCGGCCGCCTCGTGCCATGGCCGGTGTCCGGCCGGTGCCCGCTGAACGCCCTCACCGGGAACGGAGTGCGGGCGGGGGTGTCAGCCGAGGTGCCGGGCGAAGAACCGCAGCGTGCTGTCCGTCTCGAAGGCCGGGACCTCACCGTGCTTGCCGGGGTTGGCGTGCAGCGTCTTCTCGGTCGAGGCGAAGGCGTCGAACAGTGCCAGGCGCCGGGTCCGCGGCACTCGCTCGTCGTCCCACTGCGCGAGGAACTCCACCGGGACGGTGATCCGCGCGGCGTCCCGGCCGGCACCTCGGCGCCGGCCAGGCCCAGCACCGCCGCCCGGATCCGGGACTCGGCGGCGATGAGCGGGACACCGATCACGCAGCCCAGCGACACACATGCCTGCTGCGGGCGCTTTCCAGTGCGACGCGCCGCCCATCACCAGGATGAGCCGGCCAGGTCCTACTGGGTGGTCACACAGGCTGGGTCGTAGGGCAGTTGGGGAACGTACCGCCTCCATTGCTGTCGGCTCAAGGCGCCGGAGCTCCCGGCGCAGACACGGCTGATGGCGGACTCGACGTTCAGGTCCCAGAGCGTGGCCACGCCGTCGTCGGTGGTGGCGGCCAGGGTGTGACCGTCCGGGCTGAACGCCAGAACGGCGACGAATCCGGTCTCCACGGTCAGCGGCCGGCCGATGGCGCTGGGGTGGTCGGGATCGGCGACGTTCCACAGGTTGATGGTGCCGCTGCCGGTGTGGCCGGCCGCTGCGAGGGTGTGACCGTCCGGGCTGAACGCCACCGACCACAGGCTGCCGCCGGGTACCGTCAGGGGACTGCCCCTGCGCGTGAGGTGGTTGGGGTCGGTGGCATTCCACAGGGTGACGGTGCCGCGGCTGTTGCCGGTGGCGAGCGTGCGGCCGTCCGGGCTGAACGCCACCCAGGTGCTGGTGGCGATCGGCTGGTCGATCGGCTCCCCGATGCGCACCCCGGGGTCGGTCGTACTCCACAGTCCGACCTTGTGGTTGCTGTCGTCGCCGCCGGCCGCCAGCATCGTGCCGTCGCGGCTGAACGCCAGGGAGAAGACGGACGACGTGGCTGAATTGGAGATGCCGGGCCGGGCGTCGGGCTTCGCGGGGTCGCTGACGTCCCACAGGGCGATGCTGCCGAACCCGTCCTTGTCGCCGGCCGCGGCCAGGGTGTGACCGTCGGGGCTGAACGCCAGGGAGAAGACGGGCCCGCCCGCCCCGGTGAGGGGCTCGCGGAGGCGAACGGGACGGCCGGGGTCGGCGGTGTTCCACAACGTGACGGTGCCGCCGCCGTCGCCTGCGGCCAGGGTGCGTCCGTCCGGGCTGAACGCCACGGCGTCGACCGGGTGCTCCGGGCCGGTGAGGGGATCACCGCGGGGAGCAGGGTGGCTGGGGTCGGCGGTGTTCCACAGCGAGACGCTGTTGTTCTGGTTACCGGCGGCCAGGGTGCGCCCGTCGGGGCTGAACGCCACGGACGCCACATTGCCGCCGGCGCCGATGACGCGGGTCGGCGGCAGACTCCACAGGTCGACGTTGCCGTCGGTGTTCCCGGCGGCGAGGGTGCGGCTGTCCGGGCTGAACACCACGTCGGTCACCGCGTCGCCGGGACCGGTCAGCGGCCGGCCCAGGGGGCCGATGGCACCGGGGTGGGTGACGTTCCACAGATGGACGGTGTGGTCGGCGCTGCCGGCCGCCAGGGTGTGCCCGTCCGGGCTGAACGCCACCGACATGACGGTCTGGGCGGGACCCGTCAGCGGCTTGCCCAGGGGGGCGGGGTGGGCGGGGTCCGCGACCTTCCACAGATGGACCGTGCTGTCCCTCGATCCGGCGGCCAGGGTGCGGCTGTCCGGGCTGAACGCCAGGGAGACGACGCGATGCCCGGCCCTCAGGGACCGGCCGCGGCCGGGGTGGGCCGGGTCGGTGGTGTTCCACAGGCGGACGGTGCCGGCGTCGTCGTCGCATGCGGCGGCCAGGGTGTGCCCGGTGGGGCTGAACGCGATGCGGTGGGAGAAGACGTCGGGGCAGTCGAGGTCCAGGGGCGCTCCCGACGGGTCGACGTCGTCGGGGCGGGTGACGTTCCACAGGCTGACGAACCCGCCGTGCCATCCGGCGGCCAGGGTACGGCCGTCGGGACTGAACGCCAGCGATTCGATGGAGGTCGCGGCGTCCCAGCCCTGAACGGCGGGACTCCTCGGCCGGCCGAGCAGGACGGGGTGGCTGGGGCTGGTGAGGCTCCACAGGTCGACGAATCCGCCCGAACCGCCGTCGGGGTTGTGGATGGTGTGGCCGCCGACGGCCAGCACGCGGCCGTCCGGGCTGAACGCGAGCGACAGGATCGAATTGACGGAACGGTCCACGGGCACGGGCCGGCCCAGCGCGACCGGACGGCTGGGATCGGAGACGTCCCACAGCCGGACGAGCTTCTGGTCGACGTTCCCGGCCGCCAGCATGTGCCCGTCGGGGCTGTAGGCCACGGTGTACACCGCGCCGCTGCCGCGCGGGCCGGGAAGCCGGGTGGCCAGCGGCGTGTTCTCGGTCGTGACGAGCCGGGACGCCGCATCCGGGGTCGGGTCCATGCGGTAGGCGGTCAGCGCGAGTTGAGCGGACAGCGAGGGATCGGTCGGCGCAAGTTGCACGGACGCGGAGGTGACGGCGGCGTTGATGGCCTGGTCGCGGGCTTGCAGGGCCCTGGCGGCGGCGGCCCGGGCGTCGGACTCCTGCCGGAAGGCGAACACCGCGGCCAGCGAGGCGATCACGGCCAGGGCGGTGATGGTGGCGACCGCGGCGCGCCGGAGCCGTTGCCCGCGCCGCTGGTGGTGGTGGGCGGCTGCCAGGAATGCCCGGGCGGCGCCGCTGAGTTCCGGCCGGTGCGTTTCGGCCCAGGCGAGTGCGGCCTCCAGGCGGTTGCCGCGGTACAGCGTGCCTGCCTCCCGGCCGGCCTGTTCCCAGAGCGCGGCCGCCTCTTCCAGATCCTGTCGTACGAGGTTCCCGTTGCGGTCGTGCTCGATCCAGTCCCGCAGCCGGGGCCAGGCCCGGATGAGCACCTCGTGTGTCATCACCACCGTGTCCTGGTCCCGGGTCAGCAGCCGGCCACGGGTGAAGTCGTCCAGGACTCTGACGGCCGCTGCCCGGTCCGGCGCGTGACGCAGCAACTCGTCGTAGCGGACGCGCCGGCGGCTGTCGTCGGCGTCGCGTCCCACGATGACGAGCCGCAGGAACACCCACCGCGCGGCCTCGTGGCAGGGCGGCGGCAGGGTGTCGTAGAGCCTGTTCGCCGTGGTGGCGATGGCGCCCTGGATGCCGCCGGTGACGCGGTATCCGTCCACGGTGAGCGTGTGGCCGTGGCGCTGCTGCCAGGTGGCCCGCAGCGCGTGCGCGAGCAGTGGCAGCCGGCCCGTGGTGCTCGTACCGACCGGTCCCCCGACCGCGCCCAGGTCCGCCAGCAGCACCTCGACCAGGCCGTCCTCGACGTCGAGGCCCACGTTGCCGGCCGGGCGGCGGATCGCGTCCTTGAGTTCGTCCTCCGTCATCGGCTCCAGCAGGACCGGTCCGGCCTGGAGCGCCGCCCGCAGCTGCGGATGGGCCGTGCACGCGGCGTAGAAGTCCGCGCGCACCCCCAGCACCACGACCGCACCGCCCGTGGGCCGGGCGAGACGGTCGAGCAAGTCGATGAGCCACTGCCGTTCGGTCTCGTCGCCGCAGGCCGTGAAGATCTCCTCGAACTGGTCGACCACGACGACCAGGCCTGCGGAGGGAGACTCCCCGGCGGGCGCCGGATCGCCGGCTCCGGTGATCTCGCGCAGCTCCGCGAGGCACCGTGCGGGATCGGCCCGCCACGCCGGTGCCGTGCGCCGGGCGGTCTCGGCGTCGAGCCCGGCGGCCGCCGCCAGTGCCAGGGCCGGGGATGCCGTCGGGGTCAGCAGCAGCCGCGGCCAGGTGCTCGAACCCGCCACCGGAAGCCGGCCGTCGTCCAGGGCCGGCAGCAGCCCGGCCGCGAGCAGGGACGACTTCCCGGCCCCCGAGGGGCCGATCAGCACCAGCGGGCCGCCCTCACGCATCCGGGCGTCCATCCGCTCGCACACGAGGTGAACCATGCGCTCACGGCCGTAGAACCACTGCTTGTGCTCCGCGCCGAACGGGGCCAAGCCCGGGTACGGGCACAGCACTCGGTCGGCGCCGGAGCCGGGCACGGTTCTGCGCCCCTGGTCGCCGAGGCGAACGTGGAGGTCGCGGCCGGCCTGGAAGACGCTGCCGCCGCCGGTCGCGCTCGCCTCCTGCCGTCTCGGCTGCCAGAGGGGCGGCCCGTCCGGGGACGAGGCACCGGTGCCGCGTTCCGTCACGCCTGTCCGCCCCTGGTGACGGTCATGTCCCGGCCGGCCAGGAACGCGTCGCCGCCGGAGACATGCGCCTCCAGTGTCATCGAGCCGGTGATCTGCTGTTCCGGGGTTCCGGCGGCGCGCGGTTCCCCGCCGAACAGCGCGCGCAGCTCGTCGACGGCGTCCGGCCGCGTGGCCATCAGCCGGATGATGCGGGCCTGCCACTCGGCGACCAGCAGCCCCTGGAGCTCCTGGCCGTCGCCCGTCTGCTGTGCCTGAAGCAACTCGCCGCGCGCATCGTCGAGTTCCTCCTCGACGCGCTCCGGGTGCGCGGACCGCCACAGCGACAGGACCGAGGACTTGACCGCGGCCCAGCCGTCCGTCGCCAGCAGATCGATCAGGCGCGCCGCGGCCGCCGCAGCCAGGCCGGCGAGTTCCACACTGGTCTCCATGTCGTCTCCTTGTCCCTTACCGCCCGTGGGCCGCGATCGCGGTCAGTGTCAGGTGGGAGGCGATGAACACGTGGTCGCCGCCCACCGTCCACAGGAACCCCACATCCGGCTGCCCGGGGTCGCTGTATCTCCACCGGGCCCTGCCGGTGGCCGCGTCGATGGCCCACAGCGTCTTGGCGGAGTCGGTGGCGAAGACGGTGTCGGCCGAGCACCGGGCGCTCATACCGGAGGTCCTGAGGGAGGCGTTGAACATGTTGGAAATGCCCATTTCGCCGGCCCCGTCGAGCGTCGCGACCCACCGGAGCGTGCCGTCGGCCGTGGCCAGGGCGGCCAGGTCGCTGCCGACCGGTACGTAGACGGTCGTGCCGTCCGGGCCGGCGAACGGGGCGCCGATGTGGACCTGGTCCCCGTTCTTCGCGTCGAAGCGCTGATGCCACTTCTCGCTGCCCGTGGCCGCGTCGACGGCGAACAGTGTGTCGCCCTTGCCGCCGGCGAACAGGAACAGCCCGGCGGCGTAGCACGTCAGCGGCCAGCCGGTGGTGAAGTAGAACGCGGCGTCCGGGACGGATACGTGCCAGCCGCGGGCTCCTTTCCGGCCGGCGTCGATCATCTGGACACGGCCGGGTTTCTTGCCCGAGGGAACGGCCGAGGTGGCCAGCAGGTGAGAACCGGAGGGCGGCACGAGCACGTTGTTGATGTCCGTGCCCTTGACCCGCCACAGTCCCTTCCCGGTCGCGGCGTCGAACGCACGGATGTAGCCGGCGCTCGGAGAGTCGGTCGAGAACTTGCCGTCCAGTTCGAGCAACCCCCCGCACACGTACACCGTGTCGCCCGCGACTGCCACATAGTCGCTCAGGTACATCGCCGCGTGCGTGCCGCCGCCGGGATCGGTGTCGGCCATCTTGGTCGCCCACTTCACCTTCCCGCTGGCGGCGTCGAACGCCGCCAGCAGCCCTGACCGACTCGGTGTGTCGCAGAGCAGGTAGAACACTCCGTCCGCGTACGCCGTCGGGTACTTGAGGCTGGACGTGCCGAGGTCGCTGGTCGTGTTCAGCCGGGGGAACACGGACTTCCCGGTCGCGGCGTCCAGGAAGGAGGTGGCGGTGCCGGTGACCACCATGACCACCTTGTCGGAGGCTTCCAGGCAGGTGGGGGCGTGCTTTCCGGCACCCGACCATGCCTTGACGGCGTCGGGTCCGGCCAGCACGATCCGTTCCGGTCCGTCCGTCGAGGACGGCGACGCGGAGCTGGCCGGCGTGGATCGCGTGCCTGACGGAGAGGCCGGTCGCGCGGTGGACCCGGGCCCGCCGGCCCGGCCGTCGGATGCCGGCGACGAGCCGCCGGAAAGGGCGAGTGCCGCCGCGGCTCCGCCGAGTACGGCCGCGCCCCCGGCCAGTCCGAGGATCAGCTTGCGGCGGCTGACACCCGTACCGGCGGCGATCACCGGCGGCGGCGGAAACGGGTCCCGGCCGCCGCTCCCGGCGGACACCGATCCCACCGCCGCGGTCGCGGCGGCCATGTCGGCGGTCACCGCCGGCGGCAGCCAACTGCCCTTCAGGGCCGGCAGGTCCTGGCGCCTCAGATAGTCGACGAGTTGCTCCGCGGTGGGGCGGTCCGGCGGTTCCGGGTACAGGCAGCCGCCGATCACCTCACGCAGCGACGCGGGAAGGGCGTCCGTGTCCGGCTCGTCTCCGGAAGCCGCGAACAGCACGGTCGACCCGAGGCCGAACATGTCGTCCGCCGGTGACGGTGCCGGGCGGCCGGTGGCTCCGACGATCCCCAGGGCGGAGATGCGGGGCCCGTCCATGGTCAGCAGCACCGAGTCCGGGCTCACCTCGCCGTGCACCGTCCCGGCCGCGTGGAGTACGGCCAGCGCCCGGGCGAGGCCGTCGGCGAGCACCCGCAGAGCCGGTTCGGACAGCGGGCCGTGCCGGTCCACCGCCTGCCGGAGCGGCAGTCCGGCGGTGAACTCGGTCGCCAGCCAGGGAACCGGCGCGTCGGCGTCGGCATCCACCACCGGCGCGAGGAAGGCACCGGACAGCGCCCGTGCCGCCTCGACGGCGGCCCGGAACCGGTCCCGGAACCCCGGGTCCGCGGCGAGTCGGGGCCCCACGACCGTGACCGTGACGAGCAGCCCGTCGTCCGCGCGGGCCGCGAAGACTTCGCGCCCGCTGACCGTGCTCTGCCTTCCGAGCAGCGCGTACCGCCCGATCCGATGGGCACCGTCCGCTCCGGGATGATCCATCGTCCGCCCCTCACGCCAGCCTGATCGTCTGGTCACGGGCCGCCTGGTAGGCGCTGCCACCGCCGGACACATGGGCGGTCATGGTCAGCGACGGCTCGGGATCGGCGGTCGGCGCCGTGCCGTGCCCGGGTTCGGCAGCGGGGTCGGTGTCGGCGTCGGACAGGAGAGCGGTCACCGCGTCGCCCAAGTGCTTCAGCCCGTCCGGCAGATGGGTCTCCGGAACGCGGAGGAACTGCAGGCGCGCCAGCTGCGCGATCTCGGCCGGCAGCGCCGAGGCGTCGGGCAGCATCGTCGCGTCACCCAGAAGGACCGGGACGACGCGGTTTCCCGACCGCAGAGCTGTCGCGATCTCCAGGCGGACCCAGTCGTGAGCCCGGTCCAGGAGCCGCACACCGTCCTCGCCCCGCGCGTCCAGCCATCCTGGCCCGATCAGTACGCACATGACCTCGCACTCGGCGGCCTGCCGCCGCAGGATCTCGGCGAAATCGGCCCCGGGCGGAATCGACCGGCCCGACTTGAAGATCTCGTCGGCACCTAAGCGGTCGGACAGCGCGCGGTATACGCGGTCTCGCATCCACCGGGAGTCCGGTTTGCGAAAGCTGAGGAAGATGCGCGGCACGATTGCCCCCTCTCCGGCAAGCCTTGACGTCAGGGTTCGTGCTCACCCTAGGGGCGGAGTACGCGCTCGGTGGCTATTCGCCGGGGATTGAATAGCGGCCGCAAGGCTCCGTACGCTGGCCGGCATGGACCCGGTGGACAGTGCGTCAGGGACGGTCTCGGCAGGGACGGTCTCGGCAGGGAGGCCGACCGGCACGCCTCTGCCGCCGGGCGACTTCGGCGTCGTCCTGGCCACACTCCGGGCACGTCGGGGATGGAGCGTGCGCGAGTTCGCCCGGCGCGCGAACGTGTCCGAAGGGCAGATCTGCAATCTGGAGAGCGGGTTGCGCAACCCGACGCCCGCTGTGGCGGCGGCATGCGACGCGGTCCTCGGCACCGGCGGGGAACTCGTCGAACTGGCCGGGGCCGGCCGCCGTGGCGCCCGGGACGAGGACGTCGTCGAAGCCGGCCCCGTGGTGGCCGGATACGAGCGGGTCCTGCGGGAGCTGAAGGACATCGGCAGATCCACCGGACCGAGGTTCGTCACCGCTTCGATGAAGTCGATCACTCGGATCCTGACGGACGCCGCACCGCACGCCGTTGGCGAGCAGCGTGCCGAAATCTGGCTGCTGGCCTCGCGGTTCGCCGAATACACGGGATGGATGGCACAAGAGGCGGGAAAACCCGCGGAGGCGTTGCGCTGGACGAATCTCGCCGTCCGCTGGGGCGCACACGGCGGGGACGAAACGGTGGCCGCGTACGCCCTGGTCCGCAAGGCGTTCATCGCCCAGCACCGCGGTGACACCTGTGCGGCGATCGGATTCGCCGACCAGGCGGCCGGGCACCCGGCGGCCAACGCGGTGATCCGCGCGCACGCCGCACGACGCGCGGCTCAGGGACATGCGCGCCGTGGCGATGCGGGGGCCTGCCGGGACGCACTGGAGCGGTTCAGAAGCCACGCCGCCGAGGTCGTCGGCGACCGGACCCCGCACTGGGGTCCGCGCATCGAGAACGGCAACCCTCGGCTCATCGAGGCGTCCTGCATGCTCAGCCTGCGTCGCTTCGAGCCGGCCGCACACCTCTTCGCCGTCGAGCGCCGGCGCCGGCCGGCCGTCCCGGCGGACAGCAACTCCCAGGCCCGCTTCGCGGTTCGGCAGGCCACAGCCCTGGCCGGTGTCGGCCGACTCGACGAGGCCTGTCAGATCGTCGAGGCCACGCTGCCCGTGATCAAGCGCATCGACTCGGCCACCGTCCGCGCGGAGCTGGGCCGTTTCGTGGAACAGGCCCGGACCCGGAAAGCCGGCCCGGGCCAACTCGCCCTCATCGACGCGTCGGCCGTCCTCGCGGTCGGCTGACAGCCGCGATCGGCCGGCCGTACGGACAGCTCCGCCGGTGGCACCGGGCCGTGGACGGGGCGATGGGGCGCCGGGGGAACGGACCTCACCCTGGAGCGGGCCGCCGCCCTCCGCGCCGCGGGCGCCGACGGGACCTTCGTCCCGGGGTCGTCGACGCGGGGAGCGTCGGGCTGCTCGCCGACGGGGCCGACGGGCCGCTGAAGGTGATGGCGGGCCCCGGCGCACCCCGGTCGCCGAGCGGGCCGCGCCGGGCGTCGCCCGCGTGAGCGCCTGTTGTGGCAGCGGCGGGTCAGTAGGCGTCGCGTATCAGCTCGGCCAGGTCGTGGTCGAGGTCCAGCTGCAGGTGCTCCAGGCCCACCGGCACCAGCTCGCCGGTGGCCCGCAGGAAGCGGCGCACGTCGGACGAGTGCACGTGCACCACGGCGGTGCCCTCGGGGGCGCGGAACTCCAGGACGGTGCGGTCGAACCCGTACGGGCGCACCCGCACGTCGCCCTGTCCCTCCGGGCCCTCCAGGCCGGCCGTGAGGAGTTCGCGCGAGAAGGTCCAGCAGACCTCCACGCCCTCCAGGGTGGCCGGGGCGGGGAAGGTCATGCAGACCGCGAACGGGTCGTCGCGGTCGTACCGCAGCACGGCGGGGATGCTCGGCATACGCGGCGCCGCGGCGACGAGGCGGGCCTCCACTGGCTGCTCGATGACGGTGGTCAACGCCTTGCTCCCTTGTGACGGCGAAACGAACTTCGGGGGTCGGACGAGGCCGGGCACTGAGAGAGACGACGGAATCGTCCATTCAGTGCGCACGGAAAGCCAGTGACCTCTGTCACCGCCTTCATGCATGGAAGTGACCCGGCCCACCTTCCGGGCGCCGACGTGCGAATGCGCCCTCCGAGGCCGGTCGAGTGACGGCGCCCCCGAACGTGAGGCATCGGCCGCGAGGTGGGTACCCGGTCGCTCCCGGCGAAAGGAGTGACCCGACATGCCGAGCGGTTCGAGTCCCAAGCGGGAACGCCAGTACGAGCACATCAAGAAGAGCGCCGAGGACCGCGGCGAGAGCACCGGGCGAGCCAAGGAGATCGCGGCCCGGACGGTCAACAAGGAACGGGCGCGCTCCGGCGAGTCCAAGACGGCCGGCCGCACCTCGACCCAGGACAAGTCGTCCGGTCAGCGGGGCGGCCAGCGGTCGGGCAAGGGATCGCAGGGGCCGACCTACGACCAGCTGTACGAGGAGGCCAAGCGCCGTGGCGTCCACGGACGTTCCGACATGAACAAGAGTCAGCTGCAGCGCGCCCTCGAGGACAAGGGCTGACCCGCGGTCCGGCTCAGACGGGCGGCTGCCGGTACTGCTCCAGCGCCGGCGCCGTCCGGGCGGCGACGAACTCGGTGATGCGGTACTCGCACACCCCGGCGGTGACGAAGGGGTCACCCGCCGCGGTCTCCTCGGCGTGCGCCCGGTCGTCGGCGACCGCGAGGATCACGCCGCCCTCGCGAGGCTTCTTGACGCCCGCGGCGAGGAAGACGCCCTTCGCGAAGTGCACGTCCAGCCACGCCCGGTGCGCTTCCAGCTCCGCGTCGACGGCCTCCAGCGGGGCGGTGTAGGTCAGCTCCATCACGAACATGATCAGGAGCCTACGCGCTCGGTGCGCCGCCCCGTAGGCTCGTGCGCATCATGACGGTGAGCATCCCCGCGGGCTGGCCCGCGACAGAGGCGCAGGCGCGTGCGGTCCAGGACGAGCTGCGGGCCCGGTTGGTCCGCGGCGAGCCCGGCCCCCCGCCCGGAACGGGTCTGGTCACCGGCGTCGACGTGGCCTACGACGACGAACGGGACGTCGTCGCGGCGGCGGCCGTCACCCTGGACGCGGCGACCCTGGAGGTCGTCGCCGAGGCCACGGCCGTGGGGCGGATCTCCTTCCCGTACGTCCCCGGCCTGCTCGCCTTCCGCGAGATCCCCACGGTCCTCGCCGCCCTGGATGCCCTGCCCCGCGAGCCGGGCCTGGTCGTCTGCGACGGCTACGGCCTCGCCCACCCGCGCCGCTTCGGCCTCGCCAGCCACCTCGGCGTCCTGACGGGTCTGCCCACCGTCGGCGTCGCCAAGAACCCGTTCGCCTTCACCTACGACGACCCGGGCGCGCGGCGCGGAGACGCCTCCCCGCTGCTCGACGGCAGCGAGGAGGTCGGCCGCGCCCTGCGCACCCGGCACGCCGTCAAGCCGGTCTTCGTCTCCGTCGGCCACCGCACGAGCCTGGACAACGCCTGCGCCCACACCCTGGCCCTGACACCGCGCTACCGCCTGCCGGAGACGACCCGCAGGGCGGACGCGCTGTGCCGGAAGGCGCTGCGGGAGGCCGCGCCGCCGGAACCGCCCCCGCCCGTCACCGACCGTGCGCCGGCAGACCCGGCCCGGTCCTGAGGGCGCACCCTGTCCGAACGCCGGCCCGACCCGGTGTCCTGGGCGGGCCGGGTGTTCGAGGCGGCGGCGCGCGGGACGGGCCCGGCGCCCGGGGTGGCGGCCGCCGTGGAACTCGCCCGCGACCGGTGGAGCCGGGGACGCGAGGAGTTCGAGCTGATCCGCGGGGGCCTGGCCGCGGCAGGCGAGCGGCTCACCCACGAGCAGCGCGTCCTGTCCCGCCTCGCGGAGCTGGTCGCCAAGGTCGCTCACAACGTGGCCGGGCCCCCTCCGTACTTCGACCACCACGCGGGATGGCAGATGGGCCTCCTCGCCTGGCGGCTCGCCACCGCCACGGACGACCCGGCCGTACGGGCCCGGATCGCGGGCGCGCTCGGCGGGACGCCACCTGCCTGAGTCCAGAGTGCCGCGTGCCGCGGCTGAGTACCGCGTGCCGGGTCTGAGTACCGCGTGCCGGGTCTGAGTACCGCGTGCCGGGTCTGAGTAGCCGTACGGATGTGGCGCGGCCGGCCCGGGCGGCAGGCTGTGCGGCATGACCACGCACCGCGCCCCCAAGCCCCTGTCCGACCCCGGCCGCCCCGTCGAGCGTGCCGTGACGGCAGCCCTGGTCCTCGCCGTGCTGGCGGGACTGGGCTGGATATGCGGGATGATCTACACCGTCGCGGGCTGGTCGCTGTAGCGGCCCGCCACTCCCGCGGCCTCACGAAGACGGCTCCCCGGCGTTCCCGACCGGCTCCCGGGCTCGCCGCCCGTGGAAGCCACCGGCGCGCGGCCGCCGGTGGCTCACTGCTCTGCCGCCGCCGGAAGCACCGGAAGCTCACTGGCTTGCAGCGGCGGGGGCCGGCCCCGGGGCGGGGTGCTTACGGGCTTGCAGCGGTCGGGGCGTTACCGGCTTGATGCCGCCGCCGGCCCGCCGCCGGCCGCCGTCGGCGGAAGCTCATCGGCTCGCGGCTGCCGGTGGCTTACCGACTTGGAGCCGCCGGTGGCTCGCCGGCCCGCAGCCCCGGAAGCTCGCGGGCCCGCAGCCCCGGAAGCTCGCGGGCTCGCCGCGACCGGCTCGCGGGCTCGCCGCCCCTGGAAGCTCACCGATCGCAGCCGCCGCTGGCCGGCCGCCCCCCGAGGCTCACCGGCCCGCCGCCCCCGAGGCTCACCGGCCCGCCGCCCCCCGAACCTCACCGGTCCCGCAGCCGGAGGCTCACCGGCTTGCCGCCACCCGGAAGACGATTCCCGCCTTGCGCAGCCGCTCGGTGAGGGCGTCGCCCATGGCGACCGCCGTGGTGACCTGGCCGGCCGTCGCCGGGAGGTCGTCGAGGGCCAGCGACAGCGCCGACTCGGCGAACATCTTGGCCGTCTCGTCGTACCCGGGATCGCCGCCCGCGACCTCCGTGAACACGCGTCGGCCGCCGCCCTCGCCGACGAACCGGACGCGGAACCAGCTCGCGGCCCGCTTCTGCTCGCTCGGTCCGTCACCGGGCTTGAGCCGGTCCGACAGCCGGCGCCGGACGGGCGGCAGCTGGGCCGCCGCGACGAGCCCGCCCACGGCCGCGACCCCGCCCAGCGCCACGGGAAGCCGCCGTACGGCCGCGTAGTGCCGGTAGCGGAAGTCGGGGCCGTAGCGCTCCAGGGCGCGCGCGGACCGGCGGATGATCTGCGGGTCGATGGTCGGCAGCGGCAGCGCCCACGCGCCGACCTCCTTGGCGAACCGCGGGGCGCCGGGCGAGGTGATCGCCCGGCGGCCCACCAGGCGGGGCTCGTGGTGCCGGCGGTCGCGTTCGGCGGCCAGCATCGGCCGCACCCGCGCGAACTGGTTGAGCGCCGAGGCGAACGTGCCGCCGGAGAAGGCGGCGTCCGCGGTCACGAACCCCTCTACGGACAGCGGCACGCCCTCCGGCAGCTGCTGGACGGTGAAGTACACGCCGAGATCGTGCGGCACGGAGTCGAACCCGCAGGCGTGCAGCAGCCGCGCGCCGGTCTCCCGGGCGCGTGCGTCGTGGCGCACGTAGACCCGGTCCACGAACTCGGGCTCGCCGGTGAGGTCGAGACAGTCCGTTCCGGCGTCGGCGCACGCGGCGACGAGTTCCTCCCCGTACGTCACGTACGGTCCCACGGTCGTCGCCACCACCCGCGCCTGCCCGGCGAGCGTGCGCAACGAGGCCGGGTCGGACACGTCCGCCCGCAGCACGCCGATCGGGTTCCCCGTCGGCAGCCGGTCCCGCAGCCGCCGCAGCTTCAGGTCGCTGCGGCCGGCGATGGCCCAGCGCAGCCCGTCCGGGGCGTGCGCGGCCAGGTACTCCGCGGTGAGCGCCCCGACGAAACCCGTGGCTCCGAAGAGCACGATGTCGTACGGGCGGTCGGTCCGGTCCGCCCGGTTCAGCCTGTTCATGACACCCCTCGGGTCCGCAGTGCGCGCCGTCGTCGGCCGCTGAGGCTAGCGTGAGCAGCAGGGGCCTGGCGAGTAATCGTCTAAGCGCTTGCTCG
Source organism: Streptomyces sp. NPDC020996 (assembly GCF_040641355.1). NCBI lineage: Bacteria > Bacillati > Actinomycetota > Actinomycetes > Kitasatosporales > Streptomycetaceae > Streptomyces > Streptomyces sp. NPDC020996. Next base: position 79,761 of record NZ_JBFADM010000033.1, read on the forward strand.
TCCAGGTCTTGTGCGGAGTGCGGCGCGTTCATAGCATCACCGGTGTTACATCGTTTGTGTCACACAGGGTTCGTGTCACACAGACCGGGGTCGCGGTACGGCGGCCGCCGGAGTCACAGCGCAGGGGGCCGGATGACAGCGGCAGGAACGCCCGGGCGAGGCCCGCTCACCGGCGTGCGCGTCGTGGAACTGGCCGGCATCGGGCCCGGCCCGTTCGCCGCCATGCTGCTGGCCGACCTCGGCGCCGACGTCGTCCGGGTGGACCGCCCCGGCGGCGCCGCGCTCGGCATCGACCCGGCCCGCGACGTGACCAACCGCAACAAGCGCTCGGTGATCGTCGACCTGAAGTCCGCGGACGGCGCCGCCCGCGTCCTCGGCCTCGCCGCCCGCGCCGACATCCTGATCGAGGGCTTCCGGCCCGGCGTCGCCGAACGCCTCGGCGTCGGCCCCGACGCCTGCCACGCCCGCAACCCGAAGCTGGTCTACGGCCGGATGACCGGCTGGGGCCAGGACGGACCGCTCGCCGACCGCGCGGGGCACGACATCGCCTACATCGCCGTCACCGGCACCCTCGGCCTGACCGGCGCCCCCGACGCGCCCCCGGCCGCCCCCGCCAACCTGCTCGGCGACTACGCGGGCGGCTCGCTCTACCTCGTCGTCGGCGTCCTCGCCGCGCTGCACCACGCCCGCGCGACGGGCACCGGGCAGGTCGTCGACGCCGCCATCGTCGACGGCGCCTCCCACCTCTCCGCGATGATCCACGGCATGCTCGCCGCGGGCGCCTGGCAGGACCGGCGCGGCGCCAACCTCCTCGACGGCGGCTGCCCCTACTACGGCACCTACGAGACGGCCGACGGGAAGTACATGGCGGTCGGCGCCCTGGAGCCGCAGTTCTACGAGCGGTTCACGACCCTCCTCGGCCTGCCGGACCAGGCGGACGCCCGTACCGACGTCACTCGCTGGGGCGAACTGCGCGAGGCGGTCGCCGCCCGCTTCATGTCCCGCACCCGGGACGAGTGGACGGCCCGTTTCGACGGCACCGACGCGTGCGTCGCCCCGGTGCTGTCCCTGACCGAGGCCCCGCATCACCCCCACCTGGCCGCCCGCGGCACCTTCACCGACCACGGCGGCATCACCCAGCCCGCACCCGCGCCCCGGTTCTCCGCGACCCCCGCCTCCGTCCGCCGCCCACCCGCGCTGCCCGGCGCCGACACCGCCGACGTGGCACGCGACTGGGACGTACCCGACCTGGTGTCCGACCACCCGACGAAGGACCTCGCATGAAGCGGCAGATCTTCGCCCCCGAGCACGACGCGTTCCGCGAGACCGTGCGCGCCTTCCTCGCCAGGGAGGTGCTGCCGCACTACGAACAGTGGGAGAAGGACGGCATCGTCTCCCGCGACGCCTGGCTGGCGGCCGGCAAACAGGGTCTGCTCGGGCTCGCCGTGCCCGAGGAGTACGGCGGCGGCGGCACCGACGACTTCCGCTACAGCGCCGTCCTGGCCGAGGAGTTCACCCGCGCCGGCACCCCCGGACTCGCCCTGGGCCTGCACAACGACATCATCGGCCCGTACCTGACCGGCCTGGCCACCGAGGAGCAGAAGCGCCGCTGGCTGCCCGGCTTCTGCGACGGCTCGCTGATCACCGCCATCGCCATGACCGAGCCCGGCGCCGGGTCCGACCTGCAGGGCATCCAGACCCGCGCCGAGGACCGCGGCGACCACTGGCTGCTCAACGGCTCCAAGACCTTCATCTCCAACGGCATCCTCGCCGATCTCGTGATCGTCGTCGCCCGCACCACCCCCGAGGGCGGCGCGCACGGGCTGTCGCTGCTGGTCGTCGAGCGCGGCACGGACGGCTTCGAACGCGGCCGCAACCTCGACAAGATCGGCCAGAAGGCGCAGGACACGGCCGAGCTGTTCTTCCGCGACGTGCGGGTGCCCAAGGAGAACCTGCTGGGCGAGCTCAACGGCGCCTTCGGGCACCTGATGACGAACCTCGCCCAGGAGCGGCTGAGCATCGCCGTCGCCGCGATCGCCGCCGCCGAGCACCTGCTGGAGATCACCGTCCGGTACGTCAAGGAGCGCGAGGCGTTCGGCCGGCCGCTGGCCACCAAGCAGCACATACGCTTCGAGACCGCCGAGATGGCCACCGAGTGCGCCGTCACCCGCGCGTTCCTCGACCGCTGCATCGAGGAGCACACCGACGGCGGACTCGACGCCGTGCACGCCTCCATGGCCAAGTGGTGGGCCACCGAACTGCAGAAGCGCGTCGCCGACCGCTGCCTGCAACTGCACGGCGGCTACGGCTACATGACCGAATACCCGGTCGCCAGGGCCTTCACCGACGGCCGCATCCAGACCATCTACGGCGGGACCACCGAGATCATGAAAGAGATCATCGGCCGTTCCCTGCTCGCCTGACTCTCACCGAAAGGCTTTCCCGTGAGCACCGAAGCGTACGTGTACGACGCGATCCGCACCCCGCGCGGCCGCGGCAAGGCGAACGGCGCCCTGCACGGCACCAAGCCCGTCGACCTCGTCGTCGGGCTCATCCACGAGATCCGCGACCGGTTCCCCGGCCTCGACCCGGCGGCGATCGACGACATCGTCCTCGGCGTGGTCAGCCCGCTCGGCGACCAGGGCTCCGTGCTCCCGCGGATCGCCGCCATCGCCGCGGGACTGCCGGACACCGTCGCCGGCGTACAGGAGAACCGCTTCTGCGCGTCCGGTCTGGAGGCCGTCAACATGGCCGCGGCCAAGGTCCGCTCCGGCTTCGAGGACCTCGTCCTCGCGGGCGGCGTCGAGTCCATGTCCCGGGTGCCGATGGGCTCCGACGGCGGCGCCTGGTTCAACGACCCGATGACCAACATCGCCACCAATTTCGTGCCGCAGGGCATCGGCGCCGACCTGATCGCCACCATCGAGGGCTTCACCCGCCGGGACGTCGACGAGTACGCGGCGCTGTCGCAGGAGCGGGCGGCCACGGCGTGGAAGGAGGGCCGCTTCGACCGGTCCGTCGTGCCGGTGAAGGACCGCAGCGGCCTGGTCGTCCTCGACCACGACGAGCACCCGCGCCCCGGCACCACCGCCGACTCCCTCGCCGCGCTCAAGCCGTCCTTCGCGGACATCGGCGAACTCGGCGGCTTCGACGCCGTCGCCCTGCAGAAGTACCACTGGGTCGAGAAGATCGACCACGTCCACCACGCGGGCAACTCCTCCGGCATCGTCGACGGCGCCTCGCTGGTCGCGATCGGCTCCAAGGAGGTGGGGGAGCGCTACGGCCTCACCCCCCGCGCGCGGATCGTGTCCGCCGCCGTCTCCGGCTCCGAGCCCACCATCATGCTCACCGGCCCGGCGCCCGCCACCCGCAAGGCCCTCGCCAAGGCCGGGCTGACCATCGACGACATCGACCTCGTCGAGATCAACGAGGCCTTCGCCGCGGTCGTCCTGCGCTTCGTGAAGGACATGGGCCTGTCCCTGGACAAGGTCAACGTCAACGGCGGCGCGATCGCGCTCGGCCACCCCCTCGGCGCGACCGGCGCGATGATCCTCGGCACCCTCGTCGACGAACTGGAGCGCCAGGACAAGCGCTACGGCCTCGCCACGCTGTGCGTGGGCGGCGGCATGGGCATCGCGACGATCGTCGAGCGCATCTGAATCCCAGCGACCCGCACGCGACTTCTACGGAGACCTCCTCATGACCGAGAGCACCACCATCCGCTGGGAACAGGACGACACCGGCGTCGTCACCCTCGTCCTGGACGACCCCAACCAGTCCGCGAACACCATGAACCAGGCGTTCCGCGACTCCCTCGCCGCGGTCACCGACCGCCTGGAGGCGGAGCAGGACGCCATCCGCGGCGTGATCGTCACCTCCGCCAAGAAGACCTTCTTCGCCGGCGGCGACCTGCGCGACCTCATCCGGGTCACCCCGGACACCGCGCAGGAGCTGTTCGACGGCGGCATGGCCATCAAGCGCAACCTGCGCCGCATCGAGACCCTCGGCAAGCCGGTCGTCGCGGCGATCAACGGCGCGGCCCTGGGCGGCGGCTACGAGATCGCCCTGGCCTGCCACCACCGCGTCGCCCTGGACGCCCCCGGCTCGAAGATCGGCCTGCCCGAGGTCACCCTCGGCCTGCTCCCCGGCGGCGGTGGCGTGGTCCGCACCGTACGCCTGCTCGGCATCGCCGACGCGCTGCTGAAGGTGCTGCTCCAGGGCACCCAGTACGACCCGCGGCGCGCGCTGGAGGGCGGCCTGGTCGACGACGTCGCCGCCACCCCGGACGAACTCCTCGCCAAGGCCCGCGCGTTCATCGACGCCCACCCCGAGTCGCGGCAGCCCTGGGACAAGCCCGGCTACCGCATCCCCGGCGGCACGCCCGCCAACCCCAAGTTCGCCGCCAACCTGCCCGCCTTCCCGGCCAACCTGCGCAAGCAGACGGCCGGCGCCCCCTACCCGGCGCCGCGCAACATCCTCGCCGCGGCGGTCGAGGGCTCCCAGGTCGACTTCGAGACCGCCCAGGCCGTCGAGGCCCGCTACTTCGTGGAGCTGGCCGCCGGGCAGACCTCGAAGAACATGATCCAGGCGTTCTTCTTCGACCTCCAGGCCGTCAACTCCGGCGCCAACCGCCCGAAGGGCGTCGAGCCCCGCCAGGTCCGCAAGGTCGCCGTGCTCGGCGCGGGCATGATGGGCGCGGGCATCGCCTACTCGTGCGCCCGCGCGGGCATCGAGGTCGTCCTGAAGGACGTGTCCGCGGAGGCGGCCGCCAAGGGCAAGGGCTACTCCGAGAAGCTGTGCGCCAAGGCCGTCTCCCGCGGCCGTACCACCCAGGAGAAGGCGGACGCGCTGCTGGCCCGCATCACGCCCACGGCCGACCCGCAGGACCTGGCCGGCTGCGACGCGGTCATCGAGGCGGTCTTCGAGGACCCGGCGCTCAAGCACAAGGTGTTCCAGGAGATCCAGCACATCGTCGAGCCGGACGCGCTGCTGTGCTCCAACACCTCCACTCTGCCGATCACCGCGCTCGCCGAAGGCGTCGAACGCCAGGCCGACTTCATCGGACTGCACTTCTTCTCGCCCGTCGACAAGATGCCCCTGGTCGAGATCATCAAGGGCGAGCGCACCGGCGAGGAGGCGCTGGCGCGCGCCTTCGACCTGGTCCGGCAGATCAAGAAGACGCCGATCGTGGTCAACGACTCCCGCGGCTTCTTCACCTCACGGGTCATCGGCCACTTCATCAACGAGGGCGTCGCGATGGTCGGCGAGGGCATCGAGCCCGCGTCGGTCGAGCAGGCGGCGGCGCAGGCCGGCTACCCCGCGAAGGTCCTGTCGCTGATGGACGACCTGACGCTCACCCTCCCGCGCAAGATCCGCAACGAGTCGAAGCGGGCCGTCGAGGAGGCGGGCGGCACCTGGCCCACGCACCCCGCCGAGGCCGTCATCGACCGCATGGTCGACGAGTTCGGCCGCACCGGCCGCAGCGGCGGCGCCGGCTTCTACGAGTACGCGGAGGACGGCAAGCGCCTGCGCCTGTGGCCGGGCCTGCGCGAACACTTCACCGAGCCCGGCCACCGGATCCCCTTCGCGGACATGCAGGAACGCATGCTGTTCTCCGAGGCGCTGGACACCGTCCGGCTCCTGGAGGAGGGCGTCCTGACCTCCGTCGCCGACGCCAACATCGGCTCGATCTTCGGCATCGGGTTCCCCGGCTGGACCGGCGGCGTGCTGCAGTACATCAACGGCTACGACGGCGGCGCCGGGGCAGGTGTCGGCCTGCCCGGCTTCGTCGCCCGCGCCCGTCAGCTCGCCGAGCGCTACGGCGACCGGTTCACCCCGCCGGCGCTGCTGGTCGAGAAGGCGGAGAAGGGGGAGACCTTCACCGACGCGCGCTGACCGGCGGCCCGCGGTCACCCCGGCCGTCCCACGCCCCCGCCCCCGCCGGCCCGGACCTCCGGTGCGGCGGGGGCGTGCCGTGCGCCGGGCGGGGCCGGCAGGGCCGGTCGGCCCCTGGCGGAGCGCGGGCGGCGCGCACACCCTGAGGATGCGGGAGCCCGTCCAATCCGCCAGGGGGCGTCATGTCGCAGCCACGGCCAGTCCTGAGGAGACTCCTCACCGTCTCGTCCGCCTGGGTCCTCGGCGGCACCGCCGTCCTGGTCTTCGGGCCGCCCGCGGCCGCCGAACCGGCCACCTCCGTCGCCTATCCGCCGGGCTCCACCGCGACCCGCTACTCCGGCCTCGCCTTCGACGCCTGCACCGCCCCGCCGCTGACGACGCTGCAGGCCTGGAGCACCTCCCCGTACCGCGCCCTCGGCGTCTACGTCTCGGGCGTCAACCGCACCTGCGCACAGCCGGAGCTGACCTCGTCCTGGGTGGCCTCCGCGGCCCGGCTGAAGTGGCGGCTGCTGCCCGTCCACAAGGGCCTGCAGCCGCCCTGCGGGGCCCGCCCCACCGACGACAAGATCAGCACCACCCCGGCGACGGCCCGCGGCCAGGGCACCGCCGCGGCCAAGGAGGCCGTCACCGCGGCCAAGGCGCTCGGCATGCTGCCCGGCAGCGCGCTGTACAACGACATCGAGCACTACAGCCAGACCGACACCGCCTGCCGCACCGCCGTCCTGTCCTACCTCTCCTCCTGGACCAGGGAACTGCACCGCGTCGGCTACGTCTCCGGCGTCTACATGAACCTCAACCTCGGCGCCAAGCAGCTCGCCGACGCGTACACCTCCACCGCGTACGCGCGGCCGGACGCCCTGTGGATCGCCCGCTACGACGGCGTCGACTCCCTCAAGGGCTGGTCCGGCGTCGCCGACGCCGAATGGGCCGTGCACCAGCGCGCCAAGCAGTTCCGCGGCGGCCACGACGAGACGTACGGCGGTGTCACCCTGAACATCGACACCGACCGCCTCGACGCGCCCGTCGCCACCGTCGCCCTGCCCTACCAGGTCACCGGCACCACCACGCTCAACGCCCGCACCGGCCCCGCGCCCAGCTATCCGGTCGCCGCGACGTACGCGCCGGGCGCCACCCTGAAGGTGGTCTGCCAGGCACCCGGCACCAAGGTCGGCACCACGTCCGTCTGGGACCGGCTGGCCAACGGCGCCTACGTCTCCGACCGCTACGTCAGCACCCCCTCCGGCACCGGCTACAGCCCGCCGCTGCCGCGCTGCGCCTACCCGTACCAGGTGACGGCCCCGGCCGGACTGACCGAACGCAGCGGCCCCGGCACCGGCTACCCGGCCGTCGGCACCTCACCGGGCGGCGCCCTGGCCTGGGTCACCTGCCGGCGCACCGGCTCGACCGTCGGCACCACGAACATCTGGGACCGCCTGGACAACGGCCACTACGTCTCCGACCACTACGTGGCGACCCCCAGCACCATGACCTACGGCAAACCCGTTCCGCGCTGCTGAGCGCCGGCTCAGAGGGGCCGGCCCTCCCGCGGCTCGGACAGCCACTGGTGCAGTTCCTCCTTCAACGACCGCTGGAACGTCGTCAGGAGGGCCTGCACCACCAGCGGCTGCATGTGCGCGGAGAGCGTCCTCACGTCCTGCTGGTCCCGCTCGGAGACCTCTCCCCGGAACAGCCGCGACAGCTCGCGCGCGGCCGCCCGCGAGTGCTCCACCAGCACCGACCGGGCCGCGAGGATGGCGTCGTGGGACAGCGGCACGTCCAGCAGCTCCACGGCGAGCCGGAGCTGACCGCAGTCGACGCGGTAGCCGTCCCCGTCGGGCCGGACGACGTTCATGGCCGCCAGCCGCTCCATGTCGTCCTCGTCCAGCGGCCGCCCCGCCCGGCGCCGCAGCTCCTCGGGGGTCAGCGTCTCCACCGCGTCCGGCGCCCAGGAGGCCACCACCGCCCGGTGGATGGCCAGGTCCCGGTGGCTCAGGTCCGGCGGCAGCTGCCCCATGTAGCGCTCGATCGCGGCCAGCGTCATGCCCTGGCGCTGCAGCTCCTCGATGAGCGCCAGCCGGGCCACGTGCCGCGGCCCGTAGCGGCCCACCCGCCGAGGACCGATCACCGGCGGAGGCAGCAGCCCCTTGGTGCTGTAGAACCGGACCGTGCGGACCGTGATCCCGGCCCGCGCGGCCAGCTCGTCGATCGTGAGCGTCGGCTCCTCGGCGTCGGTCGTCATGTGCAGCAGTATCGCTGTCACACCAGTACTGCGAAACCTCGCGGACCGCGCCGGTACCGAACCGGCCGGGCGCGGCCGGTCTCCTGCCTTCTGCCGGTCACCGGTCACCGGCAGGCCCTAGGGTGGGCCCATGGCAGAGATCAGCTGCGCAGGGGGCGGGGCCGCGTGAGCCGGGACATCGACGTGCTCGTCCTGGGCGGCGCGGGCGTGGACACCGTGATCCGCGTGCCGACGCTGCCGCTCCCGTACGCCGACAGCTACCTGATCGGCTCCGGCATCCACACCCGCGCGGGGCAGACCGGCGACTTCGTCGCCCTGGGCCTGGCCGCGCTCGGCCTGCGCACCCACCACCTCGACTGGCTGGGCGACGACCCCGAGGGCGACCTGGTCCGCGCGCTGCACGAGGAGCGGGGCGTCCCGCTGACCGCGGTCCCGCAGCCCGCCGGGACCAAACGCGCGGTCAACCTCGTCGGCCCCGACGGCCGGCGCCTGTCGCTGTACGACGGGACCCGTCAGCACCCCGACGACCGGTTCCCGGAGCCGGAGCTGCGCGCCCTGGCCGGCGCGAGCCGCCACGCCCACGTCACGATCACCCACCCCTGCGCACACGCCCTGCCGCTGCTGCGCGAGTGCGGGGTGACCGTCTCCACCGACCTGCACGACTGGGACGGCGAGAACCCGTACCACGAGCCGTTCGCCCACCAGGCGGACCTGGTCTTCCTGTCCGCCGCCGGGCTCGGCGACCCGGAGCGGACGATGCGCCGCATCGCGGAGCGGGGCCGGGCCCGGGTCGTCGTCGCCACGGCCGGCGCCGAGGGCGCCCACCTGCTCGTGGACGGGGAGCTGACCCGCGTACCGGCCGTCGCGCCGCCCGCCGCAGTGGTGGACTCCAACGGCGCGGGCGACGCCTTCGCCGCCGCGTTCCTCTTCGGCCACCTGCGCGGCGAGCCGCCGCGGCGCTGCGCCCTGTACGGCGCGGTGGCCGGCGCACACGCCTGCACGGTGCCGGCCACCCGGACCGGGGCGATCAGCCGTGACGAACTCCTGACCAGGGCCGCCGACCCGCACCCGGCGCCGGAGCCCGGCGAAGATCCGGGGCAGCGCCGAGGGCAGGATCAGGAACCACAGCCGCTCGGTGCCGTCC
>NZ_JBFADM010000034.1:0-9612 GCF_040641355.1 Streptomyces sp. NPDC020996
CGAAGCCCGCCAGCACGACCATGCCCATCGCGTCCGGCCACGACATCCGCGGGGCGAGCTGGAGCGCGACGACGGAGTTCACGCCGAGACCGGTGCGGACCGGCCCCGCCGTACGTCCACGGACGGCCCCGGCAACCTCCCGCGGCCACGGCGGCGACTGGGACGCGTAACCTCCCCCAAGGAAAGGAGCGCCCAGTGCGTCACAGCACCGGACGCCACCGCAGGACGCGCACCCTCTCGATCGCGGCGACGGTGGCCCTCGCCGCGGGAGCCGGCGGCGTCCACCTCGGCCTGTCGGGCGGCGGCGCCCAGGCCGCCACCAGGACGGTCACCGTGTCCACCACCGCCCAGCTGGAGTCGGCGGTCAGGAACGCGGCCGCCGGCACCGTCATCCAGGTGCGCGCCGGCACGTACTACCCGACGGCCACCCTCAAGTCCACGGCCGGCGGCACCCCGTCGAACCGGATCACGCTGAAGGCGTACGGCGGCGAGAAGGTGAAGATCGACGGCTCCAGGCTGCCCGACGGGTCCTGGCTCGCCGCCGTCCACGGCAGCTACTGGACCGTGCGGAACCTCACCTTCCAGAACTCCCCGGCCCAGGGCTTCGTCGTCACCTCCTCCACCGGCGGGATCTTCGACGACCTCGTCACCGCGGACAACGGCGACTCCGGGTTCACGCTGCGCGGGGACGGCACGGTGGACAACCTCGTGCGGAACCTGGACAGTCACGGCAACTACGACGCCGCCGGCCACGGCCGGAACGCCGACGGGATCGCCGTCAAGTTCGGCTCGGGCACCGGCAACAGGATCACCGGCGCCCGCCTGTCCGGCAACTCCGACGACGGGCTCGACCTCTGGCAGTTCTCCTCGCCGGTCACCATCGAGCACTCCTGGGCCTTCGGCAACGGCAGGAACCGCTGGAACGACCCCGCCTTCGAGGGCAACGGCAACGGTTTCAAGCTGGGCGGCGGGGGCGTCGCGGTCGCGCACGTCGTCAACGACGACGCAGCCTGGGACAACACCGGCAACGGCTTCACCGAGAACTCCAACACCGGCGCGATCGCGCTGAACCGCAACACCGCCTACGCCAACGCCGGGGCCGGCTTCTGGTTCGCCACGGGCAAGGCGCGGCTCGCCCGGAACCTGGCGGTGGGCGACAAGGGCGGCCCGGCGAAGCTGGGCCCGTCGACGGCGTCCGCGGCGAACAACTGGGACAGCGGGGTGGCCACCCCGCCGTTCAGGTCGACGGACGCGACGACCGCCTACGGCGCCCGGGCATCGGACGGGTCGCTGCCGGCGACCGCCTTCCTGACGACCGGGTCCGCCACGATCGGCGCGACCATGGACTGACCGCCCGCGGCCGGGCGCCGACAGGCGAACGCCCCGCCGGTCGTCACCGGCGGGGCGTTCCTTCCGCCGGCCGAGGGGGGCTCAGGCCGGCAGGTCCATGCGGCACCACACTGGAAGAGACGTCCGAAACGGGCGTGTGGTTGTCCCCGATCAGTCGTATGTGATGTCGGACGACGAGAACTTGCACGTCGTCCCGTCCGCGCCGGTGCCGAGCTCGGTCGGCTCCTTGCCGGTGTTGTTGCCCTTGAAGCGGACGCAGGTCTTGATCTTCTTCTTGCTGTCGCCGTGGACGCGGATCTTCGACAGCGTGGCGGTGTCGCCGTAGTTGGAGTTGACGCCGACGATCGCCTTGCCGGGCGCGGTGACGTCGATGTCGCTCAGCACGACGGTCCGCTTGTACTGCGTCTTGCAGTTGCCGCAGGAACGCACCAGCTTGCCGAAGTTCTCCACCTGGAAGCCGGTCACGGTCAGCTTGCCCGCGCCGTTGAACTGCAGCACCTTGTCGTCGGCGTTCTTCGCGCCGCCGCCGGTCACCTTGTAGACGGCCGACGACGACTTGCCCTTGAAGGAGGCCGCGTCCTCGCCGACGTCCAGCCACCACACGTTCTGCAGCGTGCAGCTGCCCAGGCAGTGGACGCCGTCCGCGGCCGGGGTGCCGATGATGACGTTCTTCAGCGTGGCGCCGTCGGCGAGCTCGAAGATCGGTCCCTGGTCCTCGTCCTGGCCGGAGGTGCCGAGAGCACCGGAACCGTAGAACTTCTTCAGCGCGCCGTCGTACGTGCCCGACACCTCGATCGTCGAGGACACGGCCTTGCTGCCGGTGGCCGTCGGCCAGGCGGTCGCGGCGCCGGCGGAGGACAGCAGCGTCGTGGTGACGATCGCCGCGCCCGTGATGCCGAACGCGGCGGCACCGCTGATCACGGCCCGCCGCCTGGTGACCCGGCGGCGGTGGCGGACGCGCTGTTCTGCTCGTGCAGTCATGCCAATCCTTGCGTGAGAGGGGGACCTTGCGCTTCCTGGTCGCCGCCCACGCGGAAAGGGTTGCCGCGTCGGGAAGATTTTTCTACGAGTCGCCCGCGCCGTCCGTGTGGGCCGCGAAGCCGCCGCCCACCGTGCGCTGCCGGCCGTCGGCCGTGCCCCGGATCGTGTACCGGTCGTCCTTGGCGTCCCGGCCGCCGCGCGCGTGGTCGTACTGCCCGGCGAACACCCACTCGCCCTTGGGGACCGTACGGCCCTCCTTGAGCACCCAGGTGTAGACGAGGAAGCCGCCCCGCTCGTCGACGGTGAGGGTGAAGTCCTGCTCCGGCAGGGACCGCCAGGCGCCCGCCGAGGACACCCCGCCGGTCTGCGCGACCTTCAACTGCACGGTGAGCGCGGTCAGTTCCCGGGTGGTCTTCAGGGTGACATCGCTCTGCGCCCAGAAGTCGTTGCTGTGCGGGTCCACCGAGCCGTCGGACCACAGCGGGCCGTCCGACTCGGCGTCGGCGGACGGCAGCGCGGAGGCGGACGCGGAGGGCCTGCCGGAGGGGGACGCGCTCGGCGGGCGGGACGGCGGCGCCCCGCTCGGCGTCGGGTCCACGGGCGGCAGCGGCGCGCGGCTCGTCGCGTCGGGCGACGGGGTCGGGGTCGGCGAGACGGCGACCGACTGCGGCGGCGCGGGCGTGTCGTCCTTCACGGCGGACGCCACCGCGTAGCCGCCGACCGCGAGCATGCCCGCGACCGCGGCGGTGGCGCCCACCACGCGCGCCCAGCTCCACACCGGCGGCCGGACCGCCCGGTGGCCGGTGCGGCCGTGCTCGCTCATGCCCCGCTCGACGCGGGCCAGGATGCGGGCCCGGTCCGGCTGGTGCGCCTCGGCCGCCTCGTGCAGCCGGGCGCGCAGCTCCTGGTGCACGTCCTGCTGCCTCATCGGGTCCTTCCTCCGCTCTCGCCGCCGCGCACCATCGCCGCGTGCACCTTCTGTGGATCGCCCCGGGAGCCGAGCAGCTTCTGCAGTTCGGCCATGCCCTTGGACGTCTGGCTCTTCACGGTACCCACGGACACTCCCAGGGCGAGAGCGGTGTCCTTCTCCGACAGGTCGAACGCGTGCCGCAGCACCACGCACGCCCGTTTGCGGAACGGCAGCCTGCGCAGGGCCTCCTGCACGTCGACCACGCCCGCCACGTCGGGGTTCTCCGTCTTCTCCTCGCGCTGCGACCAGAACAGGGAGATCCGCCGGCGTTCGCGGACGGCGCTGCGGATGCGGGTGCGCGCCAGGTTGGCGACCACCCCGCGGGCGTAGGCCACCGGGTGGTCGGCCTCGCGGACCCGGTCCCAGCGGTGCCACAGCGCGAGCAGCGCGTCCGCCGCCAGGTCGTCGGCGGCGTCCGCCTCGCCGGTCAGCAGATGTGCGAGACGGGCGAGTTCGGCGTAGTGCCGTTCGAAGAAGGCGTGGAACTCCACCGAGGCTGCGTCGTCGACGACAGTGCCCACGGGCGACCTCTCTGCGCGTGTCCTGCGAAAGACGTGTGTGGATCCGGGGAAGGCCCGGTGAGATCCGGAAGCGTAGCAGCGACGGATCATGGCGCTCGTACGCGCCTTCGAACAGAGTCTGACGGACCGGCTGATTCCGTAACACGGTGAAAACCTGAAACCGCCTCACCGCGGGAACAATCCAGCCAGCATCCGCATCGATCACCAGCAGGCAGGGAGCACCCGCATGTCCGAGACACAGAAGGCGGCCGACCGGTCCGACGCCGCGCCACCCCCGGCGAACGGGCTGGACCGGTTCTTCAAGATCTCCGAACGGGGGTCCACCTTCGGCCGGGAGATACGCGGCGGCTTCGCCACGTTCTTCACCATGGCCTACATCCTTGTCCTGAATCCCATCATCCTGGGCAGCGCCAAGGACAAGTTCGGCCACTCGCTCGACACCGGCCAACTCGTCACCGCCACCGCCCTGGTGGCCTGTGTGATGACGGTGATCATGGGCGTCGGCGGCAACCTCCCGCTCGCCATCGCCGCCGGGCTCGGCCTCAACGCCGTCGTCGCCTTCCAGCTGGCCCCGCTGATGAGCTGGGACGACGCGATGGGCCTGGTGGTCCTGGAGGGCGTGCTGATCTGCGTGCTGGTGCTCACCGGCCTGCGCGAGGCCATCATGAACGCCATCCCGCAGCAGCTCAAGCAGGCCATCGGCGTCGGCATCGGCCTGTTCATCGCCTTCATCGGCTTCGTCGACGCCGGGTTCGTCAGCCGCATCCCGGACGCCGCGAACACCACCGTGCCGGTGCAGCTGGGCGCGGTCGGCCGGCTCACCGGCTGGCCGGTGCTGGTGTTCTGCCTCGGCGTGCTGCTCACCGTCGCGCTGCTCGCCCGCAAGGTGAAGGGCGCGATCCTGATCAGCATCGTCACCATGACGGTCGTCGCGATCGTCATCGACGCCGTCGCCGACATCAAGAGCTGGGGCCTGACCACGCCCAAGGTCCCGGACGACATCGTCGCCGCCCCCGACTTCGGACTCGTCGGCCACTTCAGCCTGTTCGGCGGCTTCGCGCAGGCCGGCGTCCTCACCGCCGTGCTGCTGGTCTTCACCCTGGTCCTGTCGGACTTCTTCGACGCCATGGGCACCATCGTCGGCATCAGCGCCGAGGCCGGACTCCTCGACGACCGGGGCCAGGTGCCCGGGATCGGCCGCGTGCTGTTCATCGACGGCGCCGCCGCGGTCGCCGGCGGCATGGGCTCGGCCTCCTCCAACACCGCCTACATCGAGTCGGCGGCCGGGGTCGGCGAGGGCGCGCGCACCGGGCTCGCCAACCTGGTCACCGGCGGCCTGTTCGGGCTGGCGCTGTTCCTCACCCCGCTGCTGACCATCGTCCCGCTCCAAGCGGCGGCGCCCGCCCTGATCGCGGTGGGCTTCCTGATGATGACCCACGTCAAGCACATCGAGTGGGACAGGTACGAGATCGCCATCCCGGCGTTCCTCACCATCGCCGCGATGCCGTTCACGTACTCGATCACCGACGGCATCGGAGCGGGCTTCCTCGCCTACGTCGTCATCAAGTCGGTCCTCGGCAAGGCCAGGGAGGTGCACCCGCTGCTGTGGGGCGTCTCGGCGCTGTTCCTGGTGTACTTCGCGATCGATCCGGTGGAGCAGATCCTCGGCGTGAAGTGACGTCCGCCGCCCCGGCGTCCGTGAACGCCGGGGCCGGCGCGGGCCGGGCGGTGCTCACCCCGGCAGGGTCAGCACGACCTCGTCGATCGCCTCGCCGCGGGCCGGCGCGTACCCGGTCGCCCGGGCCGTCTCGCGAAAGCCGCACTTCTCCAGCACCCGCCGCGAGCCGGTGTTGTCCGCCGCCGCGCGGGCGTACAGCGGGCGCTCGGGCACCTCGGCCAGCAGTGCGCGCAGCGCTGCCGTGGCCACGCCCCGCCCCCAGTAGGCCCGGTCCACCCAGTACGTCACCTCGCGCTCGCCCGGCTCCCCGTACACCGCCGCGCTGCCCACCACGTCACCGTCGGCCAGGACGGTCCGCGTGACGGCGTCCGAGGCCCGGATCCGTTCCCACCGGTCGTCGAACGCGGCCCGGTCGGCGGGGTCCTCCGCGGTGAAGGCCGCCATGCGCAGCGCCTCCGGATCGTTCATCTGCCGGAAGAACACCGGCAGGTCGCTGTCGTGCACCTCGCGCAGTACGACGTCCATCCCTCAAAGCCTCCGGGTCGCCAGGGTCAGCCGGTCGCGCGCGTCGAACAGCGCGTCCTTCACCATCTGCTCGTGCGCGGGGGTCAGCCGCGCCACCGGCACCGAGCAGCTGATCGCGTCCCGGGCCGGCGTGCGGTACGGGATCGCCACGCCGAAGCAGCGCAGCCCCAGCGTGTTCTCCTCGCGGTCCACCGCGAAGCCCTGCTCGCGGACCTGGTGCAGCTCCTCGATGAGCTGCTCGCGGTCCGTGATGGTGTTCTCGGTGAGGGCGGGCAGCGTCTCCGGGAGCAGCTTGCGGACCTGCTCGTCGGTGTACGTGCTCAGCAGCGCCTTGCCGAGGGAGGTGGAGTGGGCGGGCAGCCGGCGGCCGACCCGGGTGAAGGGGCGCAGGTAGTGCTGCGACTGGCGGGTGGCGAGGTAGACGACGTTGGTGCCGTCCAGGCGGGCGAGGTGGATGGTCTCCGTGGTGTCGTCCGACAGCCGGTCCAGCGTCGGCCGGGCCACCGCGACCACCTCGTCGCCGTCGATGTACGACGTGCCGACGAGCAGCGCCCGCACCCCGATCCCGTACCGCGTGCCCGTCGCGTCCGTCTCCACCCAGCCCAGCTCCACGAGCGTGCGCAGCAGCATGTACAGGCTGGACTTGGGGTAGCCGACGGCCTCCTGGACCGAGGCGAGGGAGTGCATGCCGGGGCGGCCGGCGAAGTACTCGAGCAATTCAACGGTCCGCACCGCGGACTTGACCTGCGATCCGCCGCCTGTCTCGCCTGCCGCCATCGCCCTCTACCCCTTCGTCGGACGGAACTGTGAAGCTATAGTCTCCAACAGCTATTCATCATCAGAGACACCGTTCAGCATATCGAACACCCTGGTGGATGACCCAGAAACTGCGGCGATACGGCGCAGGAGATACGTGGAGGGACCGCGGTGGCAGCAGCACCAGTCTGGAGTGTCGACCCCCGTACCGGGAAGCAGCGCGAGCAGGTTGCGGTGGAGGCCACAGCCCAGGAGGTGGACGCCGCCGTCCGCGCCGCGCACGCCGCCCGCGGGGCCCTCGCCGACCGAGCCGTGCGCTCCGCCTTCCTGCGCACCGCCGCCGAGCAGCTGGAGGCGGCCAAGGACGGGCTGGTGGAGACCGCCGACGCGGAGAGCGCGCTCGGCCCGGTCCGGCTCACCGGCGAACTCGCCCGCACCTGCTACCAGCTGCGGGCCTTCGCGGACATCGTCGACGAGGGCGCCTTCCTCGACGTGATCATCAACCACCCCGACGACACCGCCACCCCGCCGATCCCCGACCTGCGCCGCTACAAGGTGCCGCTCGGCGTCGTCGCGGTCTACTCCGCGTCCAACTTCCCCTTCGCCTTCTCCGTCGCCGGCGGCGACACCGCGAGCGCCCTCGCGGCCGGCTGCCCGGTCGTCGTCAAGGCCCACCCCGACCACCCCGCCCTGTCCGAGCTGGTCGCCAAGGTGCTGCGCCGGGCGGCCGCCGCGCACGGCATCCCGGACGGGGTGCTCGGCCTGGTGCACGGCTTCGAGGCGGGCGTCGAGCTGGTCAAGCACCCGCTGGTGGCCGCCGCGGGCTTCACCGGCTCCGTCCGGGGCGGCCGGGCGCTGTTCGACGCGGCGGCGGCGCGGCCGGTGCCGATCCCGTTCCACGGCGAGCTGGGCTCGCTGAACCCGGTCGTCGTCACCGAGGCCGCCGCGGCCGAGCGGGCGGAGGCCATCGGCGCGGGCCTCGCCGGGTCGATGACGCTCGGCGTCGGGCAGTTCTGCGTCAAGCCGGGCCTGGTGCTGGCGCCGTCCGGCGCGGCGGGCGACCGTTTCCTGAAGTCGCTCACCGACGCCGTGAGCGACACCGACGCCGGCGTCCTCCTCGACCACCGGATGCGGGACAACTTCCTCGCCGGCATCGCCGAGCGCAGCGCGCTGCCCGAGGTGGAGTCCCCGGTGACGCCCGGCGCGGGCGGCGAGCACACCGTGAGCGCGGGCTTCCTGGTGGTGTCGGCGGACAAGCTGGCCGAGGAGGGCGCCTACGACGTGCTCCTGGAGGAGTGCTTCGGACCGGTCACCGTGGTGGCCCGCTACGAGGACGAGGCCGACGTGCGCGAGGTGCTGTCGCGGCTGCCCGGCAACCTCACCGCCACCGTCCACCTGTCCGCGGAGGAGGCCGCGGGCGAGGGACGCGGCGCGGAGATCCTGGCGGAGCTGACGCCGATCGCGGGCCGGGTGCTGGTCAACGGATGGCCGACCGGAGTCGCGGTCGCCCCGGCCCAGCACCACGGCGGCCCCTACCCGGCGACGACCTCCACGTCGACGTCCGTGGGCGGCACGGCCATCGAGCGGTGGATGCGGCCGGTGGCCTACCAGGGCGCTCCCGAGGCGCTGCTGCCGCCGGAGCTGCGGGACGACAACCCGCTGGGCCTGCCCCGCCGCTTCAACGGCCGCCTCGAGCACTGAGCACCCCCGCCGGGCCCGCGCCGTCACCCGCCTGGCACACTCGCCGGATGGACGTCGAACTGCCGCCCCTGCCCTTCCCGCTGCGCACCTACGGCCCCGACGGCCACTGGTCCTACGAGGACGGGATCCTCACCGGCTGGGCCGGCGCCCGGCAGGACCGGTTCGTACCGCCCACCGGCGAGGCGCTGGACCCCGCCTCCGACGCGCCCCGGCTGCTCGGGGCGCCGGAGGGCGACTTCCAGCTGATCGCGCGGGTCACGGTCGGCTTCGCCGGCGCCTTCGACGCGGGAGCGCTCTACGTCCACGTCGGCGAACGGGCCTGGGCCAAGCTCTGCCTGGAGTACTCCCCGGACGTGCCCACGGTGTGCACGGTGGTCACCCGCGGCCACTCCGACGACGCGAACTCCTTCACCGTGCACGGCAGTTCGGTGTGGCTCCGGGTGAGCCGCACCGGCCGCGCGCTCGCCTTCCACGCCTCCCGCGACGGCGAACGCTGGACCTTCGTCCGGCTGTTCACGCTGGGCGGCGAGAAGGAGACGGGCGCGGCCCTGGTCGGCTTCCTGGCGCAGTCGCCGATGGGGGAGGGCTGCGTGGTGACCTACGACCACATCGAGTTCCGGCCCAACTGGCCGCGCGACCTGCGAGACGGAAGCTGAGCGTCCCGGTCACCGCCGGCAACGCCGCACCGGCCCCCGGGCTCAGCCGCCTCCCGGCGACCACGGCGTCGCGGTCGCCGGGAGGCCGCGCGGCCGGCCCGCATGGCGCCGGTACGCCCCGGGGGCAGACCCGGTCCACCCACACCCCGCTGCCGCCCGGGCGGGCACCGCTCGCGCGGCCCCCGCGGCTGGGCCACGCGCGACCTCGGCAAGCCGCTCACCCTCACCGCCCCGGCCCGGCACGCGGGCGTCTCCCCGCGCACCCTCACCCGCCGCCACGCCGGGGGCGGGGCAGCCCCCGCAGCGGCCGCCGTGCCGGGCGCCGGCGCGGCGAACTACCGGAGACCACCACCCCGCCCATGGGACCGGGCGGCGCGCGCCCGCGGTCCCGGCGCCGCCGGCTCGCCGCGTGCCCACGCGGTCCGCGGGGCCGGGCCGGCCCCGAGCGCCTGCCGCGCCCGGTCCAGCCGGCCG
>NZ_JBFADM010000034.1:9711-89031 GCF_040641355.1 Streptomyces sp. NPDC020996
GGGCACTGCGCCCGTGCCGGGCACTGCGCCCGTGCCGGGCACTGCGCCCGTGCCGGGCACTGCGCCCGTGCCGGGCACTGCGCCCGTGCCGGGCACTGCGCCCGTGCCGGGCACCGCGCCCGTGCCGGGCACGTCCTCCGCTGCGTGATCAGAACGCACCGGACCGTCGACTCCCCGGTGGTCAGGACCGCCCTGCCCGCCGCGGCCGCGGTCGTCGCCGCGCTGCACGCCCGCGCCAGGTCGACGTACTACCCGGACGGCCTGCCCGACGACGGCACCGACTGGCCGGCCAGGTGGGCGGAGGCCATCGGGCGGGCCGACCGCCGTGTGCTGTGCGCGGTGCTCGACGGCCGCCTGCTGGGCATCGCCTCCTTCCGCACCCCGCGGGGCGCGTCCGCGGAGCCCGTCGAGCTGCTACAGCTGCACACCGACCGGGGCGTCGGCACCGCGCTGCACAGGGCCTGCGTCGAGGAGTGGCAGGCCGACGGCAGACGGACGGCCGTGCTCGCCGTGCACGTCGGCAACCTGCGGGCCCAGGCCTTCTACGCCGGCCGGGGCTGGGTCCCGGACCCCCGGCAGCCCCCGGCCGAGGACGACCACCACCTGCTCCTGCGCCTCGCCGTCGCCGGGGAATGACCACGGCTGGTTGAACGTTCACGCATGCGGCGGAGGGAGTCTCCGTACCCGTGCGAGCCGACAGGAAGCCGAAACATGCGCGTCGAGATCTGGAGCGACATCGCCTGCCCCTGGTGCTACGTGGGCAAGGCCCGCTTCGAGAGGGCGCTCGCGGACTTCCCGCACCGCGACCGGGTCGAAGTGGTGCACCGGTCCTTCGAGCTGGACCCGGGCCGCGCCAAGGACGACGTCCAGCCCGTCCTCACGATGCTGACGAAGAAGTACGGCATGAGCGAGGCGCAGGCGCAGGCCGGTGAGGAGAACCTGGCCGCGCAGGCCGCCGCCGAGGGCCTGGCCTACCGCACCCGGGGCCGCGACCACGGCAGCACCTTCGACATGCACCGCCTGCTGCACCTCGCCGAGGAGCACGGCAGGCAGGGCGAACTGCTGCAGATCCTCTACACCGCCAACTTCGCCGAGGAACGCTCCGTCTACGCCGACGACGAGCGGCTGGTGGAACTCGCCGTCGCCGCCGGTCTGGACGCCGACGACGCCCGCCGGGTGCTCGCCGACCCGGACGCCTACGCCGACGCCGTCCGCGCCGACGAGCGCGAGGCCGCACAGCTCGGCGCGACCGGCGTCCCCTTCTTCGTCCTCGACCGGCGCTACGGCGTCTCCGGCGCCCAGCCCGCCGAGGTCTTCGCGCAGGCGCTGGCCCAGGCCTGGGACGAGCACGAAAAGCCGCAGGCCGGAGCGCATTCATAAGCAACGCTTGGGGCGGTCACGCGGAAAGCTGCCATGGACGGGGGACTGCGCGGGGCTCAGAGTGGACCCATGGAGACCTTCGAGAGCCTCGTCCGTTCCGAGTTCGCCCCGAAGAACACCTACCTGAACACCGCGAGCAACGGACTGCTGCCCGCCCGTACCGTGGCCGCGCTGCACGAAGCGGCGCTGCTGCGCGCCGAGGGCCGGCCGCTGGGCCCGCTGCACGCGGACGTGGAAGGGGCCCGCGCCGCCTTCGCCCGGCTGGCCGGGGTCCCGGCAAGCCGGGTGGCGGCCGGGGCGTCGGTGGCCGCGCACACCGGGGTGATCGCCGCGTCGCTGCCGGCCGGCGCCGAAGTCCTCACCGCCGAGGACGACTTCACCTCCGTGCTGAACCCGTTCCACGTACGCGGCGACCTGAAGGTGCGCACCGTTCCGCTGGAGCGGATCGCCGAGTCCGTCCGGCCGGGCACCGTGCTCGTCGCGGTCAGCGCCGCCCAGTCCGCCGACGGCCGGGTCGCCGACCTGCCCGCGCTGCGCGAGGCGGCCCGGCGGCACGGGGCCCGTACGTACGTCGACTTCTCCCAGACCGCCGGCTGGCTGCCGGTGGAGGCCGGCGCCCACGACTTCGCGGCCACGGTCTCCTACAAGTGGCTGCTCGGCCCGCACGGGGCGGCCTTCCTCGTCGTCCCGGAGGACCTCGGCGGGCTGACGCCGCTCCTGGCCGGATGGGTCGCGGGCGAGGAGCCCTGGCAGAGCTGCTACGGGCCGGTGACCGAACTCGCCCGCTCCGCACGGCGGTTCGACCTCAGCCCGGCCCTGTTCACGTTCGCCGGGCTGCGCCGCTCCCTGGAGCTGATCGAGGAACTCGGCGTGGACACCGTACGCGCCCACGACCTCGCCCTCGCCGACCGCTTCCGCGCGGGACTGGCCGCGCTGGGCCACGAACCGCTCCCGGCGCCCGGCTCGGCGATCGTGTCGGTGCCCGGACTCGGCCACCGGCAGCCCGGGTTGAGCGACGCGGGCATCGAGGTCTCCGACCGCGCGGGCAACCTGCGGGCCTCCTTCCACCTGTACAACACCCCCGCCGACGTCGACCGGCTGCTGGACGTCCTGTCCGGCTGACCGGCCCCGGCGACGGGGGTGCCGGCGGCGCGGGGGCGGGTCACCTCACTGGTGTGCGGGTCACCTCACGGGTGTGAAGTCCCGCGCGCCGATGAACTCCGGCCGCCGCACGGGCGCCGCGAACGGCTCGACGGCCGCGTTCTCCACGCTGTTGAACACGATGAGGACGTTGCTGCGCGGGAACGGCGTGATGTTGTCGCCGGACCCGTGCATGCAGTTGCAGTCGAACCAGGTCGCCGAGCCCGCCTTGCCGGTGAACAGCCGGATGCCGTACCGCGAGGCCAGCGCGGTCAGCGCCTCGTCGGACGGCGTGCCCGCGTCCTGCATCCGCGGCGACTTCTTGTAGTTGTCCTCGGGCGTGGCCCCGGCACAGCCCAGGAACGTCCTGTGCGAGCCCGGCATGATCATGAGCCCGCCGTTGGTGTCGTAGTTCTCGGTCAGCGCGATCGAGACCGACACCGTCCGCGTGTTCGGCAGGCCGTCCTCGGCGTGCCAGGTCTCGAAGTCCGAGTGCCGGTAGAAGCCGCTCGCCCCGAAACCTGGCTTGACGTTGATCCGCGACTGGTGGACGTACACGTCCGAGCCGAGGATCTGCCGCGCCCGCCCGACGACCCGCTCGTCGCGCACCAGGTTCGCGAACACCTCGCTGATCCGGTGCACTTCGAAGACGGACCGGATCTCCTTCGACTTCGGCTCGACGACGGACCGCTCGTCGGCGCGGACCGCCGAGTGCGTGCGGGAGTGCTGGGGGCGTGGGGGCCTGCGGGACTGGCGGCGTCAGCGGGAGAGGGGGCCGATGCGGTGGAGGACCTCGGCCTCGTGCGGACCGTCGGGGAACAGGTCCGCGCCGAACAACACCTCGCGCTCCACCCGTGCGCCGTGCCGCTCGGCGAACGAGGCGAACAGCCGTTCGGAGGCGGTGTTGCCCGGGGTGATGGTGGTCTCGAGCGTGGTCAGCCCGTGCTCCGTGACGGCCCGCGCCGCCAGGGCGTCGAGCAGTGCGCCCGCGAGCCCCCGCCCGCGGTACGCCTCGTCCACCGCCACCTGCCAGACCAGCAGGGTGCGCGGACGGTCCGGCCGTACGTAGCCGGTGACGAAGCCGACCGGTTCCCCGTGCTCGTCGCGGGCCACGGCCGTGGTGCCGGCGAAGTCACGGCACCACAGCAGATAGCTGCACGACGAGTTCAGGTCGAGGGTCTTCGAATCCTTCGCGATACGCCACAGCGCGGCGCCGTCCGCGACCGACGGACGGTCTATTTTCAGTTCTGCTTGTGCGGCAGTCATGCGAATTGAACTTACCGAGGGAATTCCAAAAATACATCGCGCGAGTGGGTTGCCCCAGCAGGGGTCCTGTGTTATCGCGCGGGCGCGGGCGATCGCGCGAAATCCGCCCCGAAGGTCCGGTTTTGACCGGCGTAAACAATGACAAATCGGTCAGGATGTGTAACGCGTCACACCCATGTGACCCGCACGGGGTCTGCTCGAATCGCGCCGGTCGACGTTCGCAGCATCTTCGCGTTTGGGTCGAGGGCAAGCGGGCAGAAGAAGAAAATCAACTGCCCGTTGATAAACTCCGGAATTACCTCTGAATCAGATTCCGCTAATCCTGCTGATGCGATACCGCACCCTGTGCCGCCCGGTCCGCCGCCTCCACGTTCACCGTCAGGCCCCGCTCCGCCAGCGCGGCGCCGAGTGCCGCCAGACAGCGCCGTACCGTCTCCACGGACGCGTCCGGCCCGTAGTGGTTGACCCGGATCATCTCCTTGGCCAGCGCGCCCCCGCCCGCGGCCAGCGGCAGCGCGGGGTCGGTCTCCAGGGCCCGCGCCACCAGCTCCGACGCGACCGTCTCCGCCGGCACCCGCAGCGTGGTGGCGACCGGCGCCGCCTCCCGGGCCTCGTGCACGTACGGCTCGAGCCCGCCGCCCATGGCGAGGGCGCCCGCCCGGGCCGCGGCGGCGGCCGACGCGTGCCGGGCCATCACCGCCTCCAGGCCCGACGCCTCGATCCGCTCCAGGCACGCCTCCAGCGCGAGCATCTCCAGCTGCGCCGGAGCGTGCAGCAGCGCCTTGCGCCCGCCGTCGATCCAGCGCTCCTTCCAGTCCAGCAGCGACAGGTACGACCGGCGCGGGGCCCGCGGGTTCGCGGCCATCCGTGCCCACGCCCGCTCGCTCACCGACACCGCCGAGACGCCGGCCGGCCCGCCCATCGCCTTCTGCGCCCCGATGACGCACAGGTCCACGCCCCAGGCGTCCGGCAGCACCGGCTCCGCGCCGACCGACGCGACGGCGTCCAGGTAGAACAGCGCGCCCCGCTCCCGCACCACCTCGCCGATCTCCGCGACCGGGTTGGTGTTGCCGGTCGCCGCCTCCGCGTGCACCAGGGACACGAAGTCGATCTCCGGATGCGCCTCGAAGGCCTCCCGGACCTGCTCGGCGCGCACGGCCGTGTGGAAGGGCACCGCCAGGTCGACGACCGTGGCGCCGCAGTCCCGCAGCCAGTCGCCGAAGGTCTGCCCGTACGGGCCGGTGATGACGTTCAGCGCGGTCGTCCCCGGCCCCGCCGTCGCACGGATCGCGCCCTCCAGGGGCAGCAGGGCCTCGCCCTGAGTGATCACGACGTCCTGGCCGGTGCCGAGCAGCCGTGCCACGCGGTCCTCGATGGAGGCGAAACGTGCGGCGCTCAACGGCGCGAGGTCCAGAAAGGGGTGGGTCACGGCAGTGCTCTCTTCTCGCCGGCGGGGTGGACGCGGTAGACGCAATCGAGGGTAATCGGTGTCCCCGCACCGCCCCCGGCCGGCGACTTCTCAGGCCGGACGCCCCCGCGACCATGGATTTAATTTGAGATGCCCAAACATCTCCTTATAATCGGAGCCCACAGTTCCCCCACAGGAGGTCCCCCGTGAACACCGTCCCCGGGCGCCGGATCCGCGTTCTGGCCGTCACCACCGCGACGGCCGGGCTGGTCCTCGTGGCCGGCTGCACCTCGAGCGACAGCGGCGGCAGCGGCGGCAAGACCGCGGCCGGCGGGGTCGAACTGGTGAAGGCCGGACAGCTCACCACCTGCACCCACCTGCCCTACCCGCCGTTCCAGTCGGAGATCGACGGCAAGGCGCAGGGCTTCGACGTCTCCCTCGTCGACCTGGTCGCCAAGGACCTGGGCGTGCAGCAGCAGATCGTCGACACGCCGTTCGAGAACTTCAAGACCGGCGCGTTCCTCAACTCCGGCCGGTGCGACCTGGCCGCGGCCGGCATGACCATCACCGAGGAGCGCAAGAAGAACGTCGACTTCTCCACCCCCTACTTCGACGCCACCCAGGCCGTCCTCGCCGCCCGCGGCAGCGGCGTCCACTCGCTCGCCGACGTCAAGGCCAAGGGCGTCAAGCTCGGCGCCCAGGCGCAGACCACCGGCGAGGACTACGCCAAGAGCAAGGGCTTCGACCCGGTCTCCTTCGAGTCCTCCGACGCCGTCCTCAACGGACTGCGCACCGGCCAGGTCAAGGCCGTCATCATCGACTACCCCGTCGTGCAGGGCTGGCTGAAGGACAAGGCCAACGCCGCCGCCTTCGAGGTCGTCGACAACCTCAACACCGGTGAGCAGTACGGCTTCACGGTGAAGAAGGGCAACACGAAGCTCCTCGCCGCCGTCAACAAGGCGATCAAGGACGCGAAGGCCGACGGCACGTACAAGAAGCTGTACGAGAAGTGGATCGGCCCCTACGACGCCTCCGCCGCGTCGCCCTCCGCCTCATGACCGGCACGGACCTCCGCACCCCGGCCCCGCCCCGCAGGAAGGGGCTGACCCGGCGGCAGAAGCGCCGTCTGTCGCGCGGTGCGCAGTACGTCGTCTTCGTCGCCGCCGTGGCCGCCTTCGCGGCCTCGGCCGACTGGGGACGGCTGCGCAACCAGTTCGCGCAGGGAGACATCGCGCGGCAGATGTTCCCCGAGATCATCACGCTGGCGCTGAAGAACACCGTCCTGTACACGGTGTCCGGCTTCGTCGTCGGGCTGGCCCTCGGCGTGGTCGTCGCGCTGATGCGGCTGTCGTCGGTCGGCCCCTACCGCTGGCTCGCCGGCGTCTACATCGAGATCTTCCGCGGCCTGCCCGCGCTGCTGATCTTCATCTTCATCGGCGTCGCCGTGCCGCTGGCCTTCCCCGGCACGGAGATCGTCGGCGGCACGTACGGCAAGGTCGCCCTCGCGCTGGGCCTGGTGGCCGCCGCGTACATGGCCGAGACGATCCGCGCGGGCATCCAGGCGGTGCCCAAGGGGCAGCTGGAGGCGGCCCGTTCGCTGGGCTTCTCGCCCGCCCGGGCCATGGTCTCGATCATCATTCCGCAGGCGTTCCGCATCATCATCCCGCCGCTGACCAACGAACTGGTGCTGCTGTTCAAGGACTCCTCGCTGGTGCTGTTCCTCGGCGTCACCCTGGAGGAGCGCGAACTGTCCAAGTACGGCCGCGACCTGGCCAGCACGACCGCCAACTCCACGCCGATCCTCGTCGCCGGCCTGTGCTACCTGCTGGTCACCATCCCGCTCGGCT
Organism: Streptomyces sp. NPDC020996; assembly: GCF_040641355.1. Lineage (NCBI taxonomy): Bacteria > Bacillati > Actinomycetota > Actinomycetes > Kitasatosporales > Streptomycetaceae > Streptomyces > Streptomyces sp. NPDC020996. Next base: position 16,753 of record NZ_JBFADM010000034.1, read on the forward strand.
TCGTCGTCCGCCGCCTGGAGGCGAAGGCCCAGGAGGCCGTCAAGTGAGCCCTACCGCAGAGATCCGCCTCCAGGGACTGCACAAGTCCTTCGGCGACAACGAGGTGCTGCGCGGCATCGACCTGGAGATCGCCCGGGGCGAGGTGGTGTGCGTCATCGGACCGTCCGGCTCCGGCAAGTCGACCCTGCTGCGCTGCGTCAACCTGCTGGAGGAGCCCACCCGCGGCCAGGTCTTCGTCGTCGGCGTCGAACTCACCGACCCCGACGTCGACATCGACGCCGCACGCCGCCGTATCGGCATGGTCTTCCAGCAGTTCAACCTCTTCCCGCACCTCACCGTCACCGAGAACCTCACCCTGCCGCAGCGCCGGGTGCTGCGGCGCGACAAGGCCACGGCCGCGCGGGTGGCCGCCGAGAACCTCCGGCGGGTGGGCCTGTCGGAGAAGGCCGACGCCTACCCCGCCTCCCTCTCCGGCGGCCAGCAGCAGCGCGTGGCCATCGCCCGCGCGCTGTCGATGGGACCGGAGGTGATGCTGTTCGACGAGCCGACCTCGGCGCTCGACCCCGAGCTGGTCGGGGACGTGCTCGCGGTGATGCGCATGCTCGCCGACGAGGGCATGACCATGATGGTCGTCACCCACGAGATGACCTTCGCCCGCGAGGTCGCCGACCGGGTCGTCTTCATGGACGGCGGCGTGATCGTCGAGGACGGCACGCCGGGCCAGGTCATCGGCAGCCCCCGCCACGACCGCACCCGCCACTTCCTCTCCCGCCTGCTGGACCCGGCGATGGCCGACGTCGAGCAGGGAACCCCGGACCAGGCGGGTGCGGGCGGATAGCCGGTCACTAGAGTGCCGTGCATGAGCGATCAGGCGGTGCTGCACGTGAAGGGCCGGGTCCTGGCCGGGCCCGACGACGTCCGCGACGAGCTGTGGGTCGTCGGCGGGCGGATCTCCTACGACCGTCCCGCCGGGGCGCGCGACGTCCGCAGCGTCGAGGGCTGGGCCCTGCCCGGCCTCGTCGACGCGCACTGCCACGTGGGGCTCGGCCCGCACGGCCCGGTCGACGAGGACGTGGCCGAGAAGCAGGCCCTGACCGACCGGGACGCGGGCACCCTGCTGATCCGCGACGCCGGCTCGCCCTCCGACACCCGCTGGATCGACGACCGCGACGACCTCCCGAAGATCATCCGGGCCGGGCGGCACATCGCCCGCACCCGCCGCTACATGCGCGGCTACGCCTGGGAGATCGAGCCCTACGACCTGGTGGCCCACGTCGCGCGGGAGGCGCGCCGCGGCGACGGCTGGGTGAAGCTGGTCGGCGACTGGATCGACCGCGACCTCGGCGACCTGGCGCCCAGCTGGCCGGCCGACGCGGCCCGGGCCGCCATCGCCGAGGCCCACCGGCTCGGCGCCCGCGTCACCGCCCACTGCTTCGCCGAGAACTCCCTGCGCGACCTGGTCGAGGCGGGCATCGACTGCATCGAGCACGCCACCGGCCTCACCGACGACCTGATACCGCTGTTCGCCGAGCGGGGCGTCGCCATCGTCCCGACACTCGTCAACATCGCGACGTTCCCGCAGCTCGCCGCGGGCGGCGAGGCGAGGTACCCGCAGTGGTCGGCCCACATGCGCCGGCTGTACGAACGCCGCTACGACACCGTGCGCGGCGCCTACGACGCCGGCATCCCCGTCTACGTCGGCACCGACGCCGGCGGTCACCTCGCCCACGGCCTGGTGGCGGGCGAGGTGGCGGAACTGGTCACCGCCGGCATCCCGGCCGTGGCGGCCCTGTCCGCGACGACCTGGGGCGCGCGCGCCTGGCTCGGCCGTCCCGGCCTGGAGGAGGGCGCACCGGCCGACCTCGTCGTGTACGAGGCCGACCCGCGGGCGGACGTGCGCGTGCTGGCGGCCCCGCGGCGGGTGGTGCTGGAGGGACGGGTCGTCGGCTGAGCGCCCTGCCCGGTCGCGGGGTTGTCCCGGCCGTAATCGAAAGCGTTCACGGGGAACGCTCGTTGGGGTGAACTGGTGCTGTATGGACGCCAGTTCACCCCAACGGGCGTAATTCTTGCCGGGTCCCGAGCACGTCTCTTCTGGGGGTCCCACCACCTTGAACGGCAACAGTTTCCGCATGCCCGCACGCCGGCTCGCCACCGTCACGGCGGTCACCGCCCTGGCCGCCGGTCCCGCGGCCCTGGCCGGCTCCGGCCCTGCCCACGCGACCGCCGACCACGGCCGTGCGAGCGCCGTCGTCCTGCGCACCGGGCTCGACGTCGGCTTGCTCGACAAGACCGTGCACGTCCCGCTCACGGTCTCCCTCAACCAGGTCGAGGCGCCGCAGAGCGCCCGGAAGACCGCGCTGACCGCCCGGCTGGACGGCGTGAACGGCGGGAAGCCGTTCAGTGTGCTGAGCGCGGAGGTGGCGGACGCGCAGGCGACGGTCACCGCCGGCCGGGCCGAGGGCTCCACCACCCTCGCCCACGCCAGGCTGCACGTGCCCGGCCTGCCCCTGCTCTCGCTCGTCGAGGTGCAGCAGGTCACCGCGAAGGCGACCTGCGAGGCCGGGAAGACGCCGGCCGCCTCCGCGAGCCTGCTCGGCTCGGTCACGGTCCTCGGCAAGAAGGTCACGCTCACCCCCGGCGGTCCCACGGACGTCAAGGTGCCCGGCGTCGGCGAGGTGCGCCTGGACCTGTCGCAGAAGCGGACCACCTCGCGCACGGCGGCCGCGACCGCCCTCCGGCTGAAGGTCTCCGTCAACCCGCTGAAGCTCAACGTCGCCGAGGTCGAGGGCACGCTCACCCTGGCGGAGGCGACCTGCGAGGCCCCGCCCGCGCCCGCGCGCCAGAGCGCGGACCCGGCTCGGCAGAGCCCGGACCCGGCACGGCAGAGCCCGGACCCGGCGCGGCGGAGCGGGGACCCGGCCGGCGACGTCAGGCCGCAGGGGGCGCCCGCCAAGGAGGCGGGGCTGGCCGAGACCGGCGGCAGCTCGGCGACGCCGTACGTCGCGGGCGGCGCGCTCGTCCTGGTCGCGGCGGGCGGCGGCGCGCTCGCACTGGCCCGCCGACGCAGGAGCTGACCGCTCCGGGGTCCGTGGGGCACGGGTGGCGGGTGGCGGGTCGCGGGCCCGCTGCCCTGGGCCGGGGGGCGCGGGCCCGGCGTCCTGGGCCGGGGCGTGTGGTCGGGCGGGGGTGCGGATCTCGCGGGTGGTGTCGGGGCGCGGGTGTGCTTGCCGGGAGGGGGTTGGGGGAGCGCCGCTTCCGGGGAGCCGTGGTGGTGCTGCGGGCGGGGTGCCGTCCTGCGCGACGTCAGTGAGTTGCCGCCAACTTGAAGACGCAGGTCAAAGGGCTGGTGTGACCGGTCCTCCGGGTACTCATACTGGTCCTGGGCAGGAGCCCACGGAGAAGATCATCTGTCAACGGTTGACTTCGAGGTTCGTCAGGACGAGCAGAGCGCGCAGGAGTCGGGTGGCGCGGGCGGGGCGGGTGCGGAGCTTGGTGAGGATCCGCCAGTTCTTGAGGTGGGCGAAGCCGTGCTCGACCGGTGCACGTCCGACGGCGAGGACGCGGTTGGCTTCCTTCTCGCCCGGGGTGAGCTTGTGGATTCGGCTGGCGGCGTAGCCGGTGACGATCACGGGGTCGAGGATGTCGTTGTCCAGGCCGCGGAAGCCAAGGTCCGCCAGCGCCCCGAGTCCGGCGGCGCGCAGGTGGGCCAGGATGTGGTCGTGGCGGGCGGCGGTGTTGTCGTGGGTGCGTCCGGGTCGGCCAGCCGATATCCAGATCAGACGCCCGTTCTCATCGGTCAGGGCGAGGAAATGCAGGCCGTGGCTGCGGTGCTTGCCGGAGTAGTTCCGCCGGTCGGCCTTGCCGGTGCGACGCCTGGTGCGGATGAGGGTGCCGTCGATCAGGACCACCTCCCCGCCCTGCCTGGCGACTTTCCGCAGGACACGGTCCAGCCACGGCGCCTGGGCGGCGAGCAGTCCGACCAGCTCGTCGCGCCAGCGGCGGACGGTGGACTCGGCCACGTTGTTGCCGCCGGCCATGTCGGCCAAGCGCTGGTCGTGGCGCAGTACGGCCAGGACGATCACCGCGATCTTTCCCGGCGGCAGGATCCGCCACCTGGACCGAATCGCCTTGAGATGGCGCCTGAGTAGATCGGCGAGGTGGCTGACGGTGCGCGTGGACAGCGGCAGACGGCACTGGTAGACAAGTGGGCAGGTGTCTTCGACGAGCTCTTTGGTATTCGTCACATAAAATCAACAGCCTCCGGGGGCACCCCGGTTACGCCTGTTCCGGGCCACTCCACGTGGCGGCGTTCCTGGTCATAGACGGGTGGTGAACCGGCCGTCGGGCAGTTTGCGCAGCCAGCCGCGATCGACGAGTCTGACCAGCTTGCTGCGCAGCGGTTCCAGCTTGGACCGCACGCTGACGTCCACTCCCACTACCTCGCCGACCTCGCGGGCCATGACTGGCCCGGCGGCTTGCCGCACGGCGGTGATGATGCGCTGGTAGTCCCACGGGAGCGAGTCCTCCTCCACGCCCGGTTCGCGGTGCGGTACCAGCATGACCGCCTGGCCGCCTACCTGCCCGGGCATCGGTCGGGCTGAGGAGCGTTCCTCGGCGAGCTGCCCGGCCATCCGTTCAAGGACACGTTCGGCGACAGCAAGTTCGTCCCGCTCGGCCCGCACGTCCGCCAGCTGTTTGGCCAGCTGTTCTTCGAGTTCGTCCAGCTCCGCGCGCCGCGCGGTGATCCGTTCCAGCAGCTCGGGATCCAATATGTACCGGATCGTAGGAGGTAGCCGAGGCGTAGCGAGCAGGAATCGGACAGTTCAGCTACCTGAGCAGGAGCGAACCGCATCGCGCCAGGCACCGGGACTGTGGTGGTGGTTTTTGTGCCCTGCGGCAAGTACGTGCCGCAGTTCGGCAAGGTATTGGGTGTTCATGGGAAGACTTAGCTGGTCGAGGAGGGCCAGTGCGGCGGCCGGTTCCAGGTCACCGTAGACGTCGTGGAAGCTCGCCCGAAGACCGAGGAAGAGAGCAGAGTGCAGGGCGGGAAGCCGCGCGGCGGTGCGGTATGCCGGCTCCTTCACCGTCCAGCGCACCGGGCCCGAACACTCCAGAACCCGACGGGCCCGGCGGAGGAGGGCTTCCGATCGCTCGGCCACTACTCGGTCGATGTCCTTTCCGAGGACCTCGGCGAAAGCCGTCGCGGAAGTGGTGTGGTCCTCGAACCAGTCCACCCACAGCGAGTAGGTAACGGCCTCGACGTCCCGGTCCGCCTCCAGCCGCTCACGGTAGCCGCCCCACAGCACGTCGGCCGGCAATGGGCCCTCCCCGTACCTGTCCGCGAATCGGATCTCGCAGGTGACCCAGTAATCGTCGAGGAGATCCAGCAGCCCGAAGGCCAATCGCACCTGGTCGGCTGTACTCAGGTCCTCGGCAAACACATCACCGGCCCAAGAATGTGCCACTTGGTTGGCGGTGAGCAACACGTCCGGCTTCTCGTCGCTCACCCACCCGTCGCGTACCTGGTGGATGCCCTGATCAGCCAGCCAACGCCGTGCCGCCTCCACGCCTTGCGTATCCATCCGGGCAGTATGACAAGCCTCGCAAGATCCGAATGAAACAGCCGAACGCCATCGGCAGAACCGGCATGGAGCCGCGAACCACCCCTTGGCGGACGATCTTCCCCACAGACTCCCGCCTACGACCAGGGTGAGCGCCCTGGGCACGAGTCACGCCAGTCCTCTGAACTGCGAGTTCAAGTTGGCGGAGGCTCAGTGAACTGCGCCGCCGCCGGTGTGCGGTGAGGTCATCCTGCTCGGGCGGCCCGGCAGCGTGCGAGGCGGTCCTCCCGGGGCCCGTGACCGTCCCCCGGCCCGGAGGGGCGCGTCACAGGCCCCGCTACAAGGCCCGTTCCAGGGCTCGCAGGAACGAGTCGGTGGTCGGCCGGTCCCGCACCGCCAGCCGCAGCCACTGGTCGCCCAGGCCGGGGAACGTGTCCCCGCGCCGTACCGCGAACCCCAGCTCGCGCAGCCGTCGGCGTACCTCGGTGGCGTGGGGCAGCCGGACCAGGACGAAGGGGCCCTCGGCGGGCTCCGCCACCCGCAGTCCCCGCGAGGCGAACGCGCCGAGCCCCGCCACCAGATGGGCGCGGTCGGCGGCGATGCGGTGTGCCGCGTGGGCCGCCTCCGCCAGCGCCCGCGGCCCGACGCAGGCCTCGGCGGCGGCCAGCGCGGGCGTGGACACCGGCCACAGCGGCTGGGCGCGCTCCAGCTCGGCGACGGTCTCCGGGGCGGCCAGCACGTACCCGATCCGCAGCCCCGCCAGACCCCACGTCTTCGTCAGGCTCCGCAGGACGACGAGCCCCGGCACGTCGGTCCGCCCGGCCAGGGCCTCCCGCTCGCCCGGCACCGCGTCCATGAACGCCTCGTCCACCACCAGCGTCCGCCCGGGACGGGCGAGCCCGGCGACCGACCCGGCCGGGTGCAGCACCGACGTCGGGTTCGTCGGGTTGCCGATCACCACCAGGTCGGCGTCCTCGGGAACCGTGGCGGCGTCCAGCCGGAACCCGTCCGCCGCCCGCAGCAGCACCCGGTCGACCGTGTGGCCCGCGTCCCGCAGCGCCGCCTCCGGCTCCGTGAACTGCGGATGCACCACCACCGGCCGGCGCACCTTCAGCGCCCGCGCCAGCAGCACGAACGCCTCCGCCGCGCCGGCCGTCAGCAGCACCCGCTCCGGCGGCAGTCCGTGCCGCGCCGCCACCGCCGCCCGCGCGGCCCGCCCGTCGGGATAGGCGGCCAGCCCGTCCAGGGACCGGGCGATGTGCTCGCGCAGCCAGACCGGGGGCGTCCCGGTCCGGACGTTCACGGCCAGGTCCACCAGCGCCGAGCCGCCGTCGCGGACCTCGGCGTCCCCGTGGTGGCGCAGGTCCGGCCCGGCGGCGTCCTCAGTGGGCATGGGCGTGGCCGCCGTGGTGGTGCCCGTGGTGGTGATGGTGGCCGTCGTCGTCCGGGTGGAAGTGCGGCTGCTGCGGCGCGCCCACCTTGTCCTCGAAGCCGGGCAGCGCGATGCGGTACACGCAACTGTCGCAGTTCATCCGCAGATCGCCCTTGACGGCCTCCTCGTACCGCTCCATCACCAGGTCGAGCAGCTCCGGTTCGGGGCCGATGACGTCCGCCGAACGCACCTCCAGCTCCGGGTGCGCGGCCGCCCATTCCTCGGTCTGCTGCCGCACCCGGTCCGGCAGGATCCCGGTGAACAGGAAGTACGGCAGTACGACGATCCGCCGCGCGCCGAGCCGCGCGCACCGGTCGAGGCCGCTCGGCACGTCCGGCGCCGCCAGCGACACGAACGCCGTCTCCACCCCGGCGTACCCGCGGCCCTCCCACAGCAGCCGCGCCGCCTTGAACACCTCGGCGTTCGCGTCGGGGTCGGTCGAGCCGCGCCCGACCAGCAGCACCGTCACGTCCGAACGGTCGCCGGAGGTGTCCCCGGCCGCCCCCAGCGCCTCCTCCAGCCGGCGCTCCAGCACGTTCAGCAGCGACGGGTGCGGGCCCAGCGGACGGCCGTAGGTGTACGAGATCCCCGGGTGCCGTTCCTTCTCGCGGGCCAGCGCCGCCGGGATGTCGCCCTTGGCGTGCCCGGCGGACACCAGCATCAGCGGCACGGCGGCGAAGCGGCGCACACCCCGCTCCACCAGCTCGGCGACCGCGTCGCCCAGCGGCGGCGGGGACAGCTCGATGAAGCCCCCCGCGACGGGCAGTTCGGGGTGGCGGCGGCCCAACTGCCGCACGAAGTCACGGAACGCCTCGGCACCGGCGTCGTCCCGGGTGCCGTGACCGGCGATGAGCAGGGCGGGCGGCGGGGTGGTCACGATGTCTCCTCGGAAAGCGGAACGGGGTGGTACAGCAGGGCGTTCAGCGCGGCCGCGGCGACCGCCGACCCGCCCTTCTCGGACACGTTGCTCACGGCGGGCAGCCCGCTCGCGCGCAGCGCGGCCTTGGACTCGGCCGCGCCGACGAAGCCGACGGGCAGGCCGATGACGAGCGCGGGGGAGGCGTCCAGCGTCAGCAGTTCCTCCAGGGCGGTCGGCGCGCAGCCGATCACCCACAGCGCCCCCGGGCCGACCTGCTCGTAGGCCAGCCGCACCGCGTGCGCCGAACGCGTCAGCCCCTCACCGGCCTTCGCGTCCTTCAGCCGGCAGACGGTCTCCCGCCGGGTGATCCCGGCCGCGACCATCTCCACGTCCACCACGACGGGCGCCCCGGCGTTCAGCGCGGCGTGCGCCGCGGTCAGCTCGTCCTCGTCCATCACGAGGTCGGCCGCGTAGTCGAGGTCGGCCGCGGAGTGGATCACCCGCTCGACGACCGCCCGGGTCAGCGGCGGGAGGTGCGAGGTGTCCAGGCGGGCGCGCAGCCGCCGGAAGGACTCCTGCTCGATGGGGTGCACCACACGGGTCGCCCGGTTCACTGCGCCTCCTCCTGCCAGCGGTAGCCGCGCGGCGTCACCATGCGCCCGGCGATCTCCCGGGTCGCGGTGTTGCCCACGGTCACGACCGTCATCATGTCGACCGTCGCCGGATCCAGTCCGGCCAGCGTCGTCACCCGGCTGGACTCGTCCGGCCGGGAGGCGTTGCGCACGACGCCCACCGGGGTCGCCGGTTCCCGGCGTTCGGCGAGGATCGCCAGCGCCTTCGGCAACTGCCAGTCACGGCCGCGGGAACGGGGGTTGTAGAAGGTCACGACGAGGTCCGCCTCGGCCGCCGCGCGCACCCGCCGCTCGATGACCTCCCACGGCGTGTGCAGGTCGGACAGGCTGATCGACACGTGGTCGTGGCCGAGCGGCGCGCCCAGGATCGCCCCGGCCGCCAGCGCCGCCGTCACACCCGGCACGCCGACCACGTCGATGTCGTCGGACGCCTCGGCGAGCGCGGGGGAGGCCATGGCGTACACGCCGGCGTCTCCGCTGCCGATCAGCGCGACGGCCCGCCCCCCTCGGGCCTCGGCGACGGCCGTGCGGGCGCGTTCCTCCTCGGCGCCGAGCCCGGACTCCAGGATCCGGGTGCCGGGCCGCAGCAGGTCGCGGATCTGGTCGACGTACTGGTCGAGCCCGACCAGGACCGAGGCGCGCCGCAGTTCGGCCTTCGCGCGCGGGGTGAGCAGGTCGCGGGCGCCGGGACCGAGCCCGACCACGGCGAGCCGACCGCGCCCCGGACGCCGTACCACGGCACACGTCGCCATCGCCGACTTCCTCTTGGGGACGAGGAGTTCACCGCCCCGCAGCAGGGCCGCCGCCTCGGCGACGGACGGCGTCCCGACGGCGGCCAGCGGCGCGGCGGACGGGTTGGGCACGTCGACGGCCGCCAGCTCCGCGGCGGGGTACGTCACCAGCGGCACCCCGAGCCGTCCGGCCGCCGCGACGATGCCGGGCTCGCCGGCCTTCGCGTCGACGGTGGCGAGCTCCGCGACGCTGCGCGCGGACAGCCCCGCCTCCCGCAGCGCCTGCTCGACCAGCCCGAGCACCTCCTCGGCGGGCGCGCCCTTCGACGCGCCCACGCCGACCACCAGGGACGGCGGCCGCAGCAGCACCTCCCGCTCGCCCGCCCGCACGGCCCGGTCCGTCAGCCGGACGGTGTACGAGCCGTGCGCCGCCGTCGGCAGCGCGGGCAGCGGCCACGGCACCTCCGCCTCCAGCACCACGGGCTCGCCGTCGAGCAGGGCGCGGGAGACCGCCGCCACCGCGCCCTCGCAGGGCAGCCCGAGCGTGTCGAGGCCCGGCAGCCCCACCGCGTCCGTAGCCGTCGTCACCACCGGCTCGGCGCCCAGCAACTCCCCGACCTCGCGGGCGAGTTCGTTGGCGCCGCCGCCGTGGCCGCCGACCAGCGGCACGGCGAACCGGCCGCCCTCGTCGACGCACACCACGCCCGGGTCGGTCCGCTTGTCGTCCAGCAGCGGCGCCACCAGCCGCACCACGGCGCCCGTGGCGAGGAAGCACACGAGCTGCTCGCACTCCGCGAACGCGGCCCGTACGGCGTCCCCGACGGGACCCTCGTACACGCGCGTGCGGTCCGGCCACGCCGCGGCCAGCCGGTCGCGTGCCGCCGCCCCCGCCGCGGTGGCGGAAATGAGGCCGATCACAGAGCAACTCCTTCACGAGAGAACGGGGTTCTGACACCCCACAGCAGGAACACGGGATTGGCCGCCGCCAGCCGGGTCACATCGCCCGGCAGCGGCGCCAGCCGCGACGACTGCAACAGCACCCCGTCGCAGTCGAGCCCGGCGCCGGTGAGCGCCTCGCGGGCGGCCGGCACCCGGTCGAGCGCGGCCATCGCCACCACCACCGTCCGCCGGGCGCGCCGCGCGCACGCGGTGACCACGGCGGGCAGGTCCCGCCCGCCGCCGCCGACGAACACGGCGTCGGGGTCGTGGGGAGCGTCGAGGCCCTCCAGCACGCCCGGCGCCGACCCGTGCACGGCCCGTACGTCCACACCGTGCGCGGCCGCGTTGGCGCGGATCCGCTCGACGCCGTCCCGGGTCTTCTCGATCGCGGTGACGGCCGCGCCGAGCCGCGCGCACTCCACCGCCACCGAGCCGGAGCCCGCGCCGACGTCCCAGACCAGGTCGCCGAGCCGGGGCCCGAGCCGGGCCAGCGCCAGCGCCCGCACCTCGAACTTGGTGATCATCGAGTCGCGGTGGGCGAACGCGGACTCCTCCAGCGCCCACCCGGCGGGCCCGGCCGGCGCCCCGGCGACCGTGCGCACCCCGCCGAGCGCCCGCGCCTGGTCCAGGCACAGCACCACACTGACCGCGTCGCCCCAGTCCCGGGCGGCGGCCTCGGCGGGCGTCACCCGCTCCACCCGCTCCTCCGCCGAGCCCAGCGCCGACGCCACCACGAGGACCCGCGGCTCGGACCGCAGCGCGGCCCCCAGCTCCGCGGGCCCGCTGCCCGGCCCCGTCAGCACGGCGACCTTCGGCCGCGCCCGGCACACGTTGACCGCCGTCCGCAGCGCCCGCCCGTGCGCGGAGACCACCACGGCGTCGTCCCACGGCAGCCCGACGCGGGCGAACGCGGCGGCGACCGAGGACACCCCGGCCCGCACGTCCAACCGTTCGGCCCCGAACCGTTCGGCCAGCGCCCGCACGATCCCGAAGAACCCGGGGTCGCCGGAGGCCAGCACGACGACCCGGCCGCCCTCGCCCAGGTGCCGTTCGACCGCGTCCAGGGCCGGCGCCAGCGGACCGAGCACCACCCGCTCGGCACCGGCGGGCACCGGCGCGGACTCCAGATGCCGCCGCCCGCCGACCACCAGCCGGGCCCCGGCCAGCACGTCCGGCGGCACCGGCGCCCCCGTCCCCGTGCCGACGACGGTGATCACGTGCTCGCACCCCGCGCGCGCAGGGCCCTGCGGGCCTCCGGGTCGGCCTTGCGGAAGCCGTGGAAGTGACCGGGGTGGTACAGGTGCGAGCGCGTGCCGTGCGCGTCGAGGGCCGGGCCGACCAGGAACAGGGTGTGCTTCCAGAGCTTGTGCTCCTTGACCGTCTCCTCCAGCGTGCCGATCGTGCACCGCACGAGCAGCTCCTCCGGCCAGGTCGCCTGGTAGGCGACGACGACGGGCGTGTCGGTGGGGTATCCGCCCTCCAGCAGCTCCCGCACCAACTGCCCGCTGCGCGCCGCCGACAGGAAGACCGCCATCGTGGTGCCGTGCCGCGCGAACTCGCGCACCTCCTCGCCGGGCGGCATCGGCGTCTTGCCGCCGCCCAGCCGGGTCAGCACGACCGACTGCGCGACCTCGGGAATGGTCAGCTCCCGCTGCGCGAGCGCGGCGACCGCGGAGAACGCCGACACCCCGGGCACGACCTCCGTCGCGATGCCGATCCGGGCGCACCGGTCGAGCTGCTCCTGGGTGCCGCCCCACAGCGCCGGGTCGCCGGAGTGGATGCGGGCGACCCGCAGACCGTCCCGGTGGGCGCGCTCGTAGACGGCGACGACGTCCTCCAGCGACATCGTCGCCGAGTCGAGGATCTCCGCGTCCTCGCGCGCGTGCCCGAGGACCTCCGCCTGCACCAGGCTGGCCGCCCAGATCACGACGTCGGCCTCGGCGATGGCGCGCGCGGCACGGAACGTCAGCAGGTCGGCGGCGCCGGGGCCGGCACCGACGAAGGTCACCTTGCCGGCGGGGGCATCGGCCATGGGGATCGGTCCTCTCCTACAGGAATCAGGCATTCAGTACGTGATCGGTCGTCGGATGTGCGCGAAGGGGCGCCGATCGGATAACAAGGCCCCATGGCGGTCTTCGTCGCGCTCGGCGCGTTCCTGATGACGCTGGTCGGCGGATGGACGGCACAGCGCGTGACCGACCGTCGCCACCTGGTGCTGGGCCTGGCCGGGGGCCTGATGCTGGGCGTGGTCGGCCTGGACCTGCTGCCGGAGGCGCTGAGGGCGGCGGACCGGGAGGTGTTCGGCGTCCCGGCGGCCCTGCTGCTGTTCGTCGCCGGCTTCCTGCTGGCCCACCTCGTGGAACGCCTGCTGGCCACGCGCAAGGCCGCGCACGGCGCCGAGGAGCACGCCCACCGGACGCCCGAGGTGGGCCTGACCGCGGCCGCTGCGATGGTCGGCCACAGCGCCATGGACGGCCTGGCGATCGGCGCGGCCTTCCAGGTCGGCGGCGGCATGGGCCTGGCCGTCGCGCTCGCCGTCATCGCCCACGACTTCGCCGACGGCTTCAACACGTACACGATCACCAGCCTGTACGGCAACGCCCGCCGCAAGGCCCTGACCATGCTGTTCGCGGACGCGGCGGCGCCCGTCGCCGGCGCGGCCTCCACCGCCTTCCTCACCATCCCCGAGGCACTGCTCGGCGGCTACCTCGGCCTCTTCGGCGGCGTACTGCTCTACCTCGCGGCGGCCGAGATCCTCCCCGAGGCGCACCACGAGCACCCCGCCCGCTCGACCGTGCTGTGCACGGTCGCGGGCGCGGCGTTCATCTGGCTGGTGGTCGGCATCGCCGCGTGAACTGCGTGATCCGGGGGACCTCACAGCTTGCCGCCCCGCCCGCCGTCGCGCCGCGGCGGCGCGATCAGCGTGGACAGGTACGGCAGCTCGCCGCCGTCGAGCTCGGCGGCCGGCCGGATCGACTCGGTCTCCAGCCCTAGCGCCGAACCCCACACGGCGTCGCCGATCCGCCCGGTCTCCCGCAGCGCCTCGGCGACCTCACGGGCCTGCCGCCCGAACTTGTACGCGACGACCGTGCCCGGCCCGCTCAGCGCTTCCTTGAGCACGGCGCTCCCGGCCGTGACGGGCACCAGCGTCAGCGGTTCGGTCCCCTCGGTGAGCACGGCGCCCGACCGGGCCGCCAGGTCCTGCATCGCGGTGATCCCCGGCACGGTCTCCACCACGGTCCCGGGCACCAGCTCGGCCACGGTCTGCGCGAGGTAGGTGAACGTCGAGTACACGTTGGGATCGCCGATGGTCGCGAAGGCGACGCGGCCGCTCTCCCGCAGCAGCTGGGCGACCCGCTCGCCGGCCACGTCCCAGGCGGCCTCGCGCCGCGCCCGGTCGGTCCGCTCGTTCAGCGCGAACACCACCCGGACGATCTTCTCCGCGGGCACGTAGTGCAGCACGGTCGCCTCGGCGCGCCCGCGCTCCAGGGTGTCCATCACCGGCACGACCACCACGTCGGCGGCGCGCAGCGCGTTGACACCCTTGACGGTCACCAGCTCCGGGTCGCCCGGCCCGACCCCGACCCCGATCAGCCTGCTGCTCATGACGTCCGGCACCTCTCCACGAACCTACGGGCGACACCGGGCTCGGCCGCCCAGTGCGTGTGCAGATAACTCGCGTGCACACCTCGCTGTACAAAACCTTCGACCCGCCGGACGGGGGCGCGCACACCCCAGGCGGGAGCCGCCCCCGCGCCGGGCTCGACGACCGTGCGGTGGAACTCGTGCCCGCGCATCCGCGTCCCCGCGACGGCGAGCACGCTGTCGCCGACGGCCACGGCGTCCCGGTAGCCGAGGGTGAGCCGCTCGCTCATCCGGGCGGTCGCGTCCAGCACCCCGCACATGGGCCGCCCGTCCAGCTCCCGGCACAGGTACAGCAGACCGGCGCACTCGGCGGCGACGGGCGCGCCGCTCAGGGCGAGGTCCGCGACCGCCTTGCGCAGCGGCTCGTTGGCGGACAGCCCGTCGGCGTACACCTCCGGGAAGCCGCCGCCGATGACCAGCCCGCTCGTGCCGTCCGGCAGTCGCTCGTCGTGCAGCGGATCGAAGGGCACGACGTCGGCGCCGGCGGCGGTCAGCAGTTCGGTGTGCTCGGCGTAGGAGAACGTGAAGGCGGGACCGCCGGCGACGGCGACGACGGGGGCGCCGCCGCGCCCCGGTCCGGCGCCGGCCGGCCCGACCGGCGTCCGAGGGCCAGGCCCTGCGGACCGACACGGATCCGGGGACGCGGCGCCCAGGACCCCGGCCGCGTCCGGGGGCGCGGCGTCCAGGACCTCGTTCGCATCCGGGGGCGCGGCGTCCAGCACCTCGGCCGCGTCCGGGGGCGCGGCGCCCAGCACCTCGGCCGCGTCCCACGCCGCACACGACAGTGCTCCCGCACCGCGCGCCAGCGCCAGCAGCGCCTGGAGGTCGCATCCGTCGGCGACCTGCGCGCCCATCGCCGCGATGGCCTCCACCGCCGCCGTCTGCCGCTCGGCGACCGGCACCAGCCCCAGATGCCGCGACGGCGTGTCCACCTGCGGAACCCGCCGCAGCACCCCCAGCACCGGCACCCCGGCCGAGTCCAGCGCCTCCCGCAGCAGTTCCTCGTGCCGGTCGGAGGCGACCTTGTTCAGGATCACGCCTCCGACGCGCACCCCCGGGTCCCAGGAGGCGAACCCGTGCACCAGCGCCGCCACCGACCGCGACTGCGACGACGCGTCCACGACGAGCACCACCGGCGCCCGCAGCAGCTTCGCCACCTGCGCGGTGGACGCCAGCTCACCCTCGCCCGCGGCCCCGTCGTACAGGCCCATCACGCCCTCGACGACGGCGATGTCGCACCCGCGCGCACCGTGCGCGAACAGCGGGCCGACCAGCTCCGGCCCGCACAGGTAGGCGTCGAGGTTGCGCCCCACGCGCCCGGTGGCGAGCGCGTGGTACCCGGGGTCGATGTAGTCGGGTCCGACCTTGTGCGGGGACACGGCCAGCCCCCGCGCGGCGAACGCGGCCATCAGCCCCGTGGCGACGGTGGTCTTGCCGCTGCCGGAGGACGGCGCGGCGACGACCAGCCGGGGCACGGACGAGGACGTCACCACTCGATGCCCCGCTGGCCCTTCTGGCCCACGTCCATGGGGTGCTTGACCTTCGACATGTCGGTGACGAGGTCGGCGAGGTCCACCAGCTTCCCGGGCGCGTTCCGCCCGGTGATCACGACATGCTGGGTGCCGGGCCGGCCGCGCAGCACCTCCACCACCTCGTCGGTGTCGATCCACCCCCAGTGCATCGGGTACGCGAACTCGTCGAGCACGTAGAGCTTGTACGTCTCGGCGGCCAGGTCGCGCTTGACCTGCTCCCAGCCCTCGCGGGCCTTCTCCTCGTTGTCCATCTGCGCGTCGCGCTGGACCCAGGACCAGCCCTCGCCCATCTTGTGCCAGGCGACGGTCCCGCCCTCGCCGGAAGCGCCGAGCACACGCAGCGCGTTCTCCTCGCCGACCTTCCACTTGGCCGACTTCACGAACTGGAACACCCCGATCGGCCACCCCTGGTTCCAGGCCCGCAGCGCGAGCCCGAACGCGGCCGTCGACTTGCCCTTGCCGATGCCGGTGTGCACGATCACCAGCGGCCGGTTGCGCCGCTGACGGGTCGTCAGTCCGTCGTCGGGGATGACACTCGGCTGTCCCTGCGGCATTACGCGGCCCTCCTGTTGCCCTGAACGTCCCTGACCAGCCCGGCGATCGAGTCGGCCCGCAACTCGTCCAGCGTCACCGCGGCACCCCCCAGCTCCTCGGCGAGCCGCCCGGCGAGCCCCAGCCGCACCGGCCCGGACTCGCAGTCGACGACCACCGACGCGACCCCCTCGGCCGCGAACAGCCGCGCCGCCCGCCCGGCGAGCGCCACCGGCTCCGGGCCTCCGGTGGCCCGCCCGTCGGTCACCACCACCACCAGCGCCCGCCGTGCGGGATCCCGCAGCTTCTCGACCCGCAGCACCTCGTGCGCCCTCAGCAGCCCCGCCGCGAGCGGCGTACGGCCACCCGTCGGCAGCGACTCCAGCCGGGCCGCCGCCGCGTCCACGGACGACGTGGGCGGCAGCGCGACCTGCGCCTCCCGCCCGCGGAAGGTCACCAGACCCACCTTGTCCCGCCGCTGGTAGGCGTCGAGCAGCAGCGACAGCACTGCACCCTTCACGGCACTCATCCGCTGCCGCGCGGCCATGGAGCCGGAGGCGTCGACCACGAAAAGCACGAGGTTGCCCTCACGCCCCTCACGCGTCGCCTGCCGCAGATCGTCCCTGCGCACGACCAGCCCGCGCCCGGACCGCCCGCGCGCCCGCTGGTGCGGCGCGGCGGCCCGCACGGTCGCGGCGAGGTGCAGCTTGGTCAGCGCACCCCGGGGCCGCCGCGCCCCGGTCGTGCGCCCGTGCTCGGTCCGCGCCCGCGAACGCCGCCCGGCGGCGCCCTCACCGATCCCGGGCACGCTCAGCACCTTGGTGCGGAACGGCTCGGCGGCACGTGCGGGTGCCTGCTCCGAGGCCCCCGAGGCCTGCGGCTCGCCGCCCTCCCCGGCCTCCGGCCGCGCGCCGGTGTCCCCGTCCCGCGGTCCGGCGTCCGGCGCCGGCTGCCCGCCGCCCCCGCCCGGCCCGCCGCCGTCGGGGCCCGGGTCGGGGTCGGGATCGTCGTCGCCGGAGAACTCCTCCAGCGTCTCGTCCAGCTTGTTCTCGTCGAGACCGGGGGCGTCGAAGGGATTGCGCCTGCGCCGGTGCGGCAGCGCCAGCAGCGCCGCCTGCCGCACGTCCTCGGCGAGCACGTCGGTCCGCCCGGCCCACGCCGCCAGCGCGGTCGCCGTCCGCGCCATCACGATGTCGGCCCGCATCCCGTCGACCTCGAAGGCCGCGCAGGTCGCCGCGATCTGCCGCAGCGCCCCGTCGCCCAGCCGCACCTGCGGCAGCAACTCCCGCGCGGCGACGATCCGCTGCCGTACGGCGGCCTCCTCGCCGGCCCAGCGTGCGGCGAAGCCGGCCGGGTCGTCGTCGTACGCCAGCCTGCGCCGCACGACCTCCACCCGCTGGTCGGGCTCCCGGGAGGCGGCGACCTCCACGGTCAGCCCGAACCGGTCCAGCAACTGCGGCCGCAGCTCGCCCTCTTCGGGATTCATGGTCCCGACGAGCAGGAACCGCGCCGCGTGCCGCACGGAGACGCCCTCGCGCTCGACGTACGAGGCGCCCATCGCCGCCGCGTCCAGCAGCAGGTCCACGAGGTGGTCGTGGAGCAGGTTGACCTCGTCGACGTAGAGGATCCCCCGGTGCGCGTCGGCGAGCAGGCCGGGCTCGAAGGCCTTCACGCCCTCCGCCAGCGCCCGTTCGATGTCGAGGGCGCCCACCAGCCGGTCCTCGGAAGCGCCGACGGGCAGCTCGACCATCCGCGCGGGACGCGTCGTACCGGCCCCCGGCTCGTGCGGCCCGTCCGGGCAGGACGGGTCCGGTGCCGCCGGGTCGCAGGAGAACCGGCACCCGGGGACTACGGCGACCTCCGGCAGCAGCGCCGAAAGGGCGCGTACCGCCGTCGACTTCGCCGTGCCCTTCTCGCCGCGGACCAGCACGCCGCCGACCGCCGGGGACACCGCGTTCAGCAGCAGCGCGAGCCGCAGGTCGTCCTGCCCGACGACGGCCGTGAACGGAAACGGGGTACTCACTTCTCGTCGCCCTCCAAGTCGCCTTCCAGCTCCAGGTAGGTGGCGCGCAGCCGCTCCAGCGTCTCCGCGTCCGGTTCCGCCCACAGCCCGCGGTCCGCCGCCTCGAGCAACCTCTCCGTGATGCCGCGCAGCGCCCACGGGTTGGACTGCTTCATGAAGTCCCGGTTCTCCGGGTCGAAGACGTACTCGGCGCTGAGCTTCTCGTACATCCAGTCGTCGACCACGCCCGCCGTGGCGTCGTAGCCGAAGAGGTAGTCCACGGTCGCCGCCATCTCGAAGGCGCCCTTGTAGCCATGCCGGCGCATGGCCGCCATCCAGCGCGGGTTGACCACCCGTGCCCGGAACACCCGGTGGGTCTCCTCGCCCAGCGTCCGCGTCTTGACCTGGTCGGGCACGGCGGAGTCGCCGACGTACGCCTCCGGGCTCGCGCCCGTCAGGTGGCGCACCATGGCGACCATGCCGCCGTGGTACTGGAAGTAGTCGTCCGCGTCGACCAGGTCGTGCTCACGGGTGTCGACGTTCTTCGCGGCCACCGCGATCCGCCGGAACGCCGTCTCCATGTCCCCGCGCGCTGCCCGCCCGTCCAGCCCGCGCCCGTACGCGTAACCGCCCCACACCGCGTACACCTCGGCCAGATCCGCGTCGCTGCGCCAGTTGCGGGCGTCGATCAGCGGCAGCAGGCCCGCGCCGTACGCGCCCGGCTTGGAGCCGAAGACGCGGGCCGTGGCGCGGCGCCGGTCGCCGTGGGCGGCGGTGTCCTCGTCGGCGTGCGCCTTCACGAAGTTCCGCTCGGCGCTCTCGTCCAGCTCCGCCACCGCCCGCACCGCGTCGTCGATCAGCCCGACCACGTGCGGGAAGGCGTCCCGGAAGAAGCCGGAGATGCGGACCGTGACGTCGATGCGCGGCCGGCCCAGCTCCGCCAGGGGCACGATCTCGAAGCCGGTGACCCGGCGCGAGGCGTCGTCCCACACCGGGCGGCAGCCCAGCAGCGCCAGGATCTCGGCGATGTCGTCGCCCTGGGTGCGCATCGCGGACGTGCCCCACACCGTGAGGCCGACGGACTTCGGGTACTCCCCGGTGTCCTGCAGGTAGCGCGCCACGAGCGAGTCGGCGAGCGACTGGCCGACCTCCCAACTGAGCCGGGACGGGATGGCCTTGGGGTCGACGGAGTAGAAGTTCCGGCCGGTCGGCAGGACGTTGACCAGGCCGCGGGTGGGCGAGCCCGACGGGCCCGCCGGTACGTAACCGCCGTCCAGCGCCCGCAGGATGTGCCCGATCTCGTCCGTGGTGCGCGCCAGCCGGGGCACGACCTCGGTGCACGCGAACTCCACCACCGCGACGGCGTCGGGGAGTTCGGCGCCCAGCACCTCGCGCACCAGCGGCGCGCTCTCGGCGACCGCCCAGTCACGCGCCTCCATGCCCTCCGCGATCCGCCGGCACAACTGCTCCAGCAGGTCGATCGCGTCGGCGGCGGTGCGCGCCGGGCCGTCCACCAGATCGGTCAGCTCCGCCGGCAGCTTCACCGGGGCGCCCGGCTCGGCCAGCAACTCCTTCTCGACGAGCCCGAAATGCGCCGCGAGCGAGGCCCGCAGACCCGGCAGCGCGTTCGCCTGCCCGCCCCACACCTGCGACGCCCGCAGCACCGCGAGGACCAGGTTCACGCGCGGCTCGCCGACCGGGCCGCCGCCCAGGACGTGCAGGCCGTCGCGGATCTGCACGTCCTTGATCTCGCACAGGTAGCCGTCGATGTGCATGACGAACTCGTCGAACGCCGCGTCGTCCGGCTGCTCGTCGACGTGCAGGTCGTGGTGCAGCTCGGCCGCCTTGACCAGCGTCCAGATCTGCGCGCGCACGGCCGGCGCCTTCGCCGGGTCCAGGTCGGAGACGAGGGCGTACTCGTCGAGGAGCTGTTCCAGCTTGGCCAGGTCGCCGTAGGTGTCGGCGCGGGCCATCGGCGGCACCAGGTGGTCGACGACCGTGGCGTGCCCGCGCCGCTTGGCCTGGGTGCCCTCGCCGGGGTCGTTGACGATGAACGGGTAGATCAGCGGCAGGTCGCCGAGGACCGCGTCCGGGGCGCACCCCGGGCCGAGCCCCAGCCCCTTGCCGGGCAGCCACTCCATCGTGCCGTGCTTGCCCATGTGGACGATCGCGTCGGCGCCGAAACTGTTCTCCAGCCAGCGGTAGGCCGCCAGGTAGTGGTGCGACGGCGGCATGTCGGGGTCGTGGTAGATCGCGATCGGGTTCTCGCCGAAACCGCGCGGCGGCTGGATCATCACCACGACGTTCCCGAACCGCAGGGAGGCGAGGACGATGTCGTCGCCGTCCACGTACAGCGAGCCCGGCGGCTCGCCCCACGCCTCCAGCATGGCGTCCCGCAGCCCGGGGTCCAGCTTGTCGAACCACGCCCGGTAGTCGGCGAGCGGTACCCGCGCGGGCGCGGCGGCCAGCTGCTCCTCGGTCAGCCACTCCACGTCGTGTCCGCCGGCCTCGATGAGCCGGTGGATCAGCTCGTCGCCGCCGGAGGGGTACTCGGTGAGTGCGTACCCGGCGTCCCGCAGCGCGTCCAGGACCCGGACCGCGGACGCGGGCGTGTCGAGGCCGACCGCGTTGCCGACCCGGGAGTGCTTGGTCGGGTAGGCGGTGAAGACGAGCGCGACCTTCTTGTCGGCGTTGGGCTTGTGCCGCAGCCGGGCGTGCCGTACGGCGATCCCGGCGACCCGGGCGGCCCGCTCGGGGTCGGCGACGTACACCGGCACGTCGTCCGGCCCCTGCTCCTTGAACGAGAACGGCACGGTGATCAGCCGTCCGTCGAACTCCGGGATCGCGACCTGCATCGCCGCGTCCATGGGGGAGAGGGCGGCGTCGGACTCGTCCCAGGCGGCCCTGGACGACGTCAGGCACAGCCCTTGCAGCACCGGGATGTTCAGCTCCGCGAGCGCGCCGACGTCCCACGCCTCCTCGTCGCCGCCCGCCGACGCCTGTGAGGCGTGCGTGCCGCCGGCCGCGAGGACGGTGGCGACCAGGGCGTCGGCCCGGCCGAGGATCTCGTACAGCCCGGCGTCCGCGCCGCGCAGCGAACCGCAGTAGACGGGCAGGGCGTTGGCGCCGTGCGCCTCGATCGCGTCGCACAGGGTGTCCACGAAGGCGGTGTTGCCGCTGAGTTCGTGGGCCCGGTAGAACAGCACGCCCACGGTCGGCCGGCCGTCGAGCAGGGCACGCTCGCCGTGGACGCCGTACTCGGGCATCTGCTGCGGCTCGACGAACCCCTCGCCGGTCAGCAGCACGGTGTCGGACAGGAACCGCGCCAGCTCGGTCAGGTTGGCGGGGCCGCCCTCCACCAGGTACCGCAGCGCCTCGGCGACGACACCGGCCGGCACCGACGACTCGGCCATCAGCTCAGCGTCCGGCACGGCCTCCCCGCCGAGCAGCACGGTCGGGACGCCGGACGCCTTCAGCGCGGCCAGCCCGTTCTCCCAGGCGCGCTTGCCGCCGAGCAGCCGTACGACGGCGATGTCGGCGCCCGCGAGCAGCCGTGGCAGCTCCCCGGCTACGTCCACCCGGGTCGGGTTGCCGATCCGGTAGGAGGCGCCGGAGGCGCGGGCCGCCAGCAGGTCCGTGTCGGCGGTCGACAACAACAACACTGTGCTCATGCGGGCGCTCCCGGTGGGATGAAGGGCAGTCCTTGCGGCGCGCCGGACTCGATGAGCCGCCACAGCGCGTCCGTGTCCGCGTGCTGTTCGATCAGGTCGCCGAGCCGGTCGAGCTGCTCCTCGCGCAGCGCGGCGAACGAGGTGCCGTCGGCGGGCACGAAACGGCGGCCCGCGGCGGCCGCCACCTCGCGCAGGAAGGCCCGCCGGAAGCCGTCCGACTCCAGCGAGCCGTGCCAGTGCGTGCCCCAGGTCTGCCCGACCCGGCAGCCGTCCAGGAAGGGCTCCCCTCCCTCGACGGAGGCGACCCCGTGGTGGATCTCGTAGCCCTCGACGCGTTCGCCCAGGGCCTCGCCCACCGGCCGGGTGAGGGTCTTCTCGCGGGCGAACCGCACCCGCACGGGCAGGATGCCGAGGCCGTCGACGTGTCCGCGCCGGCTCTCCACCTCGTCCTCGATGTGCTCGCCGAGGATCTGGAAGCCGCCGCAGATGCCGAGCACCGGCCGCCCCTCGGCGGCCCTGCGCACCAGCGCGTCCGCGAGCCGCCGCTCGCGCAGCCACTGGAGGGCCTGCACGGTGCCCCGGGTGCCGGGGACCACGACGAGGTCGGCGTCGGCCAGTTCCTCGGGCCGGTCCACGAACCGCACCACGACGCCCGGTTCGGCGGCCAGCGCGTCCACGTCGGTGAAGTTCGACATCAGCGGGACCGCGCAGACGGCGACCCGCAGGATGTCCTCGCCGACCGGCGGGGCGGTGTTCGACTCCCGCACGGTCCCGCGCAGGGAGACGCGCAGTCCGTCCTCCTCGTCGATGCCTAGCCCGTGCCGGAAGGGCAGCACGCCGTACGTGCGCCGCCCGGTGAGCCCGTGCAGCATGTCCAGGCCCGGCTGGAGCAGGGAGACGTCGCCGCGGAACTTGTTGACCAGGAACCCGGCGACGAGTTCCTGGTCCTCGCGGGAGAGCAGGGCGACCGTCCCGAAGAACGAGGCGAAGACGCCCCCGCGGTCGATGTCGCCGACCACGAGCACGGGCAGCCCGGCGTTGCGGGCGATCCCCATGTTCACGATGTCGGTCCGCCGCAGGTTGATCTCCGCGGGCGAACCGGCCCCTTCACAGATCACCGCGTCATACGTGCCCCGCAGCTCGGCGAGACAGTCGAGCACCGTCCCGAGCAGCTTCTGCTGCCGCCCGCCGTGATACCCGCGCGCGCTCATCTCACCCACCGGCTTGCCCATCAGCACGACCTGGCTGCGCTGCTCGCCGCCCGGCTTGAGCAGCACGGGGTTCATCAGCGCGGTCGGCTCGACGCGGCACGCCTGCGCCTGCATGGCCTGCGCCCGCCCGATCTCCGCGCCCTCGCGGGTGACGAACGAGTTGAGGGACATGTTCTGCGCCTTGAACGGCGCGACCTTGACGCCCTGCCGCACCAGCCACCGGCAGATGCCGGCCGTGACGACGCTCTTGCCGGCGTCGGAGGTGGTGCCGGCGACGAGGAGTCCACCGTTCATTTCCCGTGTCCCTTCACGAGGCTCACGACGAGGCGCGCGGCGGCGCAGGCGCCGAGCGCGAGCAGACCGACCCGCCGGGACAGCCGTACGGCCCGTTCGATGTCGGGCACGTCGACGGCGCGCCCGTCCCGGTTCAGCACCGGCCGGTGCTCGACGCGCCCCCCGTACGACAGCGTTCCGCCCAGCCGCACGCCGAGCGCGCCCGCGAACGACGCCTCCACCGGTCCGGCGTTGGGGCTCGGGTGCCGGCCGGCGTCGGCGCGCCAGGCCCGCACGGCGCCCCGCCGGTCGTCGCCGGCCATGGCCGCGAGCACGGCGGTGAGTCGCGCGCCCGGCCAACCGGCCACGTCGTCGAGGCGGGCGGAGGCCCAGCCGAACCGCCGGTACCTCGGGGACCGGTGCCCGACCATGGCGTCGAGCGTGTTGACGGCCCGGAACCCGACCAGCCCCGGCACGCCGGCGGCGGCGCCCCACACGAGGGCTCCCACCACGGCGTCGGAGGTGTTCTCGGCGACCGACTCGACGACGGCGCGGGCGATCCCGTCGGCGTCCAGCGCCTGCGGATCGCGCCCGCACAGGTGCGGCAGCCGCGCCCGCGCGGCCTCCACGTCCCCCGCCTCCAGGGCCCGCCCGATCACCCGGGCCTCCCGGGCGAGCGACGTCCCCCCGACGACGGCCCAGGTGGCGGCGCCGGTCAGCGCGACCGAGGCGGCGGGGGAGGGGCGTACGGCACGGGCGGCGAGGGCGCCCAGCGCCGCCGCTCCGCCCGCGCACACGACGGCGTGCAGCGAGCCCCACCCGCGGTGGTCCCGCCACAGCACCCGTTCCACGGCGCCGGCGGCCCGCCCGAACGCGGCGACCGGGTGTCCACGGCGCGGATCGCCGAGGAGCAGATCACCCACGAGTCCGGCGGCGGCGCCGTACGCGAAGACGCGATCGGCACGCATCGGCTCAGCCGGCCGCGGGGTCGGGCAGGGCTCGGGCGGTGGTCCTCGGCCGGCAGCCGCGCATGGCGATATGTCCTCACTCAGGGTGTCCACGCCCTGGTTCGACGAGACCGGCGGTGAGAGTTCCTGGCTCCCGGGGCTCGCACCCCGGTGACAGTGGCGGGACCGCGCCGGACTCGCACCGGCTTCCTCTCCTGCCGCCGTAATTGGCCCCGGCAGTCCACCACGGGGCCGGAAGGGCCGTCAACCTGCCGCTGACCTGCGGCGGGGGAGTGTGCTGAGGCCCACACGCGAGGGGTCGCCGGGGTCACGGGAAACCGCTGCCGGAACGCCTGGGGAACCAGGTGGGGAAACGCGCGGGGAAACGCCTGGTGCCGGGACGGATCACCGTCCCGGCACCAGGGGGAGTCGGACCGCGGGCCTCAGCCCTTGGCCATGATCAGGTTGATGCCGTACGCCACCGCCGCCGCGCAGGCGGCGAAGCACACGTACGCGCCGGTGACCGCGAGGGCCGCCGAGTCGCCCTGCGCCACCGCCCGCTCGCGGCGCGACAGGCCCATGACGCCCAGGGTGAACAGGGCCACGAGGCCCACGGTGACCCCGAGGCTGACGCCGAAGACGGAGCCGAGGGCTGCCCAGTCGATCTTCATGCTGCTTCTCTTCCTTCTGCCGGGGATCAGACCGCGGCGGCCGGCGGGGTGGCCGTGGTGGCGGGGGTGGCCGGGTCGGGGGTGGCGGTCGCGGGGGCCGGGGCGGCCGGCGACGGGATCGTCGCCGTGAGCTCCTCGGTCACCGGGCCGGCCGGGGGCGGCGTCACGGCGGCGATCGCCGCGGTGACCACGCCGTCCGGCTCCTCGACGTGGTTGACGTTGCTGTGGTCGACGACCTCGCGGCGGGAGATCTTCCAGATCGCGGCGCTGGAGGCGACCAGGAAGAGGGCGACGACGGCGGTGCCCCAGTCGCCGAGACCGGTGACCGACTCGGCGAGCGCGCCGACCAGGGCGGCGGCCGGGAGCGTCAGCACCCAGGCGACGACCATCCGGGTGGCGGTCGACCAGCGGACCACGCCGCCCTTGCGGCCGAGGCCGGCGCCCATCACCGAACCGGAGACGACGTGCGTGGTGGACAGGGAGAAGCCGAGGTGGGAGGAGGCCAGGATGGCCGTGGCCGCGCTGGTCTGGGCGGCGAAGCCCTGCTGCGGCTGCAGGTCGGTCAGGCCCTTGCCCATGGTGCGGATGATGCGCCAGCCGCCGATGTAGGTGCCGAGCGCGATGGCCAGACCGGCGGAGAGGATGACCCAGGTGGGCGGGTCGGAGTCGGGGGCGACGACGCCACCGGCGACCAGGGCGAGGGTGATGATGCCCATCGTCTTCTGCGCGTCGTTCGTGCCGTGGGCCAGGGAGACCAGGCCCGCGGAGGCGATCTGGCCGGCCCGGTAACCCTTGTCGGCGGCCTTGCCGTCGGCCTTCCGGCCGAGCGTGTACGACAGGCGCGTGGCGAACATCGCCGCCACTCCCGCGACGACCGGGGCGGCGACCGCGGGGATCAGCACCTTGGTCACCAGCACGTCGCCGTGGACCGCGCCCATGCCCGCCGAGGCGACGGTGGCGCCGATCAGGCCGCCCATCAGGGCGTGCGAGGAACTGGAGGGCAGCCCGACCAGCCAGGTCAGCAGGTTCCAGAGGATCGCGCCGACCAGTGCGGCGAAGATGACCTCGGGACGGATGCCGGTCTCGTCGACGAGACCCTTGGAGATCGTGTTGGCGACCTCCACGGAGAGGAAAGCGCCCACAAGGTTGAGCACGGCGGACATGGCCACCGCGACCTTGGGCTTGAGTGCGCCGGTCGAGATGGTCGTGGCCATCGCGTTGGCGGTGTCGTGGAAACCGTTCGTGAAATCGAACGCGAGTGCGGTAGCCACCACAATCGCGAGGATCAGCGAGAAGTTTTCCATTTACCCAGGCAATCGTTCGAGGTCATTGGCGCGTCGAACGTACGTAACCTGGGTGAACGGAAGATGAACTGAGGCGGGCCGCAGGATGTCCGAAAAAGGGGGTCGGCGGTTCCGCCGTCCGGCCTGCTCGCGGTGGCGGTGACGGTCGGGTTTCGCATGGTCACGTACCGTGTTCCCGCTCGGAACGGCGGCGGGGCCGAGGGTGTCCTGGCAGGATCTCCGCATGGCTGAGCAGCGAGCGGACCGGCGGGGCGGACGAGGCGGACGGGATGCCCGCGAGGGCGCGCGGACCGGCCCGCAGGAGCGGGGGAGGGCGGTGCGGGCCGAGGAGGCGCGCGCCTGGGCGGACCTCGTCGCCACGGCCCGGCGCACGGTGGCCGACGGGCTGGTCGTCGGCACGTCCGGCAACGTCTCGGTGCGCGTCGGGGACACCGTCCTCGTCACGCCCTCGGGGGTGCCGTACGACCGGCTGACCGCGGGCGATGTGACGGGCGTCGGCCTCGACGGCCGGCAGGTGCTCGGCTCGCTGGTGCCGACCAGCGAACTGCCCATGCATCTCGCCGTCTACCGCACGACCGCGGCCCGCGCCGTCGTCCACACCCACGCCGTGCACGCGACGGCCGTCTCCACCCTCGTCCCCGAACTGCCGGTGATCCACTACATGGCCGCCGCACTCGGCGGACCCGTCCGGGTTGCCCCTTATGCGGCTTACGGCACTGATGAGTTGGCCCGGAACATGCTCCACGCCCTCGACGACCGCTCCGGCTGCCTGCTGCAGAACCACGGCACCGTCACCTACGGCGCGACCCTCGAACAGGCCTACGACCGTACGGCCCAGCTCGAGTGGATGTGCCGTCTGTGGCTGACGGCGTCCGCGGTCCCGGGGCTGTCACCGTCCCTGCTGACGGCGGAGCAGCTGGCGGACGTGGGGGAGCGGCTGCGGGGATACGGACAACGCGACCGACCCGCCTCGGACGCACCTGCGCCGGACTGACCCACCCCGGACGCACCTACGCCGGACTGACCCGCCTCGGACTGATCCACCCCGGCGACTTCGACGGACCCCGGCGCACCCCGGTGACCCGCCCGTCCCGCCCGTCCCACCCCGGCTCCGCCCCGCCGCGCATCGCCGCGTCACTCCGCCCCGTCCGCCCGCTGGCCGGTGACGCGGTCCGCCGGGACACTGGACGCGTGCGCACCGTCAAAGCATCGGCCGCCGCCGTCACCGCCGCCCTGGCGGCCGGCGCGGCGAGCGTGGCCGCCGGCCGGCTGGCCAGCGACGCCGCGCTCAAGGCGCCGCCGGGCAAGCCCCTGCCCACCGAACCCCGGCTCACCGTGCACGCCACGGCCCCGGACCGGATCGCCCTGACCCGCGACCTCGCCTCGACGCGCCCCGGCACCTACGGCCTCACCGACGCCGGCGCCCACGCGGTCGTCGGCCCCGTCCTGGGCACCGCGGGAAACTCCGCCGACGCGGTCGTGCGCCGCCTGGAACGCCTCACGCGCGGCACCCTCGAACCCGGCGACAAGGTGTGGTTCACCCCCAACCTCCACGTCGGCGACCCGGGCACCGCACTCGGCCTCGACCACGCCGAGGTCGGCATCCCCGGCGAACTCGGTTCCCTGCCCGCCTGGTTCGTCCACGGCGTGCGGCAGACCTGGGTGATCGCGGTGCACGGCCTGGGCACCACCCGCGAACTCACCCTGAACGTCCTGGAGTTCCTGCACGGCCGGCGCTTCCCGGTGCTGGCCCTCGCCTACCGCGGCGACCCCGGCGCCCCCCGCTCGCCGGACGGCCTGAGCCACCTGGGCGAGACCGAGTGGCGCGACCTGGACGCGGCGATCCGCTACGCCGTGCGGCAGGGCGCCCGGCAGGTCGTCCTGTACGGCTGGTCCACCGGCGCCACCATGGCGCTGCGCGCCGCGCTGCACTCGGGCGTGCGCGAGCGAGTCTCCGGCCTGGTCCTGGACTCCCCGGTCCTCGACTGGACGGCGACGCTGCGCGCCCTCGCCGCGGCCCGCCGCACGCCGGCCGCCCTGCTGCCGCTCGCCGTGCGGGCCGCGCAGGGCCGCACCGGCCTGTACGGCGACCGCTCGGCCGGCCTGGTGGACGCGGCCCGGCTCACCGTCCCGACCCTCGTCTTCCACGGCCCGGACGACACCCTGGCCCCCTGGGAGCTCTCCCGCGGCCTCGCCCGCGCCCTGCCCGGCCTGGTCGCCCTGCACACGGTCCGGGACGCCCCGCACGGAGCGATGTGGAACGCCGACCCGGCGGCCTACGAGGAGGCGCTGCGCCGCTTCCTCACCCCCCTGATGTGAGCCGCGGCGGCCCCCTCCCGGCCCCGGTCCCGGAGATTCCGTTTGCGGCTGCGGAAGTGGCCTGTTCCCGGCGCCCCGGGGCCCTGCGGAAGCCGGACTTCCGCCCCGTCCGGCGGCCATGGTGACATTCCGTTTGGGTTTTCGGACCGTCAACCGGAAGACTGCACCCGTGACGTCCCGTATCCCGCGCGACTCCAGGCTTCGACTCGTCCGCCCGCGACCCCTGGCCGCCGCCCCCTCAGCAGTGAACCAGCGGCGCCCGCGGCGCGCCGCCCCCCGCCCTCCGGAGGGCACACCGGCCCCCGCGGAACTGGCCAGGATGGCTCGCTCCGGCCTGGCCGCCGCGGCCCGCGTCGCGCGCTGGGCCGACACCGCGCTCGGCGTGGGCCGGGACGGCGTGACCGCCGACGGAAAGGCCACCCTCTCCGACGCGACCGCCGAACACGCGGCGGCGGACCTGGGCCTGAGCGTGGCTCAGGTGCGCGCCGACTGGGACATCGCCCGCCTCGCCGGCCTGGTGGAGGTGCACGGCGGCCGCGCCCGGCCCGGCTGGCGGCTGCGCGCCTGGGACCGCGACGACAGCGCCGTCCTGCGCGGCTGGGTCGCCCTCTTCGACGCCTGGTCGCTCGCCTACCCCGAGCCCGCGCACCACGAGCCCGCCGCCGTCGCCGAGGTCGTCTCGGCCATGCCGCAGGTGCTCTCCTTCCTCCAGCTGTCCGCCGGCCCGGTCCCCGTGGAGCAGCTCCTGGACCTCCTGGAGCAGCGGGTCACCGAACTGCGCACCGAGCGCTGCGAGATCCCCTACGGCCCCCAGCCCGATCCGGCCCTCGAGACCGGCTGGCAGGACACGCCCCTCGCGCCCCTCCTCGACTGGGCCCTGCACGCCCTCGCCTCCGTCGGCGCGCTCACCTGCGGCGACGGACAGGCCACCCTGACCCCGCTCGGCAGCTGGGCGGTCTGGGTCAAGCTGGAGCAGATCTGCGTCGCCGCCCAGAGCCCAGCCGGGAACATCGAGCAGAGCGCCGAGGACATGCTCCGCGGCTGCGCCCAGCTGCGCCCGAACGCCGCCCGCGCCGAGTACCGCGCCTGGCTCGCCGCCCGCCCCGTGGGCAGCGCCGTCACCGAGCTGCTGGCGGCCGCCCGCGGCGAGGACGCCCTGCTGCGCGGCCTCGCCTTCGAGGCGCTGCGCGTGGTCGGCGCCCCCGCCGAGGCGGACGTGCGTGCCGTGGCCGACGAGCCGACCCTGCGGCCCTACGCCCTGCTGTGGCTCGCCGAGCACGACGGCATCGACCCGGAGGACGCCCACGAGGTCCTCACCCGGGAGGAGGCCACCTGGCTGTGGGTGGACACCGCCGCAGCCGTCGCCGACCACGGCGAGGCCCCCATGCTGGTGCGCCACCTGGAGTCCGCCGTGCAGCCGACCGTGCCGGCCCTGCTCGACGAGGTGCGCGCCGTCGGCCACCCCCGCACCGTGCAGGTCCTGGTCGCGCTGGCCGCCGCGCACCCCGACCCGGCCCTCGCCAAGGCCGTCCGCCGCGCCGCCTTCCAGGTGCACACCGGCGGGGACTAGCCACGGACCAGCCGACCGGGGAGTACGGCTCCGGCCCCCGTCAGGTCCCGATCTCCGGGGCGTACGTGCCGAAGCTCCATATGTTGCCCTCGACGTCCCGGGCCATGTAGTCCCGCGAGCCGTACTCCTGGTCCGTCGGGGGCATGAGGATCTCCGCGCCGTGCTCCGCGGCGTGACGGTGGTGTGCGTCGACGTCGTCCACGACGACGTACACCCCGGTGGTGCCCGCGTCCTTCATGGCCGCGTCGAAGACGCCGCCGCGGCCCTTGGACCCGATCATCACCGCGCCGTTGCCCTGCACCAGCTCGGCGTGCATGACCACGCCGTCCTCGCCCTCGTACACCGACAGCTCCGTGAAGCCGAAGGCCTCCGTGAGCTGCCTGATCGCCGCTTTCGCGTCCGCGTACAGCAGCGTCGGGCAGATGCTCGGACGCCCGCCGTGCGTGCTGGCCATACCGGTCACTCCCTCGGGATCACGCCGGAAATGTCATCCTCCGCCCAGTGTGACAGCGGCCACTGACAACGGCCCGCGCCCCGTGGAGCCGGAAAAGCGCTTGCATGCGCCCGTTAGACTTCTCCCATGGCCATTCTCCTCGCGCATTAGACGGCGGGAACGTCCTCAGCCGCCCACCCGCCAACCCCTGTCCGCCCTGGAGTCTGTCCGTGATCTCCGCCTCCGGTATCGAGCTGCGCGCCGGTGCCCGCATCCTCATCGAGAACGCCAGCTTCCGCGTCGCCAAGGGCGACCGCATCGGCCTGGTCGGCCGCAACGGCGCCGGCAAGACCACCCTCACCAAGTGCCTCGCCGGCGAGGGCATCCCCGCCGCCGGCACCATCACCCGCTCCGGCGAGGTCGGCTACCTCCCGCAGGACCCGCGCACCGGCGACCTGGACGTCCTCGCCCGCGACCGCGTCCTGTCCGCCCGCGGGCTCGACGTACTGATCCGCAAGATGCGCGAGAACGAGCAGCGCATCGCGAACGGCCAGGGCGCCACCCGCGAGAAGGCCCTCAAGCAGTACGAGCGCCAGGAGACGGAGTTCCTCACCAAGGGCGGGTACGCCGCCGAGGCCGAGGCCGCCACCATCGCCGCCGCGCTCAACCTGCCCGACCGGGTGCTGAACCAGCCGCTGCACACCCTCTCCGGCGGTCAGCGCCGCCGTATCGAGCTGGCCCGCATCCTGTTCTCCGACGCGGACACCCTGCTGCTGGACGAGCCCACCAACCACCTCGACGCCGACTCGATCGTCTGGCTGCGCGACTACCTCAAGACCTACCGCGGCGGCTTCATCGTGATCTCCCACGACGTCGACCTGGTCGAGACGGTCGTGAACAAGGTGTTCTACCTGGACGCTAACCGCGCCCAGATCGACATCTACAACATGGGCTGGAAGCTGTACCAGCAGCAGCGCGAGGCCGACGAGAAGCGCCGCAAGCGCGAGCGCGCCAACGCCGAGAAGAAGGCCGCCGCGCTGCATTCGCAGGCCGACAAGATGCGCGCCAAGGCCACCAAGACGGTCGCCGCGCAGAACATGGCCCGCAGGGCCGACAAGCTGCTCGCCGGCCTGGAGGCCGTCCGGCAGTCCGACAAGGTCGCCAAGCTGCGCTTCCCGGAGCCCGCGCCCTGCGGCAAGACCCCGCTGACGGCCGAGGGCCTGTCGAAGTCGTACGGCTCGCTGGAGATCTTCACCGACGTCGACCTGGCCGTCGACAAGGGCTCCCGGGTCGTCATCCTCGGCCTCAACGGCGCCGGCAAGACCACCCTGCTGCGCCTGCTCGCCGGCGTCGAACAGCCCGACACCGGCATGGTCGTCCCCGGCCACGGACTCAAGCTCGGTTACTACGCCCAGGAGCACGAGACCCTGGACCCCGACCGCACGGTGCTGGAGAACATGCGCTCGGCGGCCCCCGACATGGACCTCGTCGAGGTCCGCAAGGTGCTGGGCTCGTTCCTTTTCTCCGGCGACGACGTCGACAAGCCGGCCGGCGTGCTCTCCGGCGGCGAGAAGACCCGCCTCGCCCTCGCCACCCTGGTGGTGTCCTCGGCGAACGTGCTGCTCCTGGACGAGCCGACCAACAACCTCGACCCGGCCAGCCGCGAGGAGATCCTCGGCGCGCTGCGCACCTACAAGGGCGCCGTCGTCCTGGTCACGCACGACGAGGGCGCCGTCGAGGCGCTGCAGCCGGAGCGCATCATCCTGCTCCCGGACGGCGTCGAGGACCTGTGGGGTTCCGACTACGCGGACCTCGTCGCCCTCGCTTGACCGAACTCGTGATCAACGGCGTAGGGATCATTCGGCTCATCGTTGATCCATCATCTGAGTGAGATCGCCTGGTACCCGGGTGTGTCCGCCATCGATTTCGCGGCCGAGTCCTCCGTAGCCGGGGGCTCGGCCGCCGCGCGTCGCTGACCAGGAATTTCGCCGGTGAACCCGTTCGGCCCAACGGACGCGACAGTGCGGAAGGGGGCGTTCCGCATGTGGGGATGTGCTCCTGTCGTCACAAGCCTGTCTCACGGACCTTGCCGAATGGGTGGCCATGAGCGCCCGGAGGGGTGATCATGAGGAGACCAGAGCGCACTTCCCATGAGGAGGCACGGGTGGCCGAGACTCTGAAGAAGGGCAGCCGGGTGACCGGCGCCGCGCGCGACAAGCTCGCGGCAGACCTGAAGAAGAAGTACGACTCCGGTGCGAGCATCCGGGCGCTGGCCGAGGAGACCGGCCGCTCGTATGGCTTCGTTCACCGGATGCTGAGCGAATCGGGCGTCACGCTGCGTGGGCGTGGCGGGGCGACTCGCGGTAAGAAGGCCGCTTCGTCCTGACCCGGGCGGCCCATCGGCTTCGATGGTGGCCACCCGGTCGGTCTCCCCTCGGCCCTTGAGGGACCCGGGGGGACGCGAGACCGGCCGGGTGGTTACTGTGCAGTCACTTAGCTCTGCTCTGCTGACCGCACTCATCGGAGGCGCCCCATGGCTTCGCCCGCCCAGGACCTCGGTCCGGTACTCGACAAGGACGGCGTACGGCTCACCGTCGACGACGCGATCGCCACGGTGACGCTGACCAACCCGGCCAAGCGCAACGCGCAGAGCGCCCCCCTGTGGCGGGCGCTCGCCGAGGCGGGGCGGCTGCTGCCGGGGTCGGTCCGTGTCGTCGTGCTGCGCGCCGAGGGCCAGTCGTTCTCGGCCGGTCTCGACCGGCGCATGCTGACGCCCGAGGGAATCGAAGGCGAGCCGACCTTCCTCGACCTCGCGCGCAGCAGCGACAGCGAACTGGACGCGGCCATCGCCGAGTACCAGGAGGCGTTCACCTGGTGGCGGCGCAGCGACATCGTGTCGATCGCCGCTGTCCAGGGACACGCCATCGGGGCGGGCTTCCAGCTCGCGCTCGCCTGTGACCTGCGCGTCGTCGCGCACGACGTGCAGTTCGCCATGCGCGAGACCAGCCTCGGACTGGTCCCCGACCTCACCGGCACGCACCCGCTGGTGAGCCTGGTCGGTTACGCCCGGGCGCTGGAGATCTGCGCCACCGGGCGCTACGTGCAGGCCGAGGAGGCCGTGAGCACCGGCCTGGCAAACCTCGCCGTGCCCGCGGACCAGCTCTCCGACGCGGTGCGGGACCTGGCGTCGGCGCTGCTGGCCGCCCCGCGCGACGCCGTGGTCGAGACCAAGGCGCTGCTGCGCGGCGCGCAGGGACGTTCGTACGACGACCAGCGCGCCGCCGAACGCGCTGCCCAGGCCCGCCGACTGCGGGACCTCGCCGGCCTCGGCGAGTAGACCCTCAGCCGACAGCGGCCAGTCGACCGGCCGAGCGGTCAGCTGACCGGTCGACAGCGGCCAGTCGACCGGCCGGCATCGGTCAGCCGGTCAGCCGGCATCGGTCAGCCGGTCAGCCGGTCAGCCAGCATCGGCCAGCCAGCCGACCGGCCGACAGAGGTCAGTCGACCGCGGTCACCAGCACCGCCACCGTCGGACGCCCGGGCAGCGTCCCCGCGACCGCCCCGCGGACCCGCCGGGCCACCTCCACGGCCCGGTGGCCCGCTTCCACCGCCACCTCCACCCGGACGTGACGGTGCGGCAGGCCGGCCCGTGTCCCCCGCTCCTCGACGTGCACGGCGCGCCCCAGCACGGCCGTCAGCCGGGCCACGCCCGCCACCGCCAGGACGGCCGCGGTGACGCGTTCCTCGTCCGGCGTCACCGGCCGCGCGGCCTCCGGTGGCCGCGGCGACGCGACGGGCGGGCGCTCCGGCTCGGCGTCCAGCAGGGCCGCCACCCGCAGGTCCACCTGCGTCACCGCCGGCCCCAGCAGCCGCACGGCCGCGGCGGCCAGGGCCGCGCGCAGCCGGGCCGCCGTCGACGGCAGCGGCTCGGCCGCCGTCGCCGCGAACTCCGCCGTCACCCGCAGCGGGCCGGGCGGCAGGGCGCCGGGCGGCGGCGGCACGACGGGCTCGGACACGTCCTCCGGGTCGGCCAGCGCGATCCGCAGCGCGTCGACCCGTACGCCGGGCACCTCCCGCGCCGCACGCCGCAGCACCGCCCCGGCCGCCTCCTCCGAGATCCACGCGCCGTCGCGGGGGCCGCCCAGGGGCAGCAGCCGGCCGAGCGCCAGCCGCTGCCGTACCGCGTGCGTCCACTGCTCCGCCGTCATTGCTCCAGACTGCCGCATCTCCGGCGCACCGCGGCACAGGCACGCTTACCGTGGTCGAAGGGGGACCACCGCACGACCGGACGACCAAGCGACCGGAAGGGACGTGACCGCGATGAGCGAGATGACGGAGCGGAACCGGCCGGGGACCCCCCCAGGGCAGAACGAGGTGCCGGAGACTCCCGCCACGCGCAGGGTGCAGGCGGCCCGGCGCGGCAGCGGGGACCCCGCCACCCGCGGGCGCACCACCATCGCCGACGGCGTCGTCGAGAAGATCGCCGGAATGGCCGCGCGGGAAGTGCTCGGCGTGTATACCCTCGGCAGCGGGCTCAGCCGCACCTTCGGCGCGGTGCGCGACCGGGTCCCGGGCGGCTCGAAGTCCGTGGCACGCGGGGTGAAGGCCGAGGTCGGCGAGGTGCAGACCGCGCTCGACCTGGAGATCGTCGTCGAGTACGGCGTGTCGATCGTCGACGTCGCCAGGGCCGTCCGGGAGAACGTCGTCGCGGCGGTGGAACGCATGACCGGCCTGGAGGTCGTCGAGGTCAACATCGCGGTCAGCGATGTCAAACTGCCGGAGGAAGAGGGCGAGGAGCCGGAGCCCCGGATCCAGTGACCGGACCGCGCCGGACCGTCCGCACCGCTGAGGGGAGCGCACCATGAGCAGGGCCGTGGTCGGCATGATCGCCGGAATGGCGCTGGGGTTCGCCGGATACTTCGGCGGGTTCGGGGCCTTTCTGCTGGTGGCCGCCATGGGCGCGGTCGGCTTCGTCGTCGGCCGGTTCCTGGAGGGAGACCTGGAGGTCGGCGACTTCTTCCGCTCGCGTGACGACCGGCGGCGGTGATGTCCGTGAGTGCCGGCGCCGACGCGTCCCACGGACCCCTGGCCGTCGTCGCGCCGGGCGAGCGCGGGGCGACCCGGATCGCCGACCGGGTGGTCGCCAAGATCGCCGGACAGGCCGCCCGGGAGGCGCTCGGGGAGCTGCCCGCCTCGGCCGCGCCCCCGTACGCCACCGTCGTGGTGCGTCATGAGTCCGCCCACGTCCGCGTCCACCTCGAACTCGGCTACCCGTGCGACATCGGGGCCCGGTGCCGTGCCGTGCGTCGGCACGTGGCCCGGCGGGTAGGCGACTTGGTGGCAATGGAGGTGCCGGAGGTCGCCGTCCACGTGGAACGGCTGCACCTGGCCCCGGCGCACGACGTGGCACAGGGGAGGACGCGATGAGCGAGCCCCAGGGCCCCCAGGGCTTCGAGGGCACGACACAGCGGCTGCCGGTGGTCGAGCGGGACGCCGGCCCGGACGAGGCGTACGGGCCGCCGCCCCCGCCGCAGGGCGAGGGCGGCCGGGAGAGCCGCTTCTGGTCGGCGCGCCGCGTCCCCGCGGGCGTCACGGCGCTGCTGCTCCTGCTCGTCGCGGGCGTCTTCCTCTACGACATCGCCGCCGTGCGGGCCAACCGCCCCGCCATGGGCTGGCGCCGGGAGCTCGCCCGGCAGCTCGCCGAGCGGCCCCTCGACGACACCTGGGTGCTGTTCGGCGCGGCGGTCGCCGCCGTCCTCGGCCTGTGGCTGCTCGTGCTGGCCGCCACGCCCGGCCTGCGCGACGTCCTGCCGATGCGGCGCACCCACCCCGACGTCCGCGCCGGACTGCACCGTGCGGCCGCCGCCCTGGTGCTGCGCGACCGCGCCATGGAGGTGGCCGGGATCCAGTCGGTGCGGGTGCGGATCGGCCGCGCCCACGCCGACGTGCGCGCCGTCTCGCACTTCAGGGACCTGGACGACGTGCGCGCCGACCTGGACACCGTGCTCACCGACGCCGTCGGCGGCCTGGGCCTGGCCCGGCCGCCCGCCCTGTCGGTGCACGTGCGTCGGCCCGGACGGAAGGGGTGAGCGCCGTGCTCACGATCGTCAACCGGGTGCTGATCGGGACGGCCGGCCTGCTGCTGTTCCTGCTGGGCGGCTCCGTGCTGGCCGTCGGCCTGGGCCTGCGGCCGCCGTCCTGGTGGATCCACCACGGACGGCACGACGTGCTGCTCAGCTACGCCGAACGGACCCGCTGGCGGGACGCCGGCTGGTGGTGGCCGACCGTCCTGGCCGTCCTCGCCGTCCTGGTCCTGCTGGCACTGTGGTGGCTGACCGCGGTCCTGCGCCGGCACCGCCTCGCCGAGGTCCTGGTCGACACCGGCGACGGCGAGGGCGCCCTGCTGCGGGGGAAGGCGCTGGAGGGCGTGCTGGCCCGCGAGGCGGGCGAAGCGGACGGCGTCGCGGCGGCCGGCGTCCGGCTCACCGGCCGGCGCACCGCGCCCGAGGCCCGCATGGCACTGCGTCTGGAGCCGCACGTGGACCCCGGCACGGTCCTGCACGACCTCACGGGCCGGGCCCTGAGGCACGCCCGCGACTCGGCGGGCCTCGCCGCGCTCCCCGCGGAGATTCGCCTCAGCAGCGTCAAATACCGTGCGGAGAGGGTGAGCTGACGGCGGCGGAGGACGGGTGGGCCGCCGTGAAGGGCGGCCGGGCTCAGAACCCGTGCCGCATCCCCCCGTCCACCGGCACCATGATCCCCGTCAGATAGGACGCGGCCGGCGACAGCAGGAACGCGGCCACCCGGCCGAACTCCTCCGGCGCCCCGTACCGCCGCAGCGGGATCCGCGACTCCTGGGCGGCCCTGGTTGCCTCCGGGTCCGCGGACAGCGCGTCCAGCTCGCGCACCCGGTCGGTGTCGATGCGGGCCGGCAGCAGCCCCAGCACCCGCACGCCCCGCGGCCCCAGCTCGTCCGCGAGGGACTTGGCGAACCCGGCGAGCCCGGGCCGCAGGCCGTTGGAGATCGTCAGCGCCGGTATCGGCTCGTACACCGACGTGGACAGCACGAAACCGATGACGCCGCCCGCGTCCAGCTCCGCCGCGGCCGCCCGCGCCAGCCGCACCGCGCCGAGGAACACCGACTCGAACGCCGCGCGCCACTGCTCGTCCGTGTTGTCCGCGACGAACCCGGCCGGCGGTCCGCCGACGCTGACGAGGATGCCGTGGAAGCCGCCGAAGTGCTCGCGCGCCGCCGCGATCAGCCGCGCGGGCGCCTCCGGGTCCGCGTTGTCCACGGCCACCCCCGCGGCGTTCGGCCCCAGCGCGGCAGCCGCGCCGGCGACCCGCTGCTCGTCCCGCCCCGAGATGACCACCTTCGCCCCGTCGGCGACGAGTTCCCGCGCGGCGGCGTGGCCGAGGCCGTTCGTGCCTCCGGTGACGACGTACACCCGGTCCTTCAGTCCAAGATCCATGTCCCTATCCTGCCTCCTCGTCCCCGAACAGGGCGAGGGCGGTGTTGACCAGGCCGATGTGGCTGAACGCCTGCGGGAAGTTGCCGAGGTGGCGGCCGGCGACGGGGTCGTACTCCTCCGACAGCAGCCCCACGTCGTTGACGAGGCCCACCAGCCGTTCGAACAGCTCCCGCGCCTCCGCGGTGCGGCCGGACGCGTGCAGCGCGTCCGCGAGCCAGAACGAGCAGACCAGGAAGGCCCCCTCACTGCCGGGCAGCCCGTCGACGGTCGAGTCGTCGCTGCTGTAGCGGCGCAGCAGCCCCTGGTGGTCCAGTTCCTCGCGGACCGCGTCGATCGTGCCGGTCACGCGCGGGTCGTCGGGCGGCAGGAAGCCGACGCGCGGGATGAGCAGCAGCGAGGCGTCGAGCTCGCGGGACCCGTAGTACTGGGTGAAGGTGCCGCGTTCGGCGTCGTAGCCCTTCTCGCACACCTCGCGGTGCACCTCATCGCGCATCTCGCGCCAGCCGTCGAGGTCGCCGCTCAGCTCGGGGTGGGCCTCCAGCGTCCGCACGGCCCGGTCGGCGGCCACCCACGCCATCACCTTGGAGTGGACGAAGTGGCGCCGGCCGCCGCGCACCTCCCACAACCCCTCGTCCGGCTGCCGCCAGTGCGTGCGCAGCCAGTCGACGAGGGTTCGCTGGAGCGCCCAGATGTCCGGCCTGGGTGCCAGCCCGGAACGGCGTGCCAGCGCCAGCGAGTCCATCACCTCGCCGTACACGTCCAGTTGGAGCTGGTTGACGGCGCCGTTGCCGATCCGTACCGGGGTGGAGCCGGCGAAACCGGACAGCCACGGCAGCTCCAGCTCGGACAGCCGCCGCTCGCCCGCCAGGCCGTACATGATCCGCAGGTCCGCCGGGTCGCCCGCGACCGCGCGCAGCAGCCAGTCCCGCCAGGCCGCCGCCTCCTCGTGGTAGCCGCACGCCAGCAGGGCGCCGAGGGTGAGGGTGGAGTCGCGCAGCCAGCAGTAGCGGTAGTCCCAGTTGCGCACCCCGCCCGGATCCTCCGGAAGCGAGGTGGTGGCGGCGGCGACGATGCCGCCGGTCGGCGCGTAGGTGAGGGCCTTCAGCGTGATGAGGGAGCGCACCACCGCGTCCCGGTGCGGGCCCCGGTAGCCGCAGCGGGCGGTCCACGCCCGCCAGTCGGCGACGGCCGCCTTCAGCGCCCGGTGCGGGTCGGTCTGCCGGGGGCGGGGCTCGTGGGAGGGGTGCCAGGTGAGGACGAACGCCACCTTCTCACCCTGGGAGACCGTGAACTCCGCACGGGTGCTGAGGTTTTCGCCCCAGGTGTGCACGGCGGGCTCGCTGCGCAGCCAGACCGAGTCCGGCCCGGCGACGGCCACCCGGTGACCGTCGGTCCGGCGCATCCACGGCACGATGGAGCCGTAGTCGAAGCGCAGCCGCAGCACGCTGCGGACGGTGACCTCGCCGCGCAGCCCCTCGACGATGCGTACGAGGTCGGGAGCGCGGTCGCGCTGCGGCATCAGGTCGGTGACGCGGATCGCGCCGTCGGCGGTCTCCCACTCGGTGTCCAGCACCAGGGTGCCGGGGCGGTAGGCGCGCCGGGTGCAGGGGCCGTCGACGCCCTTCGGGGCGATGCGCCAGTGGCCGTTGTCCTCGTCGCCGAGCAGGCGGGCGAAGCAGGCGCCGGAGTCGAACCGGGGCAGGCACAGCCAGTCGACCGAACCGTCCCTGCCGATCAGGGCGGCGGTCTGTTCGTCGCCGACGATCGCGTAGTCCTCGATGCGAGGGTGCACGCAAGTGCGGGTTCCCGGCGAGGTCGTGGCGCAATCACGCAGCGGACCGGGCGAGTGACGCCCTGGCACCGGGGAGCGGCGAGTACAGCCGCGTCTCCCGGACAGGACGGCGCCGGCCGGGCCGCTGCCGGCCGGCCGCTGCCGCCGCGGCGGGGCGCGCGGAAGGCGGCCGGGCGGACGGGTGGACGGGTGGACGGGTGGACGGGTGGACGGCGGATGGGTGGACGGCGGACGGGCGGACGGCGGACGGGTGGACGCGGGGCTGCCGCCGCCCGGACGTCCTCGTGCCGCGCCCGTCAGACGGAGGCCGGCTCCGCCGGTGCCGACCGGTCCCCGGATGCCGCCTGGGCCCGGTCGCGCGCC
Organism: Streptomyces sp. NPDC020996; assembly: GCF_040641355.1. Lineage (NCBI taxonomy): Bacteria > Bacillati > Actinomycetota > Actinomycetes > Kitasatosporales > Streptomycetaceae > Streptomyces > Streptomyces sp. NPDC020996. The sequence continues at coordinate 56,643 of NZ_JBFADM010000034.1, forward strand.
TCACGGCGCACCAGGGCCCACCAGCCCACGGGGACGGCCGCGGCGAACAGCCACCACTGGATCATGTACGCGTAGTTCAGCGGCGCGTCCTCGCTGCCCGGATCGGAGATCAGCTGCGGAGTGCCGCCCTTCGGCTCGGGCGCCGTCTGCTGGACGTAGCCGCCGAGGACCCGGGCGCCGAGCCGGCGCGCCTGCTCCGCGCTGTCGATCAGCATGATCTGCCGGTCCGGCAGGCCCTTGAGGTCCTTGATGCCGCTCGCCGCGGTCGTCTCGTCGGGCATCAGCCGCCCGGTGACGGTGACCTGCCCGCGCGGGGGAGCGGGGACCTCGGGGAACGCGCTCTGGCTCCGGTCGTTCGCGGGGACCCAGCCGCGGTTGACCAGCAGTACCTTGCCGTCGGTCAGCGTGAACGGGGTCAGGACGTGGTAGCCGACCTCGCCGTCGGAGTTGGTGCGGCGCCGGACGACGACCTCATGGGCGGTGTCGTAGCTGCCCCGGGCGGTCACGGTGCGGTACTTCTGCTCGCCGGTCACGGCGTGTCCGGGGGAGGTCAGCCGCTCCACGGGTACCGGATCGGCGTGCAGCGCCTCGGAGACCTGCTGGTTGCGGGCGCTGCGCTCGTCGTAGCGGTGCATCTGCCAGAAGCCCAGCCTGATCATGGTGGGGATCAGGAGCAGGGCGACCAGGGTGAGGATCACCCACTGCCGGGACAACAGGAAGCGGTACACCCCACGACCGTACAACCCGGGCGGGGGGTGTCCGCGAGCGGGTCGGGTTCAGACCCGGTCGACGATCCCCGTCCTCCCCTCCGCGCGGGCGCAGTGGCCGCCGCAGTACCAGTGGCCCTCGACCTCGACACCCTGGCCGATGATCTGCACCCGGCAGTGCTCGCAGATCGGGGCCATGCGGTGGATCGCACAGGAGAAGCAGTCGAAGACGTGCACCGCGCCCTGCGCGTGGACCTCGAAGGTCATTCCGTAGTCATTGCCGCAAACTTCACATCTCGCCATGCGCCACAGAGTGGGCCGTCGCCGCCGCGCGGGCGAGCGGGCCGTGGGCGAGTCGCGCGGCAATCACCCGTCCGTACGGGTCACTCGTCCGCCGGTTCCACGTCTCCGAGCAGCTGCCCGAACGCCGCCTCGTCGACGACCGGCGTCCCGTACTGCCGCGCCTTGAGCACCTTGGACGTGCCGGCGTCCGGGTCGTTCGTGACGAGCAGGCTGGTCAGCCGGGACAGGCTCGTCGCGACGTGCAGCCCGGCCTCGACCGCGCGGTCCTCCAGCAGCTCGCGGTCGACCGAGGTGTCCCCGGAGAAGGCGACCCGCATGCCCTGCTTGAGCGGTCTGCCCTCCTGGTGCCGCCCCGGGTTGGGATACGGGCAGGGCGGCCTCTTCCGGGACGGGCGCCAGCCGCCGGTGCGGTAGCCGCCGTAGCCGCCGTAGCCGTCGGCCTGCCGGCCGATGCGCGGGGCGGGCCGGTCCGTCCACTCCGTCAGCGGCCGGCACTCCTGCAGCGGCAGCCGCACGCTGCCCGCCGCGGCCGCCCGGAGGCTCGGCCGGAACGCCTCCGCCAGCACCCGCGCGTCGTCCAGCGCGTGGTGCGCCCGCTGCTGCACGACGCCGAAGTGGGCGGCCAGCGACTCGAGCTTGTGGTTGGGCAGCGGCAGGCCCAGCTGCTTGGACAGCGCGATGGTGCACAGCCGCTGCCGCACCGGCGCCTCGCGCTCGGCGCGCGCGTACTCCCGGGCGATCATCTGCCAGTCGAACACCGCGTTGTGCGCGACGAGCACCCGGCCCCGCAGCCGGGCCGCGAACTCCTCGGCGACCTCCCGGAACAGCGGCGCCCCTTCGAGCACCTCGCTCGTCAGGCCGTGTATCCACACCGGGCCCGGGTCGCGCTCCGGGTTGACGAGTGTGTACCAGTGGTCCTCGACATCGCCGCGCGCGTCCAGCCGGTAGACGGCCGCGGAGATGATCCGGTCGTCCCGGGCCAGGCCGGTGGTCTCCACGTCAACGACCGCGTATCCCTGGGGATACGCGGCCGGCCACGTCGTGGGGGAGGACGCAGGCGTCGTGCGGTCTTCGAGCATGGTTCCTGAGGATAAGGGCCGTGACTGACAGTCCTCTCCGTCAGGTGCCTTCCCGTGCAGACGTGTTCGGGCATCTGTGCTGCCCGTAATGTCTGCAATGTTCGCAATGTCGGCATGTGTGGCGGGCGTCGCGATCGTCGTGGACCGCGAGCCGGGGGCGCGCGAGCCGGGGGCGCGCGAGTGCTGCCGGTCCCGCCTCAAGGGGCGCTGTTCCGTGGGCGGTTGGAATCCCGGGCGTCTGACGGCCTGATCCGCGGCGCCCCGCTGCCGGGTGGGAACCGGAGGAGGTGAGACCATTCCGGCGTGATGGAACCTACGCACGACGAGGCGCACGAGGGTGGAATGGGCCAGCGGCTCAACTGGCTGCGGGCCGCCGTCCTCGGCGCCAACGACGGCATCGTCTCCACCGCCGGCCTGGTCGTCGGCGTGGCCGGAGCGACCGACGACCGGGCGGCCCTGCTCACCGCCGGGCTGGCCGGGCTGCTGGCCGGGTCGATGTCGATGGCCGCCGGGGAGTACGTGTCCGTCTCCACCCAGCGGGACTCGGAGAAGGCCGCTCTGGCCATGGAACGGCGGGAGCTGCGCGAGTCGCCGGAGGCCGAACTGGAGGAGCTGACCGGGCTGTTGGAGGCGCGCGGACTGTCGCGCGAGGTCGCCCGGGAGGCGGCCGAGCAGCTGACGCGCCGGGACGCGCTGCGCGCGCACGCGCGCGTGGAGCTCGGCATCGACCCCGACGAGCTGACCAACCCCTGGCACGCGGCATGGGCGAGCTTCCTGGCGTTCACCGTGGGCGCGCTGCTGCCGCTGCTCGCGATCGTGCTGCCGCCCGCGGACTGGCGGCTGTGGATCACCGTGGTCTCGGTGCTGGCCGCCCTCGTCCTCACCGGCTGGTCGAGCGCCCGGCTGGGCGCCGCCGCGCCGGGCCGGGCGGTGCTGCGCAACGTCATGGGCGGGGCGCTGGCCATGGGCATCACGTACGCGGCGGGGACCCTGTTGGGGGCGGTCGGGGTGTGAAACCCTCCGCGGCAGCCGGACCGCGGGCCGTCCATTGGCGGAGACGGCCAAGAAGCAAGCGCGTACCCCTGGTAATACTTGTCGGTAACAACCTCTAGCCTGCGGCTCACCGGCGCCTCTACGGTGCCCTCATGCCGAACCTGCCCGATGTCGTGCTGTGGTCGATACCCGCCTTCGTGCTGCTCACCGTCGTCGAGATGGTCAGCGTGCGGATCCATCCCGACGAGGACGCCGCCGGCTACGCGGCGAAGGACGCCGCGACCAGCGTCGGCATGGGCCTCGGCAGCCTCTTCTTCGACTTCCTCTGGAAGATCCCGATCGTCGCGGTCTACACGGCGGTCTACGAACTCACGCCCCTGCGGGTCCCCGTCCTGTGGTGGACCGTCCCGCTGATGCTGCTCGGGCAGGACTTCTTCTACTACTGGTCCCACCGCGGCCACCACGTCGTCCGCATCCTGTGGGCCTGTCACGTCGTCCACCACTCCAGCCGGAAGTTCAACCTCACCACCGCGCTGCGCCAGCCCTGGACCTCCCTGACGGCCTGGCCGTTCTACCTCCCGCTCGTCGCCGTCGGTGTGCACCCGGCCGCGCTCGCGTTCTGCTCCTCGGTGAGCCTCGTCTACCAGTTCTGGATCCACACCGAGCGGATCGACAAGATGCCGCGCTGGTTCGAGTTCGTGCTCAACACGCCGTCCCACCACCGCGTCCACCACGCCTCCCAGGGCGGCTACCTGGACCGCAACTTCGGCGGGATCCTCATCGTCTGGGACCGGCTGTTCGGATCCTGGGTGCCGGAGACCGACCGGCCCGTCTACGGATTGACCAAGAACATCGACACGTACAACCCGGTCAAGGTGGCCACCCACGAGTACGTCGCCATCGCCAGGGACCTCAAGGCGGCGGCCGGCTGGCGCGAGCGGGCCGGACGGCTGCTGCGCGGGCCGGGCTGGCAGCCGGCGCCCGCCGCCGCGGTGCGCGCCGAAGGAACGGTCGAGGGAACGGTCGAGGAGACGGCGGCCGCGTGAACCCCCCGCGCTTCTCCCGAGCGGCGTCGGCCGCCCTCACCGCGTTCACCGTCACCGCGCTCGTCGACCTGGTCAGCCTCGCGACCGGCTTCCATCCCGGGCACACCGCCGCCAAGCCGCTGCTGATGCCGCTCCTGGCCGCCTGGGCCGCGCTGCGGGGAGCGCCCCGGCTGCTGATCGCCGCCCTCCTGCTCGGCTGGGGCGGCGACGTGCTGCTCATGTCCGGCGCCGACGCGGCCTTCCTCGCCGGGATGGCGTCCTTCGCGGCCGGGCACGTGTGCTATCTCGCCCTGTTCCGCGCCTACGGCAGCGCACGCGCGCGTACCGGTCCGCTCGCCCTCGGCTACGCGGTCGTCCTCGCCGTGACGGTCGTCCTGCTGTGGCCGGACCTCCCGGCGGGCCTGCGGGTGCCCGTGGCCTGCTACAGCACCCTGCTCACGGCCATGGCGTGCACCGCCGCCGTCCGCTTCGGCGCCGTGGCGGGTCTCGGCGGCGCGCTGTTCATGCTCTCCGACACCCTCATCGCGACCGGCATCGCCGAGTGGCCCCAGCCGCCCCGCCCCGATTTCTGGGTCATGCTGACGTACACGGTCGCGCAGCTCCTCCTGGCCCGGGGCGTCCTCGGCGAGCGCCCCGCACCGCGGGAGCCGCGCCGGGCGGTGCGCTCGGCCGCCCCGTGAGCGGGCCGTGCGAACGGTCCCGGCGCGGGCCGGGGCTCACCATCTGACGGGCACCGGCAGCGCCGTCAGCAGCCCCGACACCACGACCACCGCCGCCAGGACGACGACCTCCGCCCGTGCCGGGGCGCAGGCGGTGAGCGGGCGGGCCGCCCGGCGCAGCCGGATCCGCGCCCACAGCGCCAGCACGACGACGGCGACCACCAGGATCATCTTGGCGAGCAGCGTGCGTCCGTACGCGGTCGTGGTCAGCTGGTCGAGGATCGTCTCCGGCGGCATCCGGCGCAGCGAACTGCACACTCCGGTCGCGGTGATGGCGGCGAGCAGGACGGCCGCCACCCGCGCGTACAGGCCTAACAGGGCCGCCCCCGTCTCGCCGGGGCCCCACCGCCGCAGCGTGCGCAGGGCGTGCAGCAGACCGCCCGTCCACAGCGCCGCGCACGTCAGGTGCACCACCGTCAGGCCGGAGCCGAGCAGCGGGGTGTGCTCCGTCGGGGGGTGCGCGCGCAGGGCCTCCGCGACGACCACCGCGGCCAGCGGCCACAACTGGCCGGCCGGACGGCGGGAGACGGCGCACAGGCCCGCCGCGAGGAAGGCGTTGACCTCCACCAGGGCGAGCTTGCCCTCGCGCGAGGCGTACAGGCCCCCGACGTCGACCTGGGCGAGGCTGTGCGGCACCAGGTTGCCCGTCGCCACCACCGAGGCGAGCCCCAGGGCGGCGACGAAACCGGCGGCGGCCGCGTAGGGGGCCCAGCTGCGGGGTGCGACGGCCGGGGCGCCGGGCACGGAACGGGCGAGCCCCCGGACGAGGAACTCGCCCGCCGGCACGCACAGTGCCAGGAACAGCACCGCTCGCAGCAACGCGATGCCGCCGTCGCCGGGCGCGGCGGCCTCTCCGGTGCCGCGCAGCGCGGCGGACGGGCCGAGCAGGGGTATCAGCGCGCCGAGCGCCACCAGGGCGAGCAGGGCGGCGGCCCGGCCGGCACCGGGCCGCCGTATGGACCCGCTCGCGTCGGCGGCCTCCGGCGTGGGTCTCGTCAAAGTCACCCCAGGATCTTCACCAGCCATCGCAAAACCGGGCAAGTCAAGGAAAACGACCGACCGTACGGCATTTCGCTCATAGGTACGTTTCCGGCCCGGTCCGGGAGTCAGGCCCAGCGCGGCGCGTCCGACCCCCAGGGCGTGGCCGGCCGCACCCAGTCGGCGGGCCCGCCGGCGAAGGAAACCGGAGGCAGGGCGTATCGCAGCCGCCCGATCGCGCTGTCCGTCTCGGCGAGACGGGAACCCGCTTCGCCGCGAGCCGCGTGCCCCGCCTCGCCCGCCGCGCCCGGGCCGATCTCCGTGGTCAGCCATTGGGCCGTCCGGGCCAGTGCCAGCCGCACGAGCCGGCCGCCGCCCTCCCGCGACTGCTCGGTCAGCGCCCGCAGCACGGCCGCCGCCAGCAGGTACCCGGTGCCGTGGTCGAGGGCCTGCGCCGGCAGTGCGCCGGGCCGCTCCGCCGATCCCTCCAGGACGGCGATCCCCGAGGCCGCCTGCACCAGGCTGTCGAAGCCCCGCCGTCCGCGCCACGGCCCGTACGCGCCCCACGCCGACAGCTGCGCCACGACCAGGCCGGGCCGCCGCTCGGCCAGCGCCTCGGGCGACAGGCCGAACCGGTCCAGGGCGCCGGGCCGGTAGCCGGTGACGACCACGTCCGCCGCCGCGAGCAGTTCCTCGAAGGTGCGCCGGTCGGCCGCCAGGTCCAGCGTCGCCGAGCGCTTGCCGAAGCCCGTGTCGGCGTGCTGGTCGGGCAGTTCGGGCAGCTGCGGCGCGTCCAGGCGCAGCACGTCCGCGCCGAGCAGGGCGAGGGTGCGGGTGGCGACCGGTCCGGCGAGGACCCGGGTGAGGTCCAGGACGCGCAGGCCGGCGGCGGGCAGCAGGGGCGCGCCGGCCTGCGGGGGGAGCACGCGCGCGAGCCCCGTGCCGAGCCGCTCGCGCTCGACGAGCGGCCGCCGGGCCACCTCGGCCGCCTGCTCGTGCGCGGCCCACTCCTCCGGCGTCCGCAGCGCCACGGCGAGGCCGCTGGCCGCGCACACGGTCTCCTCGGCCTCCGCCGAGGACCGCTCCGCGAGCGCCGCCGCGACCGCGGCGACGGCCTCGGGGTCCTCCGAGCCCTCGGGGCCCTCGGGGCCCTGGGACACGCCCAGCGCCTCCAGCAGCCGCGCCCGGTGGTGCGGGTAGTTGGCGTGCGTGCGCACCCAGCCGTCCGCCGTCCGCCAGAACCGCGACAAGGGTGCGAAGGCGACCGGCGCCCGGCCGTCGATCAGCAGGTGCCGCTCACTGTGGAACGCCGCGGCGACGGCCTGGTCGTCCACCGTGACCGCCGGCACCTCGTCGAGCCCGGCCCGCCGGGCCGCCAGCTCGGCGGCGGCCAGGGCGCACGCCCCGACGCAGGCCCGGGCCAACTCCCGCACCGGCAGACGGGCTTCGAGCGGGCCGGGGCGCACGACGGTCGAGACACGCGAGAGGAGGGCGGGGTCGCCGCCCAGCGCGCTCCAGGCGAACATGATGTCAGTCATGACTCAACTATGCATTATTGATTCAATCAATATAAAACCTCACTGCGTCAAGTACCGGAGCGCCCGAACGGGGCCTGTGCCCGAGCGGGCCCGGAGCGCGCGAAAGGGGCCGGACGTTCCCGTCCGGCCCCTTCACTCCGCGCCGCCGATCCCGCGCGGGAAGCCCGGGGGGCCGAAGTCCCCCGGGAAGCGGGTTACTTCACCGCGCGCAGCGCGTTGACGACGCCGAAGCCGTAGAACCCGTTGACGCGCTTGCCGCCCACGCAGGTCGCGTCCACCACGCCGTCGCCGTTGCCGTCGTACGGCTCCGTCGGGCAGCCCGGGTTGTCCGCCTGCGCCTTCAGCAGCGCCTGCAGCTGGGCCGGGGTCGCCCACGGGTGCGTGGACTTCAGCAGCGCGGCGACGGCCGCGACGTGCGGCGAGGCCATCGAGGTGCCCTGCAGGAAGCCGTACTGGTTGTTCGGCATCGTGGAGAGGATGCGGCCGTTCTTCGACGGGGTGTCCGGGATCTGGTACTTGTCGCCGCCCGGTCCCGCGACGTCGACGACGCCGTCGCCGTAGCTGGAGTAGTACGACTTGGTGCCCTTGACGCCCGTCGCGCTGACCGTGACGACGCCCGGAAGCTGGGTCGGCACGTCGAAGCACTCGTGCGGGTCGATCGTCCGGGTCACGGCGGTCGAGTCGTCGGGGCTGGAGTCGTCGACCAGGGCGTCGGAGTCCAGGTCGTCGTTGGAGTTGCCCGCGGAGGCCACGTTGAGCGTGCCCTTGCTCCGCGCGTAGAGCTGCGCCCTGTTGACCGCGTCGACGATGGCCCGCTGGTCGGGGTCGTCCATGCAGTTGTACAGCCACGGGTCGACGTAGTAGCTGTTGTTCGTGACCTCGACGCCGTGGTCGGCGGCGAACACGAAGGCGCACACGACGCTCTCCGGGAAGAACAGCGAGTTCTCGTCCGGCTGCGCCACGGTGATGCTCGAGACCTTGACGCCGGGGGCCACGCCCGCGACGCCGATGCCGTTGCGCGCCGCGGCGATCTCGCCCGCCACGTGCGTGCCGTGGTAGTGGTCGGCGTCCACCGGACGCCAGGACCCGTACGTCGTGTCCGCCTTGCCGCTCACGCAGTTCGCGGACTGCGCGGCGGAGAAGTTCGGCGCGATGTCGGGGTGGGTGTCGTCGACGCCGGTGTCGATCACCGCGACGGTCACCTTCTTGCTGCCCGGGTTGATCTCGGCCGCCTTGTCCGCGCCGATCGCCCGCAGGTCCCACTGGTCGGCCTCCAGGGGCTCCTCTCCGGCCGCGGCGCTGCCCGCGACCTTCGCGGCCTCCGCCTTGGAGAGGTACTGCACGGCGCCCTCGTCCGTCGTCCCCGCCGCGGTGACCGGCGAGGTGCGCGAGGCGCCCGCCGACTGCACGCCGCGGACCTTGCGTATCTGCTGGGCGAAGTCGGGGTTCGCGGAGTGGGCGACGATCACGCCTATCTTGTCGTAGGCCACGACCACGGTGCCGCCGGCCGCGGTGATCGCGTTCTTGACCGACTCGATCGTGTGATGGTCGGTCTTCGTGTTAACGAGGTACGCGTAGGTCTCCGCGTCTGCTGCCTGAGCCGTCGACTCCGCCCGCGGGGCGGCCTGGGCCGCCGCCGGCAGGAAGCCGAGCGAGGCGGTCAGGGACAGCACGACCGGCACCGCGAGAGCGAGCCGGCGTCTTGAACGCAGATGAGCCATGGGGTCTCCACATCATCCTGAAACAGAACCGCCCGAGACACAGGTGCTGCTCGGGCAGGTACATGACGGGTGGTGCAGACCCGAAACTATCTTCCGCAGTCGTTGGCCAGCAATGACTTACCCCAGGTGACTTCGGAAAGAACGGAAGGGGTTTGAACCCGTCCTCGTGCCGCGCCGTGCCCTTGGACAGGGAACGCGAGGACACTCGCGCCCGGTCCCCGTCACCACCCGCAACGCGAGGAGACTTCGTGGCCACCGACGCACCGCCCCCCTCGAAAACCGAAGACCGGCTCCCGTCCGCCGAGAAGTTCGAGGAGGTGCAGAAGAGCGCGGAGTTCGCCGAACTGCGCCGCTCCCACCGCTCGTTCGCCTTCCCGCTGACGATCGCCTTCATCGTCTGGTACCTGCTGTACGTCCTGCTGTCCAACTACGCGGGCGACTTCATGGGCACCAAGGTGGCCGGCAACATAAACGTCGCCCTCGTCCTGGGGCTCGCCCAGTTCCTCACCACGTTCCTCATCGCCTGGTGGTACTCGCGGCACGCCGCCGCGAAGCTCGACCCCAAGGCGCAGGCGATCAAGTCCCGGATGGAGAACGGCGAATGAGCCACGCACAGACCACCCTGCTGGCTGCCGGAGCGGCCAGCGAGCACCGGACCCTGATCATCAGCCTGTTCTCGGTGTTCGTCCTCGCGACCCTCGTCATCACCGTCTGGGCCGGCCGCCAGACCAAGGACGCCGCCGACTTCTACGCCGGCGGGCGGCAGTTCACCGCCTTCCAGAACGGCCTCGCCGTCTCCGGCGACTACATGTCCGCGGCCTCCTTCCTCGGCATCGCGGGCGCCATCGCCCTGGCCGGCTACGACGGCTTCCTGTACTCCATCGGCTTCCTGGTCGCCTGGCTGGTCGCCCTGCTGCTGGTCGCCGAGCCGCTGCGCAACTCGGGCCGGTACACCATGGGCGACGTCCTCGCCTACCGCATGCGCCAGCGCCCGGTCCGCACCGCCGCCGGCACCTCCACGATCGTCGTGTCGATCTTTTACCTGCTCGCGCAGATGGCGGGCGCGGGCGTGCTGGTCTCGCTGCTGCTCGGCATCACCAGCGACGGCGGGAAGATCGCCATCGTCGCCCTGGTAGGCGTCCTGATGATCGTCTACGTCACCATCGGCGGCATGAAGGGCACCACCTGGGTCCAGATGGTCAAGGCCGTGCTGCTGATCATCGGCGCCCTGCTGCTGACCTTCCTGGTGATGCTGAAGTTCCACTTCAACATCTCCGACCTGCTCGGCAAGGCCGCCGAGAACAGCGGCAAGGGCTCCGCCTTCCTCGAACCCGGCCTGAAGTACGGCGCGACCTCGACCTCGAAGCTGGACTTCGTCTCGCTCGGCATCGCCCTGGTCCTGGGCACCGCGGGCCTGCCGCACATCCTGATCCGCTTCTACACGGTGCCCACCGCCAAGGCCGCCCGGAAGTCCGTGAACTGGGCGATCGGCCTCATCGGCGCCTTCTACCTGATGACCCTCGCGCTCGGCTTCGGCGCCGCCGCGCTGATCAAGCCGAACGAGATCATCGCCTCCAACAAGGCCGGCAACACCGCGGCGCCGCTGCTCGCCCTGCACCTGGGCGGGGTCGACTCCAACTGGGGCGCCGTCCTGCTCGCCTCCATCTCGGCGGTCGCCTTCGCCACCATCCTCGCCGTCGTCGCGGGCCTGACCCTGGCCTCCTCCTCGTCGTTCGCCCACGACATCTACGCCAACGTCATCAAGAAGGGCCAGGCCAGCGAGAAGCAGGAGGTGTCCGCGGCCCGCTGGGCGACGGTCGCCATCGGCGCCGTCTCGATCTTCCTGGGCGCCCTGGCCCGCGACCTGAACGTGGCCGGCCTGGTGGCCCTGGCGTTCGCGGTCGCCGCCTCCGCCAACCTGCCGACGATCCTCTACAGCCTCTTCTGGAAGCGCTTCACCACCCAAGGAGCCCTGTGGTCGATCTACGGCGGCCTGGTCACCGCGGTCGGCCTGGTGCTGTTCTCGCCGGTCGTCTCCGGCAAGGAGACGTCGATGTTCCCGGACGCCGACTTCCACTGGTTCCCGCTGGAGAACCCCGGCCTGGTCTCCATCCCGGTCGGCTTCCTGCTCGGCGTCATCGGCACCTACCTGTCCAAGGAGGAGCCGGACGCCGCCAAGTTCGCCGAACTCGAGGTGCGCTCCCTCACCGGCACCGGCGCCCACTGACCCGCCCGCCGGCAACCCCCTGAGCGGCCGCGTCGCAGGATCCCTGCGGCGCGGCCGCGTCCTGTCCCGGGGACGGGGCACCCCGTTCCTGGGACGGGGCACCGTCGATGTCGGTGCCGTCGCGTACGCTCGCAACTGACGCAGAACGACCGATCCGCCACGAGGGAGGGGGCCCACGTGCTCATCGACACCTACGGCCGGGTGGCCACCGACCTGAGGGTCTCGCTGACCGACCGGTGCAACCTGCGGTGCACCTACTGCATGCCCGAGGAGGGCCTGCAGTGGCTGGCGAAGCCCGACCTGCTCACGGACGACGAGATCGTCCGCCTGATCGGCATCGCCGTCACCTCCCTGGGCATCGAGGAGGTGCGCTTCACCGGCGGCGAGCCCCTGCTGCGTCCCGGACTGGTGGGGATCGTCGAGCGCGTCGCCGCCCTGGACCCGCGCCCCCAGACGTCCCTCACCACCAACGGCATCGGCCTGAAGCGCACCGCGCCGGCCTTGAAGGCGGCGGGCCTGGACCGGGTGAACGTCTCGCTGGACACCCTCCGCCCGGACGTCTTCAAGGCACTCACCCGCCGCGACCGCCACAGGGACGTCATCGAGGGCCTGCACGCCGCCCGCGAGGCGGGCCTGACCCCGGTCAAGGTCAACTCCGTCCTGATGCCCGGGCTGAACGACGACGAGGCCCCCGACCTGCTGGCCTGGGCCGTCGAGCACGACTACGAGCTGCGCTTCATCGAGCAGATGCCCCTGGACGCGCAGCACGGCTGGAAGCGCGAGGGCATGGTCACCGCGGGCGACATCCTCGCCTCCCTGCGCACCCGCTTCGAGCTGACCCCGGAGGGTTCCGACGCGCGCGGCTCGGCGCCCGCGGAGCGGTGGCTCGTGGACGGAGGCCCGCAGCGCGTCGGCGTCATCGCCTCCGTAACCCGCCCGTTCTGCGCGGCCTGCGACCGCACCCGCCTCACCGCCGACGGCCAGATACGCACCTGCCTGTTCGCCACCGAGGAGACGGACCTGCGCGCCGCCCTGCGCTCCGGCGCCCCCGACGAGGAGATCGCCCGCATCTGGCGGCTGGCGATGTGGGGGAAGAAGGCCGGCGCGGGCCTGGACGACCCGGCGTTCGTCCAGCCCGAGCGGCCGATGTCGGCGATCGGCGGCTAGACCGCGACGACGGTCAGGTGCGACGACGGCTACGCCCGGCCGTCGGACCCTTCGGGCGCCTGCCAGTCCTCGAGTTTCACGACGTCCTTCAGGAACCCCCGTACGCCCAGGAACTGCGACAGGTGCTCGCGGTGCTCCTCGCACGCGAGCCACGTCTTGCGCCGTTCCGGCGTGTGGATCTTCGGGTTGTTCCACGCCAGCACCCACACGGCGTCGGCGCGGCAGCCCTTCGCGGAACAGATGGCGTCACTCACGGATCAGTCTCTCCACCGCTTCGTCTCTCCACGCCCTCGTCCCGCAACAGCGGCGGACAAGGCGACGCCGAGCAGCCACGGGGGGAGCTGCCCGGCGTCGGTCTGTCGCTCCGACGGGGGATGCGGAGCGCCTACGAAGTATGTCATGGGTCACCGGTCGCCCGGCACTGGAACAACATGATTGATCTGAGGTTTTCTTGAGCTTGGCGCCAAGTCGACCCCCGGCCGCCGCCCTGCCGCCGGGGTCAGGTCCGCTCGCGCGGCTCGCTTCGTTCTCCCGGCGCGGGCCCGGCCGCGACATCTTCCGGATCGGGTTCCGCGAAACCGTCGTTCGTCCGCGGCGGCGCGACCATGGGACGCACCGGAGCGGTGATGAACGTCGACGGCAGGGACGGCGCGTTCTCGCGCCCGGCGTTCGCGACCACCACCGCGATGTAGGGCAGAACCGCCCCGAGCACCAACGCCACGATGGCGACGGGCCGCTCCACGTTCCACAGGCAGGCCGCGAGGATCACCGACACCGTACGGATCGACATCGAGATCACATACCGGCGCTGCCGCCCGCGCACGTCCTCCTGGAGGCCGGTCCGGGCTCCGGTGATCCGGAACACCTGGACGTTGCCGCCGCCGCGTTGCTTCCGCATCGCATTCCACCATCCGCCCGTCTCGGACTTCTCCACACCCCGGGACCGGACCGCTCCGTCGGGGAAAAACAGCCCGGACACGTCCACGTTACGCCGCGTCCACGCCGCCCACGAGACCGGGTCCCCTCCCCGCCTGCGCGGACGCCCTCGGCCCCGGCACGTACGGCGGCCCCCGACATGCGCCGTACGGCTTACGGCCGGACACTCGACGTACCGCTCACGTCGAGCCGTAGCAGGAGGCAGCCATGGGGTGGTTGTGGGCGATCATCGTGGGATTCGTACTGGGCCTGATCGCGAAGGCGATCATCCCCGGCAAGCAGCACAGCCCCCTGTGGCTGACGACGATCTTCGGCATGCTGGGCGCGATCGCCGGCAACGCCGTCGCCCGTGCGTTCGGCGTCGAGGCGACCCCCGGCATCGACTGGACCCGCCACATCTTCCAGGTGATCGCCGCGGTCATCATCGTCGCCCTGGGCGACATGCTCTACATGGCGACCCTGGGCAAGAGAAAGGAACGCGCCTGAGGCGAACGTGCCCGCCGACTCCCGGGAAGGCACCCGCCGCCCCCCGGGAAGGCACCCGCCGGCCCCCGAGAACGCAAGTGGCGGGCCGCGAGAACGGGAGTGGCGGGCCGCGGCCCCAAGGCCACGCCCCGCCCACGTCCCACGTCCCACGCCCCGCGCGCTCGCGGCGCTCAGGCCCCGGTCACCTCGACGGCGGCCAGATTCCGCTTGCCCCGCCGCAGCACCAGCCACCTGCCGTGGATCAGGTCCTCCTCGGCGGGGACGGCGTCCTCACCGGCGACCTTCACGTTGTTCAGGTAGGCGCCGCCCTCCTTGACCGTGCGCCGCGCCGCCGACTTGCTGGCCACCAGGCCGGTCTCCGCGAACAGGTCGACGACCGGACCGAGCGTGGCGACCCGGATGTGCGGCACCTCGGACAGGGCCGCCGCCAGCGTCCGCTCGTCCAGCTCCGCCAGCTCGCCCTGGCCGAAGAGGGCCTTCGACGCGGCGACGACGGCGGCGGTCTGGTCGGCGCCGTGCACCAGCGTCGTCAGCTCCTCGGCCAGCGCCCGCTGCGCGGCACGGGCCTGCGGCCGCTCCTCGGTCTGCCGCTCCAGCTCCTCGATCTCCTCGCGGGAGCGGAAGCTGAAGATGCGCAGGAAGTTCGACACGTCCCGGTCGTCGGCGTTCAGCCAGAACTGGTAGAAGGCGTACGGCGTGGTCAGCTCCGGGTCGAGCCACACCGTGCCGGACTCGGTCTTGCCGAACTTGGTGCCGTCCGCCTTGGTGATCAGCGGGGTGGCCAGGGCGTGCACCGAGGCGTGCGGCTCCACCTTGTGGATCAGGTCGGCGCCCGCGGTGAGGTTGCCCCACTGGTCGCTGCCGCCGGTCTGCAGCGTGCAGCCGTAGCGCCGGTACAGCTCCAGGAAGTCCATGCCCTGCAGGATCTGGTAGCTGAACTCGGTGTAGCTGATGCCCGCGTCGGAGTTGAGCCGCCGGGCGACGGCCTCCTTCGCGATCATCTTGTTGACCCGGAAGTGCTTGCCGACGTCCCGCAGGAACTCGATGGCCGACAGGCCCTGGGTCCAGTCCAGGTTGTTGACCATCAGCGCGGCGTTCGGCCCGTCGAAGTCCAGGAACCGCTCGATCTGGCCGCGCAGCCGCGTCACCCAGCCGGCCACCACCTCCGGATCGTTGAGCGTGCGCTCCGCGGTCGGCTTCGGGTCGCCGATCAGGCCCGTGGCGCCCCCGACCAGGCCCAGCGGGCGGTTGCCCGCCTGCTGGATCCGGCGCAGCGTGAGGATCTGCACGAGGTTGCCGAGGTGCAGGCTGGGCGCGGTCGGGTCGAAGCCGCAATAGAACGTGACGGGGCCGTCCGCGAACGCCTTGCGCAGTGCGTCCTCGTCAGTGGAGAGGGCGATCAGCCCGCGCCACTTCAGCTCGTCGACGATGTCCGTCACGGTTCTCGTGTCTCCTCGAGTGGGCTCGTAATCAGGTACGAGGTTATACGCCCTGGCTGACAGAGCTCATATTGAAGTCCGGCACCCGCAGCGGCGGCATCGCGGCCCTGGTGAACCAGTCGCTCCACTCCCTGGGCAGCGTCTTCTCGGTACGCCCGGCCTCGGTGGCCCGGGCCAGCAGGTCCACCGGCGACTCGTTGAACCGGAAGTTGTTCACCTCGCCGGTCACCTCGCCGTTCTCGACGAGGTAGACGCCGTCCCGGGTCAGACCGGTCAGCAGCAGCGTGGCCGGGTCGACCTCGCGGATGTACCACAGGCAGGTCAGCAGCAGACCGCGCTCCGTGCCGGCCACCATCTCCGCCAGGGAACGGTCGTCACCGCCGTCCAGGATCAGGTTGTCGATCGCCGGGGTCACGGGCAGCCCGGTCACGGCCGCGGTGTGCCGGGTGGTCGTCAGGTGCGCCAGCTCGCCCCGGCGCATCCAGTCGGTGGCCGTGAGCGGCAGGCCGTTGTCGAACACCGACTGGTCGCCGCTGGAGGAGTGCGCGATCACGAACGGCGCCGACTCCAGGCCCGGCTCGTCCGGGTCGCTGCGCAGCGTCAGCGGCAGCTCGGCCAGCCTGTCGCCCACGCGGGTGCCGCCGCCCGGCCGGGAGAACACCGTGCGGCCCTCGTCCGCGTCCCGGCCCGACGCCGACCACATCTGGTAGATCAGCAGGTCGGCGACCGCGGTCGGCGGCAGCAGCGTCTCGTACCGTCCCGCGGGCAGCTCGACCCGTCGCTCGGCCCAGCCGAGCCGGACGGCGAGCTCCGCGTCCAGCGCGGCCGGGTCGACGTCCTTGAAGTCGCGGGTGGAGCGGCCGGCCCACGCCGAGCGCGTACGGTCGGGCGACTTGGCGTTCAGCTCCAGGGTGCCGTTGGGCTGGTCGTGGCGCAGGCGCAGACCGGTCGACGTGCCGACGTAGCTGGAGACCAGCTCGTGGTTGGCGAAGCCGTACAGCTCCCGGCCGCCCGCACGCGCGCGTGCGAACGCCTCGCCGAGCGCCGGGGCGAAGTCGGCGAACACCGCGGAGGTGGTCTCCGCGGGCGCCGCCGTGAACTCGGGCGACCGGTCGACGCCCGCGACCAGCGGCTGCGCATCCTCGGCCGGGCCCGCGCCCCTGGCCGCGGCCTCGGCGGCCCGCACCAGCGGCTCCAGCTCGTCCACGGTCACGGCCGCCCGGGAGACGACGCCGGAGGCCGTGCCCTGCTTGCCGTCGACGGTCGCGATCACGGTGAGCGTGCGCCCGCGCGTGACGCCGTTCGTGGTGAGCGCGTTGCCCGCCCAGCGCAGGTTGGCGGTCGACCGCTCGTCGGCGATCACCACACAGCCGTCCGCGGTGGACAGTTCGAGGGCCCGCTCGACGACCTCGTGCGGCTTGTGCGCCTTGTCGGTACGCGCGCTCATCGACCGGCCTCCTGCGTGGTGTTGAGGATGTTGACGCCCCTGAACAGGCCCGACGGGCAGCCGTGCGGTACGGCGGCGACCTGCCCGGCCGGACCTGATGCCGGGCCGTGGATCAACGCAGAGACTACCCAGCGGGTGTGCCTACGGAGAGCGCAATTCTCTCACTGCGGCGGAGACGGTCCGCGGTCTGCCCGCCCCGCGCCCGTCCCGGTGAGACACGACCACGCGATGGCGCAGCTCGCCACGCCGGCGAGCAGACCGATCAGCGTGTCCGGCCCCGGGTCCCCGGCGCCGCCCGCCTTCAGGAACGCCGCGGCGATGGCCAGTTCGCCGACACCGAGCACGATCAGCCAGCCCATACGCAGGGCGCGAGGCGTCCCAGCCCTGACCCGCGCCGAGCCCAGCAGGGCGGCTCCGCCGGTCATGGCGAGCAGCGCCACGGCGAGCACCGCCGCGTACAGCGCGGTGCCGGAGGGGCTGGGATCGGTGTGGTCGATCCCGGCGGTGTCGGGCACCAGGAAAGTGAACGCGAACTCGAGCAGGGCGACGTAGGCGACCTGGCCGAGCAGCAGTACAGGTGTCACCCGGCGGTGGAACACGGTCATGGTGCGTCGCTCCTCATGAGACGGCCCCTGCCTCAGGAACGGCCCGACTCGCCCGTGGTGTTCAGGATGTTGACGCTCCGGAACATCGCCGACGGGCACCCGTGGGACACGGCGGCGACCTGGCCGGGCTGCGCCTTCCCGCAGTTGAAGGCGCCTCCCAGCACGTAGGTCTGGGGTCCTCCCACAGCCTCCATGGAGCCCCAGAACTCGGGGGTGACCCCCTGATAGGCGAAGTCCCGGAGCTGCCCTTCGAGGCGGCCGTTGCGGATCATGTACGCCCGCTGGCCCGTGAACTGGAAGTTGTAGCGCTGCATGTCGATCGACCAGGACCGGTCCCCGACGACGTAGATCCCGCGGTCCACCCCGCCGATCAGGTCCTCCGTCGACATCCCCGCCGGGTCCGGCCGCAGCGACACGTTGGCCATGCGCTGCACCGGCACGTGCGCGGGGGAGTCGGCGTACGCGCAGCCGTTGGACCGCGCGAAACCGGTCAGCCTCGCGATGCGCCGGTCGAGCTGGTAGCCGACCAGGGTGCCGTCCTTGACCAGGTCCCAGGACTGCGCCTCGACGCCCTCGTCGTCGTAGCCGACGGTCGCCAGGCCGTGCTCGGCGGTGCGGTCGCCGGTGACGTTCATCAGCTCGGAGCCGTAGCGGAGCTTGCCGAGCTGGTCGAAGGTGGCGAACGAGGTGCCGGCGTACGCGGCCTCGTAGCCGAGCGCGCGGTCCAGCTCGGTGGCGTGGCCGATGGACTCGTGGATGGTCAGCCACAGGTTGGAGGGGTCGACGACCAGGTCGTACAGGCCCGGCTCGACGCTCGGCGCCCGCATCTTCTCGGCCAGCAGCTCGGGGATCCGCTCCAGTTCCGTCTCCCAGTCCCAGCCGGTGCCCCGCAGGTACTCCCAGCCGCGGCCCACGGGCGGCGCGAGGGTCCGCATCGAGTCGAACTCGCCGCTGGACTCGTCCACGGACACGGCGGTGAGCTGCGGGTGCAGCCGGACGCGCTGCTGGGTGGTCACGGTGCCCGCGGTGTCGGCGTAGAACTTGTTCTCGTGCACGGTGAGCAGGGAGGCGTCGACGTGGTTGACGCCGTTCGCCGCCAGCAGCCGCGCGCTCCACTCCGCCAGCAGCCCCGACTTCTCCTCGTCGGGCACGGTGAACGGATCGATCTCGTACGACGAGACCCACGTCCGGTCGGCGTGCACGGGCTCGTCCGCCAGTTCCACGTGCTCGTCCGACTCCGCGGCCCGGATCACCTGGGCGGACAGCTTCGCCATCGCCACCGCCTGGGACGCCACCTTGGCGGCCGCGTCGAGCGTCAGGTCCACCCCCGACGCGAAGCCCCACGTGCCGCCGTGCACGACCCGCACCGCGTACCCCAGGTCGGTGGTGTCCGAGGAACCGGCCGGCTTGGCGTCCCGGAAGCGCCAGGAGGCGCTGCGCACCCGCTCGAACCGGAAGTCCGCGTGCTCCGCGCCCAGCGCACGCGCGCGTGCCAGCGCGGCGTCCGCCAGGGGGCGCAGGGGGAGTGCCAGAAATGCTGGGTCGATTTCATGGGGCACGGGTGTGATCCCTTCGGACTGCTCGCCTGTGATGACCGTCGCAAGCAGTGAACCACGGCTCACCAGGCGCATTCCCCGGAAATGCGCAGGGTCGGTTCCCCGCGCGGGCACAGACGAACGGGCGGGTACGGGATCTCTCCCGTACCCGCCCGTGCCGTACGCCTACGTCACCGACTCAGCCGTCCAGCGACGAGCCTGCCGCGAGCGCCGTGAACGCCGCCCAGGCGGTCGGTGCGACGACGAGAGGACGGATCCCCTTGTCCTTGGAGTCGCGGATGCGCACTGCCTCGGGGTGCACGGCGACCTCGACGCAGTTGTCGTTCTCGCTGCCGCTGTAGCTGCTCTTGAACCAGCTCAGCTCGTCGGTAGTGCTCATAGCGCTCCTCGCATCTGTTCCAGCAGCGTCACGGTAGCCCGGCAGTCCAGGGCCTGTGAACGCAGCTTGCCATAGCGTTGGAGCAGGACGCTGACGTCTTTGGGAGTGGAGATCAGACTGCTCGATCGTTGTCCCTCTGTGTACCCGATCCACTGGTGAGTGGGCGTCTCGGCCAGGTACATCTGACCGTCGATTCCACAGTGATCCTCCTGGACGGTGGGCATGATCTGGATCTCGACATTGCGACGCGTGCTCATCTCAAGGAGGTTGTTGATCACGTGTCCGGTCACATCGGGTCCTCCCATGCGCCGCTCCAGCACACTCTGCTCGATGACAAAGCTGAACGCGGTGCTCTGGTTGGAGGAAATGAGCTGTTGTCGATCCAGCCGAGACGCAACCTCGCGTTCGATCTGCTCCTCCGACGCCGGCGGCAGCCGCCGGTCGAAGATCGCCCGGATGTACGCTTCCGGCTGCAACAACCCCGGCACCGCCCGGCACTCGTACGCGTAGAGAGAGATCGCCTCCTCCTCGATCCCGGCCCACTGCCGGAACCAGGACGCAAGGACCGCCCTCCTCGTCAAACTCCGCGCCGCCGCAGCGAGGACCTTGACTGCGACCGGCCCCAGCACCTCCTCCGCCCGCGCCGGCAGATCCCCCGGAGGGAACCGCTTCCCCTGCTCGATCTTGGCGACGTACGCGGCCGAGTACTGCACGCGTGCCGCGAACTCCTCCTGCGTAAGGCCGGATTCCTCCCGCAGCGCCTTCAGAACCGCCCCGAAGGTCTTGAGACTGTCGGAGAGTTCCGGTTCGCTGTTCGTACCGCCGTCTCCACCGTGGTCCGCCGTCATCGCCGCGTGCCTCCCGTGCTCACGTTCTCGCCGACCCCGCTCAACCCGCTCAACAGATCCATGGTCACGGCGAGTTACTCACCCAGTCCACAGTGTGCACTGGTACAAGCGCGCCTGTATGGGTGTCGTGCCTGTTGGCAGGGTCGGAGGTGCCGGAACGCTGGCCGCATGCCAGCACCGCAAGCCCAAGGGGCCGTTACCGTAAGTGTGTTCGTCCAGCGCTTCTCCGCCACCCGGCGCGGCGCGCGACTCGCCCGCCGGCTGGCGACCCACCGGCTCGACCTGTGGGGCATCCCCTACGGCAGCCCCGCCTCCGACACCGTCGCCCTGGTCGTCGCCGAACTCGCCGCCAACGCCGTCCTGCACGGCCGCGTCCCCGGCCGCGACTTCGAGCTGCGGCTGCGCTGCGACCGCGCCTCCGGTGTCGTGCGCGTGGAGGTGGCCGACACCCATCCGATGCGACCGGAGCCCCCGCTGCCGGGCGCGAGCCCCGACGACGCTGACGGCGGCAGGGGCCTGCTCCTGGTCGAGGCCGTCGCCGCACGATGGGGGGTCGACGCACGCAGGGGGCCGGGCAAGACCGTCTGGGCGGAGTGCGCGCTGTCCACGGCTCCGCGTCCGTTTCCTGTGTAGTTGACGATCATCTTCCGCAACGGCCCCCTGATGTAGGTCAGTTGCGTTTTCGGCGGTTGTCAGTGGCGCCCCTTAGACTGGTCGGCCATCTGGAGTTGACGGTCAACTCTTCGACAGGCGACGGCTGGTGGAGGCGTACGTGGTCGGACGCGAGGTCGCTGCGGCGGACCATCCGAGCAAGGAGGTCAGGGAGGTCCTCAAGCGGCTCGTCGCCGACGGGTGGATGCTCAGGTCGGAGGGGCACTGGGGCACGCTCTACTGCCCGTGCGAAGAGCACTGCACGGCGATCCGCGTCGGAGGTACTCCGAAGAACCCCGGCCAGGAGGCCCGCCGCGTCCAGCGCAGGGCGAAGCTGTGCCCGCTGCCCCCCGACGACCCGCGTGCGGCCCTCCACGGCGGCAACGCCAAATGATCACTTGTTGTCAATTGACAACACGGTCGGATTCGGTGAAGCTTGCGCCAGGGGGGCGTTCCCTGGAGTGAGAGGCGCAGGCATAGCAGGAGCCAGGAGCGAACAGGCATACGCATGGGGGGCTGGGGCGTCATGGACTACGAGTTCCACTTCGTGGTGGACGGGATCAGAATGGACGACGACGAGGCCGTCGGGATCGTCCACGACACCTTCGACGGGTTGCTGACCTGGCACAGAGGCCGGCATTTCCTCGACGTCTCCGAGAGCGGGGCGAGCGCGATCGACGCCGCCCACCGCATCGTCGTACGGCTGCGGAAGTCCCTTCCCGGTCTGCGCCTGCTACGCACCGACCCCGACCTGGTCGGCGTGTCCGACATCGCCGAGCGGGTGGAGCGCTCACGGCAGAACGTCCAGCAGTGGGTCAACGGCGAGCGGCGGCAGGACAAGCTTCCCTTCCCCGACCCGGAGGGCATGGCGGGACGCTCGCCCGTGTGGCGCTGGGGAGACGTCAACGCGTGGCTCGCCCAGTTCGGCGAGGGCGACGACGTGCACCCGCCCACCCGCGAAGAGGCGCTGGCCATCGACTTCATGCTGCCGAAATGGCAGCGCACCCTGGACGACGGGCTACCCCTGGTCCACTTCACCACCGCCGGGACCGGTGACGAACGGGAACACGAGCGCGAGACCGTCCAGCGCCTGCTGGAGGGCACGCTGGCCCTGCCAGGTGTGCTGGAGCGGATCGCCGCGCTTCCCCGTACCGAGCAGCAGCGGCTCACCGTCGTCTGCGCGGTCCTGACCGACCGGCTGAGCAGGGTCGTCTCCCGCATCGGGCACGACGAGGTGTGGGCCGTCCTCGCCTACCAGGGCGCGGTCGGCGAACTACGCCTGCAGCCCGTCGGCACCGCCGAGGCGCCCGGCGCAGTCCCGGTCTCCAGCCTCGGCCTGGGCCGCGACGCGACGGTCGGTGACCTGCTGCTCGTACAGACGAACGGACCGGACGACATGCCGGTCACCCCGATCACGCCGGTCGGCCTGGACTGAGCCGCACGGCCGCCCCCTGCCGTGCCCGCGCGCGTGCCGGGCGGCGGCCACCGTCCCCCTGCGATGAATGGACGCCGTGCCCAGCATCACCACCGTCGTCGCCCGTGCCCTCCGCACCGCCGCCGCCATCCTGGCCGAGGAAGCCCCGCAGGACGGCCTGGTCTACGGGGAGCTGTGGAAGAGGGTGCTCTCTCGGGAGCCAAGGCTGGAGGCACAGTGGCGGCTGGCGAACGACGAGTCCCCGCAGGAGAACAACACTCCGTTCAAGGACTACGTCAACCGGTCGGCGGGCAACCTCGTCCAGGCCGGGTGGTTACATCGCGGCCTGCGCCGCTGGCAGCTCACCGGACTGGGCCGGGACGCCCTCGGCCGTTGGCCGGACCCGGTGGACTTCTACGGGGAGGCCTCCCGTCGCTACCGCCGGTGGGAGCGACAGAAGCAGCTTTGCCTCGTCGCGGTGACCGCGCTGGAGAAGCTCCCCGACGGCGGTCACTGGGTGGTGCTGAAGGAGCTGGCCGAGGCATTCAGTGTGGACCCCGACGTCCTCGGGCCCTACCTGCTCGGCTCCCGTCCGCGAGGCTGGTATCTCGCGCTCGGTGAGGACGGCGTCGCCGGCGACCGACTGCCCCTGTGGCCCCACGAGCGTGACCTGTGGCGCTCCCTGCTCGACGAGGAGGGCCTGCTCGACACCGGCCGCAGCAGCCTCGACACCGTACGCGCCCTGCCCGACCGCCGGATGCCCGTGTGGGACGCGCTGACGGCGGCCGCCCAGCCGGCCGAGGCGGGCGACACCGAACCGGAGCTCCCCCGCCAGCTCTGGATCATCCGGGGAAAGGACGCGGCCAGCGGCATACCGCTCATCCGGGGGCCGTGGCGCGAACAGTCCGTGATCACCCTCGACGCCGGGTCCCTGCCCTGGGGGGTGGGCGGCCACGACCTGGCGAGCGTCCGGAGGGTCGTCGAGGCGGCCCTTCCGGCCACCGCGCCGACCCGCCGTGAAGCCGTCGCCCTCGAACTGGACGCCTTCCTCAACCGGATGCGCCCGGGGGACATCGTGCTCTCCACCGACGGCTTCGACACCTACGTCGGAGTGGTGAACGGCCCGGCCGCCCGCGCCGCCGACCAGCTCACGCGTCCCGTCGAGTGGCGCAACCTCGACAAACCCCTCGACTTCTTCAAGGACCTGCCCTCCGGGCTGTCCGCCGTCGTCCAGGACGCCGACTCCCAGGTCCTGGAGGCCACCGAGTACGCCGAGACCGTGCTCGCCCTGACCGAGGACATGCCGCGGACCGCGCCGGAACCCAAGGGCCCGGCCGTGCTGCCCGACGCCACCGCCGAACTGGCCGCCGGGCTCAACATGCCCGACGCCACCTGGCTCCAGGACTGCGTCGAACTCCTCCGCGCCACCCCGCAGTTGATCTTCCACGGGCCGCCCGGCACCGGCAAGACGTACATCGCGCTCGCCCTCGCCCGCCACCTGGCCGGAGCCTCCGGCGCGACGAACGTACGGCTCGTCCAGTTCCATCCCGCCTACGCCTACGAGGACTTCTTCGAAGGCATCCGCCCGCGCCTGAGCGGCGGCAAGGACACGGGCGGGGACGGCGGCGGCGGACTCGGCTACGACCTCGTCCGCGGGCCCCTGCGCAAGCTCGCCGACGAGGCCGAGCGGCGCCCCGCCGAGGTGTTCGTCCTCGTCATCGACGAGATCAACCGCGGCCACCTGGCGAAGATCTTCGGCGAGCTGTACTTCCTCCTGGAATACCGCAACGAGCGCGTCCACCTCCTCTACGGCTCCGACGACGGCCGCGGCTTCCGCCTCCCGCCCAACCTTTACATCCTGGGCACGATGAACACCGTCGACCGCTCCGTGGCGTACATGGACGCGGCCATGCGCCGCCGCTTCTCCTTCGTCGAGCTCCATCCCGACATACCGCCGGTGTCGGGTGTGCTGGAGTCCTGGCTGCGTGGGCGTGCGGAGCAGCGCGGCGAGGACCCGGCCACGACGGACGTTTCCCACGCACAGCTCCTCGACGAGATCAACCGGATGCTCGCGGACGGCAACCCCGGCGAGCGCTCCTTCCGCGTCGGGCCGTCGTACTTCATGCAGGACCTCGCCCACACCGGCGACGGCGCCCTCGAACGCCTGTGGCGCACCCAGATCATCCCGCTCCTCACCGAACACCACTGGGGCGACGGGGTCGAGGTGGAGACGGTGTACGCACTCGACACCCTGCGCGAGCGGCTGGGCATCCGGCCGCCCACCGCCGCCGACACCGGCGACGTCCCGGCGCAGCCGTGAACCTCCGCCACACCCGCTCCCCCTGGTGCGGCCACCCCGCCCGCCTCGTCGAGCTGAAGGAGGGCGGCGGCTGGACCGCCTACGACCTCACACCGCTCCAGCTCGCGACCCTCGCCGAGCACCCCGAACTGCTCGATCTGCACCCCGAGAGCGCGACCCGCTGGAGACTGAGGGCGAAGGACCGCGTCGGCTCCGTACGACTCGGCTCGGGCGAGGGGACCGTACAGCTGACCATCAACCCCAAAGTGCCCGTGGACCGTCTCCTCCACCTCGTCGCATACGCCCCGGACCGTGTCCGGTTCGACCCCCGCCCGGTCACCGCCGAATCCCGCCCCGACCTGTTGCCCGCCCTTGCCCACACCTTCGTCTCGGCCGCCGGACACGCCCTCGGCCAGGGCGTCCTGCATGACTACCGGGAGACGGACGACACGCTGCCCGTCGTACGCGGCCGCATCCGGCACGCCGACCAGATCCGCCGCAGACCCGGCGTCCCGGTCCCCCTGGAAGTCGTCTACGACGACCACACCCCCGACATACCGGAGAACCGTCTCCTCCTCGCCGCCACCCTCCGCCTGCTGCGCGTCCCCGGTCTCGACCCCGGCCTCCGGGCCGCCCTGCAACGGCTCACCGTCCGCCTCGACGGCGTTCAGGTCCTGCCCGCCGGAGCCCGCCCGCCCCAGTGGACCCCAGGCCGCCGCAGCGCCCGCTACGCCCATGCCCTCGCCCTGGCCGAACTCGTCATGCGCGGCGGCTCGTACGAATTCGCCGACGGCCGTCATCTCGCCGTCGACGGCATGCTGGTCGTCATGTGGCGGCTCTTCGAGGCCTACCTCGCCCGGGCGGTCGGCGAGGCACTGCGCCACCGCGTCGGTGGCCGGCCCGAAGCCCAGGACCGCAGCCACTTCCTCGACACGGCCGGCCGGCACCCGCTCAGGCCGGACCTCGTGCACTACCTGCCCTCACCTCACGACGGCGTCCAGCGTCCGGCTGCCGTCGTCGACGCCAAGTTCAAGACCAGGCCGCAGCGCGACGACCTCTACCAGATGACGGCGTACTGTGTGCGCCTCGGCCTCGCCGAGGGGCATCTCGTCTACGCCTCGGGGAGCGAGGGCGTCATCGAGGTACCGGTGGGAGAAGGACGGCTGAGGATCTTCCGGCACGTCGTCGACCTGTCCCGGCCCTGGCGGGAGCTGGCCGCGACAGTCGGGGCGCTCGCCGAATCCGTCGACACCGCGCGCGGTGCGGGCCGCCTGACGGGCAGCGGAGACCCTCGGCGTGCTCACCGAGCCGACCCGTCCCACCACCGGGGAAATCCCGCGAACGGGTGAACGCGGGGCCAGGCCATCGACTCCATGTGTAGGTACAATCGCACGTATGTAGGCACAATGCCTGTCCTGTCGAGGGAGCCCGCTATGAGCGCCATCTCCGTCCGCGAGTTTTCCCACAACCCCAGCGCCGTCTTCGCCCGCGTGGAGAAGGGGGAGACCGTCGAGGTGACCCGGCACGGCAACGTCATCGCGATACTGGTTCCGAGCGGGGGGCCGATGGAGCGGTACGCACACCTGGTGGCCCAGGGGAAGATCAAGCTCAAGGCGGCGACCGTGGCCGACCTCGCGGACTTCCCTCGGTACGGCATCCCGGACGGCGCGCCGGATCCGCTGGAGTCCCTGCTCGCCGAGCGCGAGGAGTACTACCGGTGATCTACATGGACTCCTCCGCGTTGATCACCTTGCTGACCGGGAGGATGAACGCCTCCGCACTCGAATCCTTCCTCGCGAGCTTTCCGCAGGCCCCGCTGGCCACCTGTACCGTCGGTTTCGTCGAGACGGTGCGGCATCTGGACCGGGCGGGCAGTTTCCCCCGGGCTCTGACGGATCTCGATGAGCGGGTGACGGAAATCCTCCTCGGCCGTGAGGTCCGTGACCTGGCCACCCGCGTCGATCCCGGTCTGCGTGCACTGGATGCCCTCCACGTGGCGAGCGCCCTCTCGATGGAGCGGGAGCTGGCGGCATTCGTGACGTACGACCGCAGGATGCTCGGCGCAGCGCGTAAAGAAGGCCTGCCCGCCCACGCCCCCGGAATGCCGGACCGACCACAGAGCGCCTCCGTGCCGCCCCGACTGTAGGGATCCGACAGGGCGTGGCCCGAGCCACTGTGGATGCCCCAATGTCCCCGGCCGGGACCGGACCGATAGGTTTTCCGGGAAGCCGCCTGCCATCCAGGTGTCCGGGCGGGGGTATCAGAACGTTATCGAAAGGGTGATCCGTTGAGCCGCTCGGTTCTCGTCACCGGAGGCAACCGGGGCATCGGCCTCGCCATCGCCCGCGCTTTCGCCGACGCCGGCGACAAGGTTGCGATCACGTACCGGTCGGGTGAGCCGCCGGCCGGCTTCCTCGCCGTCAAGTGCGACATCACCGACACCGAGCAGGTGGAGCAGGCCTACAAGGAGATCGAGGCCGAGCACGGCCCGGTCGAGGTACTCGTGGCCAACGCCGGCGTCACCAAGGACCAGCTCCTGATGCGCATGACCGAGGAGGACTTCACCTCGGTCATCGACACCAACCTCACCGGCGCCTTCCGCGTCGTCAAGCGCGCCAACCGCGGCATGCTGCGCGCCAAGAAGGGCCGGGTCGTCCTCATCTCGTCCGTCGTCGGCCTCTACGGCGGCCCCGGCCAGGCCAACTACGCCGCGTCCAAGGCCGCCCTGGTCGGCTTCGCGCGCTCGCTCGCCCGGGAACTGGGCTCGCGCAACATCACCTTCAACGTCGTCGCGCCCGGCTTCGTCGACACCGACATGACCAAGGTGCTCACCGACGAGCAGCGGGCCGCGATCGTGTCCCAGGTGCCGCTCGGACGCTACGCGCAGCCGGAGGAGGTGGCCGCGACGGTGCGGTTCCTCGCCTCGGACGACGCCTCGTACATCACTGGAGCCGTCATCCCCGTTGACGGCGGACTGGGAATGGGTCACTGAACGACATGAGCGGAATTCTCGAGGGCAAGCGCGTCCTGATCACGGGTGTGCTGACGGAGTCCTCCATCGCCTTCCACACCGCCAAGCTCGCCCAGGAGCAGGGCGCCGAGATCATCCTGACCGCGTTCCCGCGGCCCACCCTGACCGAGCGCATCGCCAAGAAGCTGCCGAAGCCCGCCAAGGTCATCGAGCTCGACGTCACCAACGACGCGCACCTGGCCCGGCTGGCCGACGTCGTCGGGGAGGAGCTCGGCGGGCTCGACGGCGTCGTGCACTCCATCGGCTTCGCCCCGCAGGACGCGCTCGGCGGCAACTTCCTCAACACGCCTTTCGAGTCCGTGGCCACCGCCATGCACGTCTCGGCGTTCTCCCTGAAGTCGCTCACGATGGCCTGCCTGCCGCTGATGCAGAACGGCGGCTCGGTGGTCGGTCTCACCTTCGACGCGCAGTTCGCCTGGCCGCAGTACGACTGGATGGGCCCGGCCAAGGCCGCCCTCGAGGCGACCAGCCGCTACATGGCGCGCGACCTGGGCAAGCAGAACATCCGCTGCAACCTCATCTCGGCGGGCCCCCTCGGCTCCATGGCCGCCAAGTCCATCCCCGGCTTCAGCGAGCTGGCCTCGGTGTGGGACAGCCGCTCCCCGCTGGAGTGGGACCTGAAGGACCCCGAGCCGGCCGGCCGCGGTGTCGTCGCCCTGCTGAGCGACTGGTTCCCGAAGACCACCGGCGAGATCGTGCACGTGGACGGCGGTCTGCACGCCATCGGCGCCTGACCTGCCCCTTTCCGTACCGGCGACGCCCCGCTCCGCGCACCGCGCGAGGAGCGGGGCGTCACCCGTTCGGCCCGCGCGGCCGGGCGGAGCCGGGCCGCGACGGCGCACGCTGGTTACGCGTTCACTCCGGATCTCGCGTCGGATCCCGCGTCCAGCACGCGATCCCTCCCCAGCTCGGCCGAGGAGGTCCCCTTGTGCGCCTGTCCCGAAGCCTGGCCCCAGTGACCGTCGCCGTCGCTCTCGTGCTGGTTCCGCCGTACGAGGCGGCGTCCCTCGCTCGTGTGACGGCCGGTGAAGGTGTGACGGCCGGTGAAGGTGTGACGGCCGGTGAAGGTGTGACGGCCGGCGACCCGGACCGGGCGCAGCCCTTCGGCGCCGAGTGCCGCAGCAGGGTGACCGGGTCCCACGTGGTCGCGTACTGCCACAATCCCTATCCGCAGACCGACCGTGTCAGCCTGCACGTCGAGTGCGCCCGCTGGTGGGACCTCGACACCGACGCGGCCGGCGTCGACGTCGGCCCGGCGGCGACCGTACGGCTCACCGCCCGGTGCTGGAAAGAGGTCGCCGCGGTGTGGATCAGCCACCGGCGGGCGTGAACAGCCCGGGGCGGCACACGAACGGATAGCCCGCGGCCTCGGCGCCTGCGGCCACCGCGTCCCCCGCGCGGACCGCTTCGACCAGCCGAGTGTGGTCCATGTACGTCTCCGGCGTCAGCTCGTCGCCGACGTCGTCGCGCAGCCAGTCCCGCAGCACCTCGCCGAGGTCCGCGTACATCGCCGTCATCACGTCGTTGTGGGAGGCGGACACCACCGCCAGGTGGAAGGTCGCGTCCGCCGCCACGAACGCCTCCGCGTCGCCCGACGCCCACGCCTCCTCGCGGCGCCGCAGCAGCGCGTCGAGCTGCTTGAGGTCCTTCTCCGTGCGTCGACGGGCGGCGAGGCTCGCCGCGGCCGACTCCAGCGTGGAGCGCAGCTCGGCGATGTGCCGCGGATCGGCACCGGCGAAGCGGCGGTGCATGACGCCGGCCAGCTCGCTCGTCGCCACGACGTACGTGCCCGACCCCTGCCGGATGTCCAGCAGGCCGTTGTGGGCGAGCGCGCGGACGGCCTCGCGGACGGTGTTGCGGGCGACGCCGAGCTGCTCGACCAGCTCCGGCTCGGTCGGGATGCGCGAGCCGACCGGCCACTCGCCGCTGGTGATCTGGGCGCGCAGCGCGTTGATGACCTGCTCGGACAGAGCGGAACGGCGCGGATGACTCAGGGGCATGGCACACCTTCGCACGAGCGCGGAACGCTCTGTCCGCCTGGACGCGGACAACCAATCATCCCATCATTCTATGATGGCTGGCATGGTGAGCGAGGAATCCCGGACGACGATGTCCACCCCATCCGTCCGCACCCCGGCGGCGAGCGCGCCCCCGGCGCCCGCCACGCGCGCGTGGCCGCAGCGCATGCTGGTGTTCGGCATCGTGCTGGCCGCCCTGAACCTGCGCCCCGCCATCACCAGCCTCGGCGCGCTCCTGGAAGAGGTCCGCGACGGGCTCGGCATGAGCGGCGGCGTGGCCGGGCTGCTCACCTCCGTCCCCCCGCTCTGCTTCGCCGTCTTCGGCGTCACGGCGCCGCGCCTGGCCCGCCGGTTCGGACCGGGTGCGGTGGTGTGCGCCGGCATGGCGGCCATCACGGCGGGCCTGCTGCTGCGGCCCTACGTCGGCGGCACGGCCGGCTTCCTGGCCGCCAGTGCGCTGGCGCTGATGGGCATCGCGGTCAGCAACGTCCTCATGCCGGTGATCGTCAAGCGCCACTTCCCGGACCGGGTCGGGTCCATGACCGGCCTGTACTCGATGGCCCTGGCCCTGGGCACCGCGGGCGCGGCGGCGGTGACCGTGCCGGTGACCGAGGCGCTGGGCGGCCGCTGGCAGTCCGGGCTCGCGGTGTGGGCGGGACTCGCCGCGGTGGCCGTGGTGCCGTGGACGCCCTTCGTGTGGCAGCGCCAGCGCCAGCGCCCGCGCCAGCGGCAGCGGGACGCCGGGCCGGCCGGCGAGGCGGCCGCACGGGACCCCCGGTCCTCCGGTGAGGCGCCCGCGCGCGTGGGCCGGTCCTCCGGTGAGGCGCCCGCGCTCTTGGACCGTCCCGCCGACCGGGCATCCGCGGCCGGGCACCACCCGCCCGCGGTGCGGATCACCCGCAGCCGTACCGCCTGGGCGCTCGCCGTCTTCTTCGGGCTCCAGGCCACCGCCGCCTACATCACGATGGGCTGGATGGCGCAGATCTTCCGCGACGCGGGCGTGCCCGCGAGCACGGCCGGGCTGCTGCTGGCCGTGACCATGGTGATGGGCGTTCCCCTGGCCTTCGTCATCCCGCGCGTCGCCGCGCGGCTGCCGCGGCAG
This sequence comes from Streptomyces sp. NPDC020996, assembly GCF_040641355.1. NCBI lineage: Bacteria > Bacillati > Actinomycetota > Actinomycetes > Kitasatosporales > Streptomycetaceae > Streptomyces > Streptomyces sp. NPDC020996. The sequence goes on from NZ_JBFADM010000034.1 coordinate 87,332, forward strand.
GGCCCGATCGTCCTGGTGCTCAGCGCCTGCGGGCTCGCCGGGTACGCCGGCCTGTATCTCGCGCCGGCCGCCGGCGCCTGGGCCTGGGCGCTGCTGCTCGGCGTCGCCAACTGCGCCTTCCCGCTGGCCCTGACCATGGTCGGCATGCGGGCCAGGACCGGAGCGGGCGTCGCCCAGCTGTCGGCCTTCGCGCAGAGCACCGGATACCTGATCTCCATCCCCGGGCCCCTCCTGGTGGGCGTGCTCTACCAGAGCAGCGGCGGCTGGGGGGTGCCGCTCGCCCTGATGGCGGGCCTGATGGTGCCGCAGACGGTGGTCGGGATCCTGGCGGGGCGCGACCGCACCGTGGAGGACGAGGCGGCCCGCTGACTTCACCCCGGCGGCCCGTGGGGCCGCGCGGGGTGCGAGACTGGCCGCATGCCAGTCCTCGACCCGAATCCCCGCAACGGCCAGAAGAAGATGCTGCTCGTCCTCGGCTCGTTCTTCGCCATCTTCGTGATCATCGCCATCGTCGCGACGATCGCCGCGCCCTGAGACCGCCGGCCCGATGCGGCCGTCCTGATACGGCCGTCCTGATACTGATACGGCCGCCCTGGGACGGCCGATGACGGCGTCGATGACGCCCGATGGTAGGGCTGTCCCCCCTGTCCCCTAGGGGGCGAGTGTCAGGGTCAACTGGGTGGGTCTCCGGATGGGTTGGGGGCCGCAGACTCCGTACCTTCGAGTTGTGGCCGCTCGCCGTGGTCACGGATTCACTCGAAGACCATCGGAGGCACCCATGTCGGCCCGTACGCACCCCCGGCCGCACCCGGCGTCCACGGGCGGCGTCGACATACGGCTGCCCTGGTGGGCCCTGGCCCTGCCCACGCTCGCCTTCGTCGCGCTGCTGGCCATGGTGCTCAACCCCACGGACGCGCACGCGGCGGCGGGCGATCCCGTGATCAGTCAGCTCTTCGCGCGCGTGCAGCAGCTGACAGGCCGCTGACCACCGGCTCGGCCGCCCGCCAACTCCCACCGCCCCGTGGCCTGTTTCATGCGAAGCTGGATGCCATGAGCGTCGCAGAACCCCGCAGGATTGTCCTCTTCCGGCATGCGAAAGCCGACTGGCCACCGGTGACCGACCACGAGCGACCCCTCGCCGAGCGGGGCCGCATGGACGCCCCCGTCGCCGGACGCAAGCTGGCCGACACCGGCATCCACCTCGACCTGGCCCTGTGCTCCACCGCGACCCGTACCCGTGAGACCTGGAAGCTGGCCGTCCACGAACTCCCGGAGCGGCCGAAAACCGTCTACGAGGAGCGGATCTACGAGGCCTCCCCGGGCGAGCTGATCGCCCTGCTCAACGAGACCTCGGACGACGCTCAGAACGTGGTCCTCATCGGCCACAACCCGGGCATCCACGGCCTCGCCGAGATCCTGGCGGGCCCGGACGAGAGCGACGCCCGCCGCCGGATGGCCCGCCGCGGCTTCCCGGCCGCGGCCTTCACCGTCCTCGCCTTCGACGGCTCCTGGAAGAGTCTGGAGCCGGGCGTGGCCACACTCCTCGACTACTGGGCGCCGTCCGAGTAGAGCCCCCGACGAGACCCCCGACGAGACCCCCGGCGAGACCCCCGACGGCACCGCGTGCGCCCCCCCCCGGGCCCGCCGCCGCGAACCGGCGGAGGGGGGCGGCGCCGGCATCGCGCAGCGGCGCAATCCAC